>DASZJZ010000179.1:0-14120 GCA_035947555.1 Thermoleophilaceae bacterium | reverse complement strand
CAGCGACGATCGGTCGAGCACGGGCACCGCCTGGCGGGTGAGGAGAAGACACACCGGGCCGTCGCAGTCCTCGAGCGCTACTCGCCACGCCTCGGCAGTCTCGGCGGCGTCGGCGGGCCGGATGACCGTCAGGCCCGGGATCGCCCGCAGCGTCGCGTAGTGCTCGACCGGCTGGTGGGTCGGCCCGTCCTCGCCGAGTGCGACCGAGTCATGTGAGAAGACCCACACCACCGGTAGCCGCATCAGCGCTGAGAGCCGGATCGGCGGACGCATGTAGTCGGAGAAAATCAGGAACGTCGAGCCATACGGCTTGACGATTCCGCCGAGCAGCGCCATGCCGTTGACGACCGCGCCCATCGCGTGCTCTCGCACGCCGAAGTGCACGTTCCGGCCGGCCCGTTCGCGTCCGAAGCTCGGATCGCCTTTGAACTCGGTCTTGGTCGACTCGGCCAGATCCGCGGAGCCTCCCAGCATCGTCGGCACGTAAGGCTTGAACGCCTGCATCACCGCGCTGCCGGCCGCACGGGTCGCAAGGGCGCCGGCTTCGGCCGGGTCGAACGAGGGAAGCGCCTCAGCGAGGCCCTCGGCGGGCCGGCCCTGCCAGGCGCGCTCCCACTCGGCGGCTCGAGCAGAGTCTTGCGCGCGCCAGCGCGCCAGCCGCCGCTGCCATTCACGCTGGAGCTCCTCGCCGCGCGCCACGCAGGCGCGGAAGGCCTCGTAGACCTCGCTCGGCACGTGGAAGTCGAGGTCGGGGTCCCAGCCGAGCGCCTCCTTCGTCGCGCGGACCTCGCCCTCGCCGAGTGGGGCGCCGTGAGCCGCGGCGGTGCCGCGCGCGTTCGGCGCCGGCCAGGCGATCGTGGAGCGCACGCGGATCAGCGACGGGCGCTCCTCTTCGGCGATTGCGGTCTCCAGGGCGCGGGAGAGCGCGAGCAGGTCGTTCGCGTCCTCGACGGCCTCCACGTGCCAGCCGTAGGAGCTGAAGCGAGCGTCGACGTCCTCCGTGTCGAACGAGAGGGTCGTGGCGCCGTCGATCGAGATGTGGTTGTCGTCGTAGATGTAGACGATCCGGCCCAGGCCGAGATGTCCGGCGAGCGAGGCCGCCTCCGCGGCGACCCCCTCCATCAGGTCACCGTCCGAGCAGATCGCGAACACGCGGTGGTCCATGATCTCGGCGCCATAGCGCTCGCGGATGAAGCGCTCGGCCATCGCCATCCCGACGCCATTCGCGAATCCCTGGCCGAGCGGTCCAGTGGTGGTCTCGACGCCGGGGGTCTCGTGGCCGCCGAGGATGCGCTCCGGATGCCCGGGCGTGAGCGATCCCCACTGCCTGAAGCGCTTGATCTCGTCCAGCGACACGTCGTAGCCGCACAGGTGCAGGACGCTGTACAGCAGCATCGATCCGTGTCCGGCGGAGAGTACGAAGCGGTCGCGGTCGGGCCACGCCGGGTCGCGCGGGTTGTGCCTCATGTAGCACGTGTAGAGCAGGTAGGCGACCGGCGCCATCGCCATCGGCATGCCGGGGTGGCCGGAGTTCGCCCGCTGCACCGCGTCCATCGTGAGTGTGCGGATGGTGTCGATGCAGAGCCGATCGACGGGCTCGCTCACCGAGGCGGGCTCGACAGAAAGGACGGCTTCCGGGCTCATGCCTGCGGCGTTGTTGCCGGCTCGCCCGTCTGGCGGCCGTTGCCGTCTGGGGACACGACCCTGGCGTTGTCGGCACGCGTCCCGCTACCGCCGAGGGCAATCGCGGCGCGGGCCGTCACCACGTGGTAGAGGATCAGCAGCTGGACGATCGCGAGCGAGTCCGAGCGGTGGAGCTCCGTCCCGATGGTGAACTCGCCCAGGCGCTGGGAGCGCAGGTGCGTGGCGAAGTGCATGCGATCCCAGATCGCTTCCTCCAGCTCAGCCGCCCGCTCCCGGTCGATGTCGCCGGGGATGCGCATGTGGCGATCGGCTCCACGCTCGAGGAGCGTGATCCCCTTCCCGCCGTTGCCGACGAATGGGGACAGGTCGGGATGTGGCAGACCCTCCCGGAGCACCAGGTTCGCGTCGAGGCGCTCCGGGTCGCCCGTCTCGCTTGGCATGAATGACACCACGAGGTCGGCGTAGCGCTCCTGTGGCCGTATGTGCGAGGCCGAGTCGGGCTCGCGCCGGTCGAGCTCGGCGAGCACCTGGTCGGTCGTGTAGCCGCGACGCGAGCAGTCGCGGTCGACCTTCCACTTCCGCCGCAGCTCCTCCGGTGGGGCGAGGAACACCCGCACGTCGTAGATGTTCCGCATCTCCGGTGTGTGGTAGCCGAGCAGCCCCTCGATGACCGTGAAGTTCTTGGGGGCGACGTACACCGGCGGACCGAAGGTGCCGTCGGCGTGACGGTAGACGGGCTTCAGGATCGCCTCTCCGGCCCGCAGGTGGCCGAGGTCCTTGCCCATGACGTCCACGTAGTTGCACTCGGGATCGAGCGGGGTGATGTTCCGCTCCGAGCGCTGCTTGCGATCGTAGCGGTGGTAGTCGTCCGTGCAGACGTGCGTGACCTTGTCCTCGCCGAGGATGCGCACGAGACCGCGGGTGAGGGTCGTCTTGCCCGCCGCCGAGTCGCCGACGACGCCGAGTATGGTGGGCCGGGGCACCGCTCTCGCTCGTCTTAGTCGTCGCTGCGGGCGAAGACGCTGCTCTTGAGCAGGTCCTCCGCCTCGATTGTGATCAGCTCGTCCCGCCCGAGCGCCGTCTCGGACTCGAACAGGCGGCTCGCCTGACGCAGGCGCGCCCGGTCGATGGCGTTGCGGATGCTGCGGCCGTGCGCGAAGCGTGGCCTCCGCTGCCGGCGCTCGATGTAGTCGCGGAACACCTGCCGCGCCTCGGGGGAGAGGCGGTACGCGCGCTGCTCGAGCATCAGCTCGCCGATCTGCATCAGCTCTTCGACAGTGAAGTCAGGGAAGTTGATGTGGTGGGCGACGCGCGACTGCATGCCTGGATTCGATCCGAAGAAGTCGTCCATCCTGTCCTTGTAGCCGGCCAGGATCACCACGAGCTTGTCGCGCTCGTTCTCCATCGCCTGGAGCAGGATCTCGATCGCCTCCTGGCCGTAGTCGCGCTCGTTCTCGGACCGGTGCAGGTAGTAGGCCTCGTCGATGAAGAGCACGCCGCCGTAGGCCTTCTTCAGCGCATCCCTGGTCTTCGGCGCGGTGTGGCCGACGTACTGGCCGACAAGGTCCTCACGCGTGACAGAGACCAGGTGACCCCGCTCGACATACCCGAGCCGGTGGAGGATCTCGGCCATGCGACGCGCCACTGTCGTCTTCCCCGTGCCCGGGTTGCCGGTAAAGCACATGTGCAGCGACGGGCGCTCGGACGCGAGCCCGTGCTCGGCGCGCAGGCGATCCATGACCAGCAGCGCCGCGATCTCGCGAATCCGGGTCTTCACCGGAGCCAGCCCGACGAGCTCGCGGTCGAGCTGCTCCAGCACCGCGTCGAGCCCGGTCCGCCGGGCGACCGTGTGCGGATCCGCTGCGAGGTCCGCGCTTTCGGCCGCCGCAAGCTGGATCCTGGGCTGGCCCGCGGGCGCCGCTGGCGAAGCCGTGCGCGGCTCGCCCGGGGCTCGTGGCACAACGCTGAATCCGCGCTCTGCCACGACGTCAGCCCTCCGCCCCGTTGTCCCGGTAGCGCCGGCCGGCCGGTGCCTCCGTCGCGTAGGGGTGCACCCGGTAGCCGATCGTGCGGTCGTGCCTGTCCGCTCGCTCGAGCCGGAAGCCCGGCTCGCTCGACGGGCGGTTGACCATGAAGCTGAGCGCGGTCGTCTGCCGGCCGTAGCGCGCGTCGTAGGCGATCAGCTTGATGTAGTGGTCCGGAAAGCGCTCGCGGCAGGCGGCGACCTCTCGCATCGCGAGGCGGGCGTCGTCGGGCGCCAGCTCGAACAGCGGCAGGTTCCACAGCTCCCAGTAGGAGTTGCGGGGGTGTGGGTCGTCCGTGTACTCGACCGAGATCGCCCAGCCGTTTTGCAGCGCGTAACGGATCTGCCTCTCGATCTCCTCGTCGGTGAGGTCCGGAAGGAAGGAGAAGGTGCCCTGTGTGATCCTCATCGTCGTGCCTCCTGGGGGATCGCTCAGCCGACCGTCGGCGTGATCGCGAAGTCGGGGGTGTCCGTCGACTCGAACTCGAAGGTGATGTCCTTCCACACGTCGAGGGCGGCGTTCAGCTCGGGGCAGCCCTTCGCCGCCCTGGCCAGGATGTCCGGCCCCTCCTGGAAGTAGTCCCTACCCTCGTTGCGGGCCTGGATGATCGCCTCGACGGCAACGCGGTTCGCGGTCGCGCCGGCGCCGATTCCCATGGGGTGGCCGATCGTCCCGCCGCCGAACTGCAGCACCACGTCCTCGCCCAGGTAGCCCAGCAGCTGGTGCATCTGGCCGGCGTGAATGCCGCCCGAGGCGACCGGCATGACGCCGGGCATCGACGCCCACTCCTGGTCGAAGTAGATGCCGTGCTCGGGGTCCTCGGGGATGAAGTTCTCACGCAGGGTGTCGTAGTAGCCCTTCGTATTCCGCGGGTCGCCCTCGAGCTTGCCGACCACGGTGCCGGCGTGTACGTGGTCCACGCCGAGCAGCCGGCACCACTTGGCGAGCACCCGAAACGAGACGCCGTGAGACTTCTGGCGCGTGTAGGTGGAGTGGCCGGCACGGTGCAGGTGGAGGATCACGCCGTTCCTGCGGGCCCACTTGGACATCGACTGCATCGCGGTGAACCCGACCGTGAGGTCCATCATCACGATCACGCTGCCGAGCTCCTTGGCGAACTCGGCGCGCTCGTACATCTCCTCCATCGTCGCCGCCGTGACGTTGAGGTAGTGGCCCTTGACCTCGCCGGTCTCGGCGGACGCGCGGTTGACGCCTTCCATCGAGTAGAGGTAGCGGTCGCGCCAGCGCATGAACGGCTGCGAGTTGATGTTCTCGTCGTCCTTCGTGAAGTCGAGGCCGCCGCGGAGCGCTTCGAATACGACCCGGCCATAGTTCTTGGCGGACAGCCCCAGCTTGGGCTTGACGGTGGCGCCGAGCAGGGGCCGGCCGAACTTGTCGAGGTACTCGCGCTCCATGACGATGCCGTGGGGCGGGCCCTGGAAGGTCTTCACGTAGTGCGGCGGGATGCGCAGGTCCTCGAGACGCAACGCCTTCAGGGCCTTGAACCCGAACACGTTCCCGATGATCGAGGACGTCATGTTCGCGATCGACCCCTCCTCGAACAGGTCGAGGTCGTACGCGATCCTCGCGATGTACTGCTCCTCGGCCCCCGGCACGGGATCGACCGAATACGCCTTCGCCTGGTAGTGCTGGTGGTCGGTCAGCCGGTCGGTCCACACCACGGTCCAGGTCGCGGTGGAGGACTCGCCCGCGACCGCGGCGGCGGCCTCGATCGGGTTGACGCCGGGCTGAGGCGTGACGCGGAACGCCGCCAGGATGTCGCTGGCCTTGGGCTCGTAGTCCGCGTCGTAGTAGCCCATCTCCGCGTATGGAGTCACGCCGGCGGACCACCGGTCCTTCTTCGGCGGGGCGCCATTTCCGCTTGTCGTGGGCATCGGGGTTCCTTCCTCGCTCGTCATCTTCGGTGCGGTCCGAAGCTAGTCGCCTGACTCAGAAGGTTCCAGCAAATTCTCGTACATAAGCCATAGATAATTGTCTATGCACCGCTCCCACGAGCGCCACCCCGTCGTCCGTGGAGCAGACCTCGGGGACCAACCCGAGGGCAGACTCGCGCGCGCACCACGTGATGTCGGGCTCCTGGCCGGTCGCGCGCAGCCGGGCGCCGTCCTCGCTTTCGACGAGCGGTTTCAGGGGCTCCGGATAGGAGCTCGCCACCCGTTCGGCCACGCGCGCGGCGTCCGACCGCGTCCCGTCGAGGGCCGCCACGAGACGGCCAGCCACGTACACGTCCTCGAGCGCCGGGCGGCCGTCGGTGCCCGAGCAGACGATCGTCACGGCGGTCTCGGTCCGGATCGAATCCAGCACCGCGCGCAGGTTCAGCAGGCACCCGATCACGACCCGCCGGGCCGCCGACGACGCCGCGACGATCGCGGGCGAGCCGTTCGTGGTGGCGAGCACGAGCTCCTCGCCGTGGTGCCCGTTCGTCGCCACGGCCACCGGCGAGTTGCCCAGCTCGAAGTCCGGCACCCGCACGCAGTCCCGCTCCCCTGCCAGGACGCGGCCGGGGCCTCGCAGATCGCGCGCGGTCGCGACCGACCTGCAGCAGAGCACCCGCGGGTAGCCGGCGGCCAGGGCCTGGACGATCGTCGAGGTCGCGCGGAGCACGTCGACCACGACCGCGACGTCCGCCGGGCCGATCTCCCGCGGGGTGAAGCAAACGTCAACCGCAGGGCGCGTCATGCGGCGAGCCGATGCTCCATCGACTCCACGTACTCGCCCATCCGGGCGGCCGCATTGCAGCGGGCCCGATGGAGGAACGCCGCCTGCGCGTCCGCGAGCCTGGCGGTGTCGGCCGCCCACACCTTCAGCGCCCCACCCGTACGCTCCCAGAGCTGCTGGTCAGCCATCGGCGGGCCACGGTAGCCTGCTCACATTGACGAGCAAGGGGATTGTCGCCGACTGTTATAGAGGACTATCTATGCGAAGCCCCGTCGCGGCGCTGGCCGGCCGGGTCTGGCGTCCGGCCACTCGCAGCAGCGCGATGCCGGTGACGAGCGTCGCGACTGCTCCCACCAGCACGCCCGCCCGGGCGCCGGCGTTCTGGGCGAGCCAGCCCACCACGGGACCGCCGATCGCGGTCGAGCCCAGGTAGACCACGCTCCACAGCGCCATCACACGACCGCGGATGGCCGGCGCCGCGCTGAGCTGAAGCAAGGAGTTGGTAGTCGCCGCGAAGGACGCGGACGACGCCCCGACGAGCACGAGCGCCGCCAGCGCGATCGCCGGAGTCGGCGCTGCGGCCAGCGCGGTCATCGCCATGCCGAACATGAGCGCCAGCGTGGCCAGCCCGACGACCGAGGGGGAGCCTCGGCCTGCGTTGGCGACGGCGCCAAACAGCGCGCCAGCGCCCATCGCCGCGGCCAGAGCGCCGTACGTGCCCGCGCCGGCGTCGAAGGTGTAGCGCGCCATCAGCGGCAGCACGACCTGGAAGTTGAAGGCGAGCGTGCCGACCACCGCCATCGCCGCGAGCGGGACGCGCAGCCCCGGGTTCGACCAAGCGTGGCGCACACCCTCACGCAACTGTCCAGGCCGCCTGACGGAGAAGGCGGCGCGGTGAAGCGCGCCGTCGTCGATTGAGAGGAGCGCGCCGAGCGCCACGATGAAGGCCACGCTGCCGGCGACGAAACACGGTGTGACACCGGCGAAGGAGATCACTGTGCCGCCCACCGCAGGACCAACGAACCGTGCCGTGGAGACGACCGCGGAATTCAGCGAGACCGCGGCCGCCACGTGCTCGCGGCCGACGACCTCCATCACGAAGGACTGGCGCACGGGGTTGTCGACCGCCTTTCCCAGTCCGCGGGCGAGCACCAGCGCATAGACCATCCACAGCTCCACGGCCCCGGTTGCGGTGAGAACGGCCAAGGTGACGGCCGGGACGATGAGCCACGCCTGTGCCGCGACCAGGATCCAGCGCTTGGGCAGGCGGTCGGCCCATACGCCGGCCCAGGCGCCGAGGAGGAGCATCGGCGTGAACTGGAGCGCGGTGGTCAAGCCGAGCGCCACCCCGCTGCCCGTCAGGCGCAGGACGAGCCACAACTCTGCCACCGTCTGGATCCAAACGCCGCAGCGCGCAAAGACCTGCCCGACGAAGAACCGCCGGTAGTTGGGAACGGAGAGCGGGGCGAAAGAGCGGCGGATGTGACGCAACTCGCTGGCCTGGATCGAGACGGGCCGTGACGTCGGCGCGTCGGTGGCGGTGGGGGTCTAGCGTACCTCCGGACTGGCGACGTCTTCGAGCCACTCGCGCTTCGTCACGTGATGGCGCACCCGCTCGCCGGAGCCCACTTCGCGGCGCAGCTCGCCGAGCAGGCCGTGGCGCTCGGCCACCACGTTGTGCTTGTGGATCGTCTCGAGGTTCTCCTGGCGCGCGGAGACGAACGCGTTGTCGTCGAGATGGCCGAAACGCTCGAGCGCCATGCGGATCATCTCCCGCACGCAGTCCTCGACGAAGCGGGGCTGGAGGTGCGCCTTCTCCACGACCTCGACCTCGTCCGGGCGCTTCATCAGCTCGTAGATCTCAGAGCTCATCGCCGACTCCACGATCTCGAGCAGCGTTTCCGCGTCCGGGTCCTCGGTGGACCCCTCGGGGCAGCCGATGTGCAGCGTGCCGATGCCGCGCTGGTTATGGGTGGCCACCGGCACCGCCTCGAACACCCGGGCGATCTCATCGTCGGTGAAGCCGTCCTCCCGAAGGCGCTCCTGCGAGCGCTCCATGACCATCTCCTGTGCACACGGGCACGCGGTCATGCCCTGCGCCTCTACGCCCACCAGCCGCCGCGTACCGCGCGCCGATGCCACGGCCGAGCCGAACAGCGTGTAGATCTCCTGCGTCGGCAGGCCCGACGCGGGGGTGGCCTTGTGCTCCGGGTAGCGCGCGGCGAGCGTGACCTCGGCCCGGCGCCCGCCCTGGCGGTCGCGTACGCGCTCGGCGATGTGCGCGGCGAGCGTCTCCGCCCTGAAGGCGGCCTCGCCGAGGATCACCTCGTCGATCGTCTCGTTCACGACCTCCTCGAAGCGCGACATATGCGCGCCCTTCTGCTGGGGCCCCAGATCGACGAAGCATTCGAGCTCCGCGTAGAACAGCTGCTCGGCCCCGTTCGAGCGGACGCGGATGACCTTCTCGACGCCGGTCACTCCCACGCGCGAGAGGCTCAACTGGGTCGAGGGCCGGCGCGCCTGAACGTCCACGCCGAGACGCGTGCTTCGCTCGATCATCGGCGCGAGCAACGATAGCGAGGGGCCGTGGATAGTCTTTCGCCCCTATGCCTGAGAAGCAGTTCTGGGAGCGCACGGTGGCCGGGCACTTCGTCCTTCCGAAGCGCAGCTTCTGGCCCGACTTCTTCTCCAAGGTCACGGCCCGCCTGCACTGGAATCCCGAGGCCATCGACCTCACCCCGGACGCGCGCGCGTGGTCGAAGCTCCCGGCTGAGCGTCGCCGCCGCCTCATGACTCTGCTCGCCGGCTTCCGCGTGGGCGAGGACGCGGTCTCCGAGCACATCGCGCCGTTCGCGGACGTGGCCAGGGAGGCGACCTTGGCCTCCCATGAGAGCCTGATGGCCTGGGTCTTCTTTCTGCAGCGCCGCGACGAGGACCGCCACGCGCGACTGTTCGACCGCATCGCCGCCGAGGTGCTCGGGCTCCCCGGAGACACGCCCGCCGAGCGGCGCGAGGCGGCCAAGATCCACGCACCGCCGGGGGTGGTCGAGCTGTTCGAAGCGCGGCTGCCCGAGACGGCCGCCGAGCTTGCGGCGGGCCGGACCGGGCTGGCCGAGGGCGTCTCCCTCTACCACATGGTGCTTGAAGGGGTCGTGTTCCTCGCCGGCCAACATGCGCTGCTCGAAGACCTGGCCGACGGCGCCCTACCGGGTGTCCGGTTCGGCTTGGAGCGGGTCCAGCTCGACGAGCGCTGGCACGTCGGCTTCGGCTTGCGCTGCCTGATCGAGTGCCGGCCGTCTCGGGAGCTCCTCGACGAGCTGCTGGCGCGGTCCGAGGACGCCACCGGGGCCTGGGGAGACGTCCTTCCCGCCTCGACGCGGGAGTTCATCGCGGACCTGTCCCACCACCGGCTGGCGGCGGTCGGGCTCATCGAGCCGCACGTGGCGGCGGAGCGACGCGTCAGGCGCGCACCGGCCGCTTGATCGCGCGATAGACGAACTCGTCCGTCTGCGCCGACTCGCGCGCCGCGACGATCCGGTCGTGATGCGGCGAGTACCGGCAGACGGGGTCCGTGGCCGCCGCGTCGCCCGTGAGGCGCAGCGCCTGGCAGCGGCAGCCGCCGAAGTCCACCTCCTGCCGTCCGAGCGGGCAGGTCCGGCACGGCTCCTGCATCCAGTCCGTCCCGCGGAAGCGCGTGAACGCGTCGGACTCGCTCCAGATCCACTCGAGCGGATGCTTGCGGACGTTGGCGAACTCGAGCCCCGGGATCGTCGACGCCGCCTGGCAGGGCAGCACATCGCCGTTCGGGGCGACCACGATCGCCGTCCGGCCCCAGCCGCCCATGCACGGCTTCGGCAGGTCCTCATAGAAGTCGGGGAGCACCCAGAGGACGTCGACCCGGGGGCCAACCCGCTCACGGAAGCGCCGGACCGCTTCCTCGGCGCGCCGGAGCTGTTCCCACGACGGCATGAGCGCGTCCTGGTTTGCGACCGCCCAGCCGTAGTACTGCGTGTTGGCAAGCTCGAGCCGCTGCGCCTCGAGATCGAGCGCGAGATCGAGCAGCTCCTCGATCCGGTCGAGGTTCTGCCTGTGCAGCACGCAATTGATCGTCAGCGGGAGGTCGAGCTCCTTCACGAGGCGTGCCGCCGCGACCTTCTTCTCGAACGACCTGTTCCCCGCGATGCGGTCGTTCTCCTCGGCGTCCGGGCTCTGGATCGAGATCTGCACGTGGTCGAGCCCGGCCGCCTTCAGCGCCTCCGCCCGCTCGCGCGTGAAGTGGACCCCGGCGGTGATGAGCGACGAATAGAGACCGCAGTCGCGCGCGCCGGCGCAGAGCTCGGCCAGATCACCGCGCAGCATCGGCTCGCCGCCCGTGAGAGCGAGCTGCAGTACGCCGAGCGCGCGCGCCTCCCGGAAGGTGCGGGTCCAGTGCTCGGTCTCGAGCTCCCGGCGGTACTTCTCGTGGCCGATGTCGAGCGGGTTCGAGCAGTACGGACAGTGGAGCGGGCACTGGTAGGAGAGCTCCGCGATCAGCGTGGCCGGCCTAGGTTGCCGCATCGACCACGAGTCCTCTCTCGGTCAGGCCGTCGACCAGTCCATGAACGTCCTGGCGTAGGTCGGAGCCCTCGTAGCGCGCCGAGAGGGCGCCCACGATCTCGTCGACCGAGCGCTGCCCGTCGCACAGCTCGAGCACCGCCGCCGCCGTCGGGTTGAGCCGCACGACACCCTCGGGGACCAGCAGCACGTGCTCCTCGCGCACCTCGTCGTACCGAAGCCGCGCGCCGGTGACGAGGCGGGGATGAGTCACGCGTCCGGCCCCGGCGGCTGCGTGTCGCCGCGCTCGATTGCCTCGAGCTGCGCCCACAGCATCTCCGTCTTGAAGCGGAGCGCCGCGACGGCAGCCTCCTGCTGCTCGCGCGTTCGGCAGTGCTCGACGGTGAGGTCGAGGGCGTACTGCGCGTCGCGTGGCGCCTGCACGAGCCGTGTCCGGAAGTACTCGAGTCCCGCGGGGTCGATCCACGCGTAGTGACGCTCGAGTGCCTCGAGCCGCACGCGGATCGCGGCCGGCCCGAAGAGCTCGGTGAGCGAGGACGCAACCGCCTCGACCCACGATTTCTGGCGCGCGAAGTTCACATAGGCGTCGACCGCGTAGCGCACCGCGGGCAGGACGCGCCGCTCCGACAGCAGCTCTTCTCGCGAGACGCCGAGCGCCTCGCCGAGCCGCAGCCACGACTCGATGCCGCCGGTGCCGGCGGTCGTGCCGTCGTGGTCGATGACGCGCCGGATCCACTCCCGCCGGACCTCGACCTCGGGGCAGTTCGACAGGATCGCCGCGTCCTTCAGCGGGATGCACTTCTGGTAGTAGAAGCGGTTCGCGACCCAGCGCTGCAGCTCCTCGCGCGTGAGCTCTCCCGCGTCCATTCGTCGGTGGAAGGGGTGCAGGTTGTGGTAGCGCGTCCCCTGCGCGCGCAGGTGACCGATGAACTCCTCGGGCGGCCATGGCGCGCGCTTGGTCGCCGGTCTCGTGGCGGTCTCGGTCATAGCGCGATCTCGAGGCCATCGTAGGCGACCTCGACGCCCGCGCCTCGGACCGCCTTCCGCTCGGGAGAGTCCTCGAGCAGGATCGGGTTCGTGTTGTTGATGTGGACGAGCACCTTGCGCGGTCCCCGAAGCCGCGCAAGCGTCTCGAGCGTCCCGCCGGGCCCCGCGAGCGGCAGGTGTCCCATGTCGCGTGCGCTGCGCGCCGAGATGCCGAGCCGGGCGAGCTCGTCGTCGCGCCAGAAGGTCCCGTCGACGAGCACGACATCGCTCGCAGCGAACCGGGCGAGCACGCCGTCGTCCAATCGGGCAAGACCGGGGGCGTAGGTCACGACGCCCCCACTCGCGCGGTCGCGGAAGACGAACCCACTCGCCTGAAGCTCCACGTCCGATCCGCTCATGTAGCGCGGCGCGTCGCCCCCCACCTCGAACGGCTCGACCTCGAGGCTCGACCCTTCGAGCGGCCTCGCCTGCCCTGGTTCCAGCGTCTGCCACTCGGCCCCGCAGTAGCGCTCCAGAATCGCCAGCACCGGATACCCGCGCCTCAGCGCGTTCTCGACGCCTTCAGCGCCGAACACGCGCACCGGCATCGCCGACTCGCGCATCAGCAGGAGGCCTGCCGTGTGGTCGATCTCGGCGTCGGTCAGGAGCACGCCGGCGATCGGCGGCGCGCGGACGCCATCGACCTGCGTGGGTGTGAGGGCCTCGAGTTGCTGGCGCGCGTCCGGCGAGGCGTTTACGAGGAACCAGGGCCCCTCGGCACCACGGACAGCGAGCGACGACTGTGTGCGGGGCCGCGCCCGGGTACCCCCGCGCGCGGCCTCGCACGTCTCACAACGGCAGTTCCACTGCGGAAACCCTCCGCCGGCGGCCGAGCCGAGAATCCGAACGCGGACCGCTGCCTACCGGTGGTGGTAGAGGGTGACTTCGCAGCAGAGGTCGACGAACTCGAACTCGGGCTTGATCCACGTCGTGCGACGGCTCTTCGTCTCAGTGGAGTTGCCTTTGATCCCTTTCAATGGAACCCCTCCCTTATTGGGGTACACGTAGGTCTACCTTAACCTAGCCAAGCAATAGGAAGCCGCCAGTCGCGAGAAGCAAAGCGGCTCCGGCGAACCGGACGGCAACGGCCCGACGCTCCATCACCGGGATCACGCGCGGCAGCAGGACAGCGGCCGCGACGAGTCCGACGAGGGCGAGCAGCGAGCTCGACAGCGCCTGCTCCCCGGCGTGCCCGAGGAGCGAGCCCGAGTAGTCACTGGCCACGCCGTAGGCGAGATTGTCCATGGTCAGGGCAATCGGCAGGACCCACACCGGCCAGAGCTCGGCGGCTCGCCGCGTCCCGGCGGCGACCACCAACAGCCACATGCCCAGGGCGGCCAGCGTCCCGACCTCCAGGACCTCGGTCACCCCCGCCGAGATCGTCCAGCCGAGCCCCGCTCCGATCAGGAACGCGGTTCCGTCGGCGAGGCCGAAGGCTGCCGCGAGCGGCAGGCGCCACCGTCTGTCGACGATCGCACCGATGGCCATGCAAGCGATCAAGCTGTCGATACCAAGAAGCAAGAAGCCCATTCTCAACTCCTGACCCTGATTGGTTCGCTTGTCATTGTTGCCACCGCAGCCCTACTCCGGAAGCGCGAAGGCGAACAGCGCGCTTCCGTGGCCCGCACCGAGCATCCCGGGCAGGAACCCCTCGTTCCACGCGCCCCATCCGCTCGGCACGGCGATGTACTGCCTCCCGTCGACCTCGTAGGTCGACGGGCTGCTGTGGTGACCGCTGCCGCACTGGAACTGCCAGAGCAGGTCCCCGCTCTCGGCGTCGAGCGCGTTGAACTCCCCGGTGGGCTCGCCGCCGAACACGAGGCCCCCGCCCGTGGTGAGCAGCGACGCGCACATCGGAATGTCATTCGCCCAGCGCCAGCGCTCCTCGCCGGTCCGCGGGTCGAACGCGCTGATGGAGCCCGCCATGTCCTCGAGGTCCACGGCGACGCCCGCGCCCCAGTACGGGATGCTCTCCACGAACTCCCTGCGCCGCCGCGTGGCCGTCGCGCCCACGTCCTGCACCGGCGCGTACAACAGCTCGGTGTTCGGGTTGTAGCACGCGTGCGTCCACTCCTTGGCGCCGGCCGGCCCCGGCCAGAAGTGGACCGGGTCGCCCTCCTTGTCGGGGAAGACCTTGGGCGTCACGTTGCCCTTCTCGTCCACCTCGCCCCAGTCGATGCGGTCGACGAACGG
>DASZJZ010000178.1:0-5096 GCA_035947555.1 Thermoleophilaceae bacterium | reverse complement strand
TCCGGCTTGAGCGAGTCGATGACCGCGAGGACGACCTTCTTGCGCGTCGCCGCCACTACCGGAGGATCCGCAGCCCGGCGTACTTCTCGCCCTCGCGCTCCCGCCCCCGCACCAACAGGAGGACGAACGCCGCGATTGCGAGGATCGACACCGGCGGCAGGAAGACCGCGAGCCCGGCGAGCAGGAGTGCGGCGCCGTCGGCATAGGCCGTCATCAGGGCGGCCGCGCCGCCCTCGAGTCGCCGCCGCGCCCGCTCCACCAGGCCGCCCACGGCCTGCCAGCCGAGGAAGGCGCAGACCGGACCGGCGATCAGCCCGATCCAGGCGTCGGTGCCGCCGTCCGCAAGCGCGCCGGCAAAGAGCAGCGCGCCCAGCACGATCCCGAGCACCCCGCTGAAGATCTCCACGGCCCGGCCGGCCTCCGAGCGCTCGAGGAGGTAGGCGATCACCCCCACTGCCAGAACTCCCAGCAGGAAGCCGGTCGACTCGAGGAAGCGCCAATCGGTGCCGTCGAAGTCGATTCCGATGTCTCCGCGGGCCAGCGCGCCGGCCAGCAGAGGCGGCAGGTACGGCCGCACGCCGGTGGCGCCGGCGAGTCCCATGCCCGTCGTCGTGTCGAGGAAGACGCTCACGGCTGCCCGGTAGGCTAGCTCCGTCCTCGTGAGCATTTCCCGCGACCTCGAGCGCTACGCCGGGCTGTTCGCCTCTCGCACGAAGGTCATGAAGTCGTCGGCTATGCGCGACCTCATGGCCGTGACCGAGCGGCCGGAGGTGATTTCGCTGGCCGGCGGCCTGCCCGACACGGGCACCTTCCCGCCCGACACCTTCGCGGCGGTGACGCAGCGAATCGCCGCCGAGTCGTGCGCGAAGGCGCTCCAGTACGGGCCCACGGAGGGCCTCGGCGGGACCAAGGAGTGCATCGCCGAGGTGATGGCGGCGGAGGGCATGCGGGTCGACCCCGAGGACATGATCGTCACCACCGGCGGGCAGCAGGTGATCGACCTCGTAACCAAGACGCTGATCGACCCCGGCGACGTTGTGATCGCCGAGGGGCCCACCTACCCGGGCGCGGTGCCGGTGTTCTGCGCCTACCAGGCCGAGCTCGTGCAGGTGGAGATGGACGCGGCCGGCATGCGGGTGGACCTGCTCGAGGAGACGCTCTCACGGCTCGAGGGCGAAGGACGGCGGCCGAAGTTCATCTACACGGTGCCGACCTTCCAGAACCCGGCCGGCGTGACGATGTCGCTGGCCCGGCGGCGCCGGCTCGTGGAGGTGGCC
This sequence comes from Thermoleophilaceae bacterium, assembly GCA_035947555.1. Taxonomy (GTDB): domain Bacteria; phylum Actinomycetota; class Thermoleophilia; order Solirubrobacterales; family Thermoleophilaceae; genus JACVRW01. Next base: position 3,819 of record DASZJZ010000178.1, on the reverse strand, counting down.
CGGGAGCGCGAGCTCCTGGTACTGGAGGACAACCCCTACGGCCTGCTCCGCTACGAGGGCGACGCGCTGCCGCCGCTGTACGCGCTCGACGGCGGCGTCTACGTGATGTACCTGGGCACGTTCTCGAAGATCCTCTCGCCGGGGATCCGGATGGGCTGGGTGGTGGCGCCGCCGCCGGTGCTCGAGAAGATCAACCTGGGCAAGCAGGGGGCCGACCTCTGCACCTCGACCCTCTCCCAACTGATGGTCCAGGCGTACTTCGAGCGGGCGCCGTGGCGGGATTACGTGGACTCGCTCACGGAGGTCTACCGCGACCGGCGCGACGCGATGCTCGACGCGCTCGCCGACCATTTCCCGCCCCAGGCCGAGTGGACGCGGCCGGGCGGCGGCCTGTTCATCTGGGCCACGCTGCCGGACTTCATCGACACCACCGACCTGCTGGCCCGGGCGCTGCGCGAGAACGTGGCGTTCGTGCCGGGCGAGGCGGCCTTCCTCGACGGGCGTGGGCGCAGCTCGATGCGGCTGAACTTCTCGGCCTCGGATGGGGACGCCATCCGGGAAGGGATCCGCCGGATCGGCGAGGTGGTGACCGAGCAGCTGAAGCTCTACGGCACGCTGACCGGCGAGCAGGAGGCGGTGCGGCCGGCCGGTGGCGACGTGGTGCAGATGCCGACACCGGCGGAGCGCTCGCGGAGGGCGCGGTGATGCCCCTCCCCACCCCTCCTGAGCGCTCGCGGAGGGCGCGCTGATGCCCCTCCCCATCCCTCCTGAGCGCTCGCGGAGGGCCCCCTGACGCGGGTCGCGGTGCTGAAGGGCGGCCGCTCGCTCGAGCGGCAGGTATCGCTGCGCTCGGGGGCGCGGGTTGAGGACGCGCTGGGGCGGCTCGGCCACGAGGTGGTCTCCATCGACGTGGGGCTCGACCTGATCGCGCGACTGCGCTCGGTCGCGCCCGACACGGCGTTCATAGCGATGCACGGGCGCGACGGCGAGGACGGGACCGTGCAGGAGCTGCTCGAGATCCTCGACATCCCCTACACGGGATCGGGGGTGCTGGCCTGCGTGCGGTCGATGGACAAGGTGCTGGCGAAGCACCTGATGGGCGAGGCCGGAATCCCGACGCCGGACTTCTACGCTTTCAACGAGACCGCCTTCCGGGAGCTGGGCGCTGCCGAGGCGCTGGGGGCGATCGAGGAGCGGCTCGAGTTCCCGATCGTGGTGAAGCCGTCGAGTCAGGGGTCGGCGCTGGGGATCAAGTTCGCGCGGACGCCGGCGGACGTGCCGGCCGCCCTGGTGGCGGCCTTCTCGTACGACTCGAAGGTTCTGCTGGAGCGCTACGTGGATGGGCGCGACCTGGCCGTGTCGATCCTGGACGGGAAGCCGCTGCCGGTGGTGGAAGCCGTGCCCCAGGGAGACGAGTTCTACGACTTCGAGGCGCGCTACGAGATCGGGCGAACCTCGTTCGTCTGCCCGGCGGAGCTGCCGGGCGACCTGACCGCGCAGGCCCAGGAGCTGGCGCTGCGCGTATACGAGCTGCTGGGCTGCGAGGCGTTCGCGCGAGTGGACCTGATGCTGGACACGGGCGGCGAGCTGACGGTGCTGGAGGCCAACCCGATCCCGGGGCTGACGGAGACCTCCCTGCTACCGCAGGCGGCGGAGGCGGCAGGGATCACGTTCGACGAGCTGGTGGCGAGGATCGTGGCGTTGTCGCTGGAGACGCGCCGCGGGCTGGCGCCCCGCTGACGCCTACCGCCCGGTTCCGGGCGCTTCCCGGCGCCTTGCGCCCGGTGCCCCGGCGCCCGCTTCCCCGCGCAGGCCCGGCCTACTGATCCTCGGGCTCGCCGCTCGCGAAGTCCTCGGGCGTGACGTTGTCGAGGAAGTCCTTGAACTTCTCGACGACCTCCTCGGTGTCCTCGACCTCGTGCTCGAACTCGATCGCGGACTCGGAGATCACGTCCTCGGCGGCGAAGATGGGCGCCCCGGTGCGGACGGCGAGGGCGAGGGCGTCCGAGGGGCGCGAATCGATCGGGATCTCCCGACCGTTCAGTTGAAGTGTGACCTCCGCGTAAAAAGTGTTCTCGCGCAGCTCCGTGACAGCGACCCGTGTGCAGGACACGTCGAGCTCGGACAGCATCTCGCTGATCAGATCGTGGGTCATCGGCCTGGGGGTGTTGGCCCCCTGGAGCTTCATGAGAATGGCGGCCGCCTCGGGGTGCCCGATCCAGATGGGGAGGAACTTGTTGCCCTCCCGGGTCTTCAGGAGCACGATCGGCTGCTTGCCGACCATGTCGAAGCTCACGCCGTAGATGACCATCTCCTGCATGGACCCTTCGACAGTCTAGAGGCGCGAGGAAGGGCACTACAAACAACGAGGGCCCCCGTAGGGACCCTCGCGGCACTCGCCTGTTGTGGGCGATCCTGGACTCGAACCAGGGACCTCGTCCTTATCAGAGACGCGCTCTAACCGACTGAGCTAATCGCCCTTCCGGCGGGCGATTCTAGCGACAGCCGAGCGGGCGCGAGAGCGAGCATCGCGAGGACGCAGGGAGCGGGCAGGCCCTAAGCCCGGCCGTGATCGAGGACGCCGCGCGGCGACCTGTCGCGCCCTTTTAGGCCGCGCGGCGGGCAGCAGCGGACAGAAGCGATTGGGCCATCTCGACCGCTTCCGCCGGCCGCTCGAACTCGATCTCGATCACGCAGCGGTCGCCGCGGGCGCGCGCCTTCACCTCGCGGCCGAGCGCCGCCGCGAGCGCGTCCTCGGCGGCCGCCAGGGCCTCGGCCAGGTCGGGGTGTACCACCCGCGGACGGCGTCCCTCCGGCTTTCGCTCGCCCTGCTCCGCCTCGCGGGCCCGGCGCTCCGTCTCTCGCACTGACCAGCCGCCGTCGCGGGCGTCGAGCGCGAGGTGGCGGCGGGTCGCGTGGTCCTTGCAGAGCAGGATCGCCCGGCCGTGGCCCTCGCTGAGCTCCCCGCGCTCGATCAGCTCGAGCGCCTCCTCCGGCAGCTCGAGCAGCCGGATCAGATTCGAGATCGCCACCCGGCTGCGGCCCACCCGGCGGCCGACCTCCTCCTTCGTGAGGCCGAGGTCGTCGACCAGCATCGCGCAGGCGCGAGCGGCCTCGACCGGGTTCAGGTCCTGACGCGCCATGTTCTCGGCGAGAGCGAGGTCGAGCCGCTCCCAGTCCTCGGTGTCCCGCACGAGCGCGGGGATGGTCTCGAGCTGGGCGATCTTGGCCGCCCGCAGACGGCGCTCGCCCGCCACCAGCTCGAACCGGCCGCCGGCAAGGGGCCGGACGACGACCGGCTGAAGCACCCCGCGCGCCCGGATCGACTCGGCCAGCTCGGCGAGCCGGGCGTCGTCGAACCTCCGGCGGGGCTGGCGGCCGTTGGGCTGGATGAGCTGCGGGGGGATGTTGCGGAGCCCCTCCTCCACCTTGCCGCCGCGAGGCAGGATGGCGTCGAGCCCGCGCCCCATGCCGCGCCGCTCCTCAGTCACGCGCGACCCGCCTCCGCGACCCGCCGCCAGCCTTCTGGTCGCCGCCCACGTCCGCCGTCACCCGCCCTACACCGCCTCTTTGGCCGAACCGCCGCGAGTGCGAGCCGCCGGCCGCTGCCCTCACCCACGCGCTGCCACTTCCTTCGCCAATCGCAGGTACGCCGCCGACCCGGTGCTGTGCGGTGCATGGCGGATGATCGGGACACCGAAGCTCGGGGCCTCCCCCAGCCGCACGTTGCGCGGCACGACCGTGTCGAACACCAGCTCGGGGAAGTGCTCGCGCACCTCGCGCTCGACGTCCCGCGCCAGGCGTGTCCGGCCGTCGTGC
>DASZJZ010000177.1:0-20922 GCA_035947555.1 Thermoleophilaceae bacterium | reverse complement strand
CGGGCGCACCGGCATCCCGGCCGCGCCCGCCGGGCGCATATCCGCGTCCGGCGGCATCCTCGCCGCGCCCACCGGGGGTATCACCCCGCCCACCTGGGGCGGCACCGCGTCCGCCGGCTGCGTAGCCCGATGCGCCCGCTTCCCGGCCGCGTCCTCCGAACGCCCCGCGTGCGCCCGCGGCTTCGCGGCGGCCGCCCCGCGCCTTCCCTTCGCCGGCGCGGTACACCCGGATCGGGGCCTCCGAGCCCGGGCCGGGGACCGGCGGCATCGCGCGGCCTGCTCCGGCCCCAGGCTCCATCGGCGCGTAGTCCGGGAGCGGGTCCGCCTGGGCGCCGGCCGGCCGTCCGGCGCCGCCTGCGGCGGCCAGCGGGCGGCGGTCCGAGGTCAGGCTCCTGGCGATCTTCTCGGTCGGCCGGTTCAGGATCTCGCTGACCAGCGTCACGATGACAGGGGTCATCGCCGCGGCCAACCAGGTGCCGGCGATCCAGAGCTGCGAGGTGAGGAGGGCCGCCGCCGCGGAGGCGGCGCTCGCTATCACGAGCGTCCGCAGATTCAGACCCCGCTCCTCCTCGCGCTCGGCGGTGCGCGAGTGGGAAGTCATCCGGGCCCCACCATAGCCACCTCATTTCGGAGACGGCAGGCCGCCCCCCGACAGCGCCGCAAGATCCGCTCTGGAGTGGGCGGTAGGGTCCGCGCGGTGGCCTCGTCCGGCACACGCGACGTCGATCTTGCCGTGGTCGGCGCCGGTCTCGCCGGGCTTGCGGCGGCCAGGGAGGCTGTCGGCGCGGGTGCGTCCGTCCTCGTTCTCGAGGCGCGCGACCGGGTCGGTGGCCGGGTGTTGAACCACGACATCGGCCGCGGTCAGGTCGTGGAGGTCGGGGGCCAGTGGATCGGGCCCACCCAGGATCGCCTGGCGGCGATCGCGCGCGAGGACGGCGTCGACACGTTCCCCACCTGGACCCAGGGCGAGAACGTGATCGAGTACGGCCGCCGCCTGCGCCGCTACACCGGCACGATCCCGAAGATCAACCCGCTGGTGCTCCTCGAGGTGGACCGCGCCCAGCGGCGCCTCAACCGGCTCGCCCGGAGGGTGCCGCTCGAGGCCCCGTGGGAGGCGCCCGGAGCCGCGCGCCTGGACGGCCAGACCGCCGCCACCTGGATGCGGCGCAACCTCGCCTCGAAGCCGGCCCGCACGCTGCTCGGCCTCGCCATAGAGGCGGTGTGGGCGGCCCAGCCGGAGGACGTGTCGCTCCTGCACGTCCTCTTCTACATCCACTCGGCCGGCAGCCTCGAGCTGCTCACCGACACCGAAGGCGGCGCCCAGCAGGATCGCTTCGTCGGCGGATCCCAGCTGGTGCCGCTCCGGATGGCGGAGCAGCTCGGCGAGGAGCGGGTGCTCCTCGGTACGCCCGTGCGGGCCATACGGCAAGGCGGCGAGGAGGGGGTGGTCGTGGAGGCCGACGGCGTCTCGGTGCAAGCCCGTCGCGCCATCGTTGCCGTCGCGCCTACGCTCGCCGGCCGCCTGACCTACGACCCGCCCCTCCCCGGCTTCCGCGACCAGCTCACGCAGCGGATGCCGCTCGGCACGGTGGCCAAGTGCATGGCAATCTACGACAAGCCGTTCTGGCGCAACGAGGGCCTCAGCGGCCAGGGGATGAGCGACGCCGGTCCGGTGCGACTCACCTTCGACAACTCGCCGCCAGACGGCTCGCCGGGCGTGCTGCTCGGGTTCCTGGAGGGCCGCCGCGCGCGGGAGCTCGGCCGGCTGCCGGCCGAGGAGCGCCGCAGCGCCGTGGTGGACTGCTTCGTGCGCCTGTACGGCCCGCGTGCGGCGAAGCCGGAGGCGTACGTGGAGCGCCTGTGGGCCGAGGAGGAGTGGAGCCGGGGCTGCTACGGGTGCCACATGCCGACCGGTGCGTGGACGAGCTACGGCCCGGCTCTACGGGAGCCTGTTGGGCGGCTGCACTGGGCGGGGGCCGAGTACTCCGCCGTTTGGAGCGGCTACATGGACGGCGCGGTGCGCTCGGGCGAGAGGGCGGCCAAGGAGGCGTTGGCGCGCATGTAGCAGGCGCCCGCTCGGGCGAATCCTCCCCGAGCTGTGGGATCTCCTTCGCTGCCCCGGGTAGTCGCACACGCACACGGCGAACGGAGGAGGACCACATGGCCCAGTGCGAGGTCTGCGGCAACGAGTACGACAAGACCATGGAGATCACCCGCGGCGGCGAGACTCACGTCTTCGACAGCTTCGAGTGTGCGATCCACGCCATCGCCCCGGTGTGCGATCACTGCGGGTGCAAGATCATCGGCCACGGCATCGAGGCCAACGGCGCGATGTACTGCTGCGCGCACTGCGCCGAGGTGTCCGGCGTCGAGGGCGCGCGAGACCGCGTGGGCGCCTAGGCTGCCGCGCATCGACCGGGTCGCCGAAGACCTCTTCCAGCTGCACGGCCGGCCGCACCACGCGGTCAATGTCTACCTCGCCGGCGACGTGCTCATCGACGCCGGGACGTCCGGCGACCGCCAGCGCATCCTCAGCCAGCTCGCCGGCCGTACGGTCAGCGCCCACGCCCTGACCCACGCCCACCCGGACCACTACGGCTCGAGCCACGCCGTGTGCGAACAACTGGGAATCCCCCTGTGGTGCGGTGAGCGAGACGCGAACGTCGCCGAAGGCGAGCGCCCGGCGCCAGGCAAGGGCCGCGCGGCAAGGCTGCTCGACAGGCTCCCGGCTCCCCAGCCTCATCCGGTCGCGCGCCGCCTGACCGAGGGTGACCAGGTAGGGAGCTTCACCGTCCTCGATGTGCCCGGCCACTCCCCGGGCCACGTCGCCTACTGGCGCGAGTCCGACCGCACGCTGATCTGCGGCGACGTTCTGTTCAACCTCAGCCTCCCCACCCTCCAGCCCGGCCTGCGCGAGCCCTACGGCATGCTCACCGCCGACCCGCTGCGGAACAGGGACTCGGCCCGGCGCCTGGCGGAGCTCAGGCCCAACCTGATCCTCTTCGGCCACGGCCCGCCCCTGCGCGACGGCGAGAGCTTCGTCCGCTTCGTCGAGTCGCTGCCCGCCTAGCCCTTCGGCTGCCACAGCGCCACCTCCGCCCCCGCCGGCGCGGACACCACGCTCCGCCACCCCGCCGGTCCCTCGCGCGGCTCGAGGATCAGCGACGCCCCGAGCTCCACGGCCCGCTCCGTCTCGCGCCCGATGTCGCAGACCTCCACGTACGGCAGCCAGATCGCACGCTCGGTGTCGTGCTCCACCACGCCGCCCTCGATCGCGCTGCCCCAGTCGAGCGTCAGGTACGAGCCGGAGCCCATCCGGACTCGCTCGAGGCGCCACCCGAACAGGCCGGCGTAGAAGCCGCACGCCCGCGGGAGGTTCCCGGTGTGCAGCTCGAGGTGGACGACGGGATGGGTCGAGTCCGGCGCCATGCCCTGTCTCTAGGACCGGCGGCGCCGGTGAAAGTCATCGCCCGGCGGCGAGGCGCGAGTCGGCGAGCTTCCTGGTCCCGTCGCCCGGCTGACCGCGCGTCTGCCAGTCGAGCCACCAGCCCGCATGGCGGACGACGGAGGCGAGCCGGAAGACGATTCGGCGCGGCATTCTCCCCGCATACCCCGTAGGAAGCGCCCGCAAAAGTGTCAACATCGGCGGGGGATGCACCACCATCACCACGGCCACGCGCACCCGACCGAGACCGGCGATCCGCGCCGCCTCAAGATCGCGCTCGCGCTCATTCTCGGCTTCATGGCGGTGGAGGTGGTGGCCGGCATCCTCGCCTCCTCGCTCGCCCTCCTCTCCGACGCCGCCCACATGCTCACGGACGCCGGCGCGATCGCCCTGGCGCTCGTCGCGGCTCGCCTGGCCGCCCGGCCCGCCGCCGGCGGCTACACCTTCGGCCTCAAGCGAGCCGAGATCCTGTCCGCGCAGCTGAACGGGGCCACGCTGCTCGCGCTTGCCGCGGTGATCCTCTACGAGGGCATCCGCCGCCTGGTCGACCCGCCCGACGTGGAGGGCGCCACCGTGCTGGTGGTGGCGATCGCCGGCATCGCCGTCAACCTCGCCGCCACCTCGGTGCTGGCGGGCGCCGACCGCCGGAGCCTCAATGTCGAGGGCGCTTTCCAGCACGTGCTGACCGACCTGTTCGCGTTCGTGGCGACCGCCATCGCCGGGGCCGTCGTCCTCGCCACGGGCTTCAGCCGAGCGGACGGCATCGCCGCCCTCCTCGTCGCCGCCCTCATGATCCGCTCCGGCTGGTCGCTGCTCCGCGACTCCGGCCGCGTCTTGCTCGAGGCCGCCCCGAAGGACCTCGACCCCGACGAGATCGGCCGCACGCTGGCCGCCCAGGACCACGTGGTCGAGGTGCACGACCTGCACGTGTGGGAGGTCACCTCCGGGATGCCCTCGCTGTCGGCCCACGTGACGGTGCGAGCGGGTTGCGACACCCAGGTCCACCGCCGCAAGCTCGCCGACCTGCTGCACGAGCGCTTCGGGATCGACCACACGACGCTGCAAGTCGAGGCCCGGCACGAGGGGCCGCTCGAGATCGAGCCGCTCGCCCCGCGGCCCACATAGGAGATGCCGCGCTTCGTCATCCAGCAGCACGCCGCCACCAGCATGCACTGGGACTTCCGCCTCGAGGTGGACGGCACGTTCAAGTCCTGGGCGGTCCCCAAGGGGCCGTCGACGGACCCGCGCGACAAGCGCCTCGCCATGCAGGTGGACGACCACGCCCTCACCTGGGGCGACTTCGAGGGCGTGATCCCAAAGGGCGAGTACGGCGCCGGCCCGGTGATCGTGTGGGACCGCGGCACCTACGAGAACCTGCGCGACGAGCCGATGGCCGAGGCGCTCGAAGCGGGCCACGCCTCGTTCTGGCTCGTGGGCGAGAAGCTGCGCGGCGGCTGGTCGCTGCGGCGCACCGGGGGGCGCCACTGGCTGCTGGTGAAGCGCCGCGACGAGGAGGCAGACGCCCGCCGGCGGCCCACCAGCACGCAGCCGCACTCGGTTGTCAGCGGACGGACCATCGACGAGGTGCGCGAAGCGGGTTAGCCGGCGGCGCGCCGGGCAGCATCGAGGTATGGCGACACCAAGACTCATGGTCATCCTCTTCGTGGCCACGGGCGTCGTGGTGGCGGGCGTGGCCGCGCTCGCCCTCCAGAGCTGGCTGCTGCTCGTGGTGGTGCTGGCACTCCACGCGGTCGCCACCGTGTTCGTGGTGGGCATCGCCTGGCGTCGCGCGGGCGACACCGCCGACAAGCCCGATCCCGTGACCGAGGCCCGCCTCGACGAGGAGCGCACCGGCGACAGTTACTCGGGCTCCCGCGCGGGTACGTCCTAGCCATGCCACCTCGCGGAGTGAAGAAGGGCACCAAGCGGGCCCGTCAGTACGAGCACATCAAGGACAGCCAGAAGGAGCGGGGAGCGTCCGAGGACCGCGCCGAGGAGATCGCCGCGCGCACGGTCAACAAGGAGCGCGCGCGAAGCGGCGAGTCCCGCAGCAGGTCCCGCACGTCCACGCAGGACATGTCCTCCAGCCGGCGCGGTGGCCAGCGCTCCGGGACGAACCGGCCCAAGGGCCGTACGCGCGACCAGCTCTACAACGAGGCCAAGAAGCTCGGCATCGAGGGCCGCTCGAACATGAACAAGAGCGAGCTCGAGCGCGCCGTAGAGTCCAAGAAGAGCTGAGCGTCTACACACCCATGAAGGCCGTCCTCACGGACGAGCCCTTCGACGACCCGAACTGGATCTTCGAGCGCAAGCTCGACGGCATTCGGTGCATGGCCCACCGCGACGACGGCGGTCCGGTGCGGCTCGTGTCGCGCACGGACAAGGACATGACGGGCCAGTTCCCGGATGTGGCCGCTGCGGTCGAGGCCCAGCCGGTGGACGACTTCGTCGTGGACGGCGAGGTCGTCGCCTTTCAGGACGGCATAACCAGCTTCTCGAGGCTGCAGCAGCGCGCCAGGGAGCAGGTGTCAACCTTCCTGTACGTGTTCGACCTGCTGCGCCTGGAAGGCCGTGACGTACGCGACCTGCCGCTCCGCGAGCGCAAGGCCCTCCTACGCGACGCGTTCGACTTCGGCGGGCGGCTGCGCTACAGCCAGCACCGCAACGAGCACGGCACCGAGCTGTTCCGCGAGGCCTGCAGCCAGGGCCTCGAAGGGCTGATCGCCAAGCGCGCCGACAGCCCCTACCGCTCGGCGGCCCGCTCGCGCGACTGGCTCAAGCTGAAGTGTCACTTCGAGCAGGAGCTGGTGATCGGCGGATTCACCGCGCCGCAGGGCTCGCGCACGGACTTCGGGGCGCTGCTGGTGGGCTATTACGAGGATGGGACGCTGAGGTACGCCGGCAAGGTGGGCACCGGCTTCGGCCGCGCCACCCTGGAGACGCTCGGCCGGCGCCTGCGCGAGTTGGAGCGCGGCGACCCGCCCTTCGCCGACGTCCACCCGATCCCGCGCGGCACCCACTGGGCCGAGCCCGAGCTGGTGGCGCAGATCGGGTTCTCCGAATGGACCCGGGATGGCCGCCTCCGCCATCCCCGCTACCTCGGCCTGCGCGACGACAAGCCGGCCCGCGAGGTCGTGCGGGAGCGCCCCTCGTGAGGGCGAAGATCTCGAGCCCCGACAAGCGCCTCTTCCCCGCCGACGGGGTCACCAAGCTCGAGCTCGCCGACTACTACGAGCGCGTGGCGGAGTGGATGGTCCCGCACGTGCGGGAGCGGCCGTTGAGCCTGCAGATCTTCCCCGACGGGATCGAGGGCACCGGCTTCTTCCAGAAGAACGTGCCGAAGCACTACCCGGACTGGATCCGGCGGGTGGAGGTGGCGAAGGAGGGCGGGAAGGTGGTGCATCCGGTCGTCACGGACGGCGAGACGCTCCCGTACCTGGTGGGGCAGAACACGATCACGCCGCATGTGTGGCTGTCCCGGTGCGACCGGGTCCACCAGCCGGACCGCATGGTGGTGGACCTCGACCCGCCGCCCGGCGAGGACTTCCCGGCGGTGCGGCGCGCCGCGCGGCAGGCCGGGGAGCTGCTTCGCGAGATCGGGCTGGCGCCGTTCGCGCAGGTGACGGGCTCGAAGGGGATCCATGTCTGGACCCCGCTGCGGCGGCGGCCGGACTTCGAGGAGCTCAAGGAGTTCTCGAACCTGTTCGCGGCGGTGCTGGCGGAGCGGCACCCGGAGGAGCTGACCACCGAGTTCCGGAAGGCCAAGCGAGCCGGGCGGATCCTCGTGGACGTGCTGCGCAACCGCTACGCCCAGACCGCCGTGCCGCCCTACGGGGTGCGGGCCCGCCCGGGCGCTCCGGTGGCGACGCCGATCGAGTGGGACGAGCTGTCCGACTCCAAGTTGCGCCCGGACGGCTGGACGGTGAAGAACGTGGTGCGCCGGCTGGAGGAGGAGGGCGATCCGTGGGCGGACATCGGAAAGGCCGCGCGCGGGATCGCGGAGCCGCGCAAGCGGCTGGAGAAGCTGCGCGCGGAAGCGGCTGCGTGAGCGGGTGCGCAGGCGCCGCGCGACCGCGGCCCGCCTAGCGCCGCGCAGAGGCCGCCCTACCGCCGCTGGCAGCGCCCGCACCACACCGTCGTCCGGCCGGCCACCGTCGCGCGCCGCAGCCGCGCCCCGCAGCGCGGGCAGCGCGCGTCCCGCTCATCGCGGGCCCGGGTCAGCCATCCCTCGGCCGGCGGCACGCGGCCGGTCGGGATCGAGTCGCGCACCACCTCGTCCATCCCCTGCCACAGGCGCTCGATCCGCGCCCCCGAGAGCCGCTTCACCGGCGTCCGCGGGTCCACCCGCGCCCGCCAGGCGACCTCGTCCACCATCAGGTTCCCGAGCCCCGCGATCAGCCGCTGGTCCATCAGCGCGGCCTTCACCGAGCCGCGCCGCGGCGCCAGGAGCTCGCGGAACCGTTCCAGCCCGACCTCCGTGGCGTCCGGACCGAGCGGCCCCGTGACGGATTCCGCGCCCCGCCGCGAGATCCACACCCCGCCGAACTTCCGCATGTTGCGGTAGCGCAGCTCGCCTCCGCGGCACACGAACACGATCCGGTCGTGCACGTGGCGAGCCGTGCCGCGCCGCTCCCAGTCGAGCCGGCCGGTCATGCCGAAGTGCATCAGCACCTGAGCATCGCCGGCCGGAGCGAACAGCCACTTCCCGTGCCGCCTGAACTCCCCGAAGCGCTCGCCCTCCACCGCCGAGGAGCGGCCGCCCCGCAGCAGCGTCCGGTCCAGCACGTCCACCCGCTCGACGCGCCGCCCGGAAGCCCGCTCCCCCACCAACCGGAAGCCCTCCACGTCGGGCAGCTCGGGCACGACGCCTCAGTGGATCGCGGTGGCCGCCCGGGCCGCCCCGGACAGCTCGAACACCCAGAAGTCCTGGCCCATCACCGGCACGGACACGTTGTAGATCGGCACCCCCTCCAGCTCGGCCTGCAGCCTTCCGGCGTGGGCGTGCCCGTGCAGCACCAGGTCGGGCCGGTGCTCGAGGATCGGAGCGGCCAGCCGGTCGCTCCCCAGGAACGGCCAGATCTCCACGCGCTCGCCGTGCAGGGTGTCCGCCACGGGCGCGTAGTGGAGCAGCGCCACCCGGAACGGGCAGAGCGCGATCTCGTGCAGCCCGTGCGACAGGGCCGCGACCTCCTCGCCGCACTCGGCGTAGACGGCCCGCAGAGAAGGCTCGCCGAAGTCGGGCAGCCCCATGCCGCGGAAGCCCCCCACGAACCCCTTCGCGCCCGCCACGCCGAGCCGGCAGCGCTCGCCGACCACGGTGTGCGAGCGCTCCAGCACAACGATCCCCGCATCGCGCAGCACCTCGACGACCTCGTCGGCGCGGTCGGCGTGCAGGTCGTGATTGCCGAGCACCGCCACCACGGGCGTCTCCATGCCCCGGCAGGCCTCGGCCAGCACGGCGGCCTGCTCGGGCTCGCCGTGGGTGGTGAGGTCGCCCGCCAGGAGCACGACCTCGACCTCCCCCTCGATGGCGTCGAAGGCGGTGAGGACCGCGTCGCGGTTCTCCGGGGAGCAGTGGATGTCGCCGGCAGCGGCGATCTTCACGCTCCCGTCGCCGCGCAGATTGGCGGCGAGCACGCTCGTAGGCGCCCTCATGGACGTTTCCTTACCCCGCAGCGGGTACATACAACGCCATGCCGTCCGAGCCCACCGCGGAGCACCCGTTCCCCTCGATCGAGGCCTCGCTGAAGAAGGCCGTGGCCGCCCTGCGCGAGGCGGACGTGCCCTTCCTCCTCGCGGGCAGCCTCGCGATCTGGGCCCGCGGCGGCCCCGAAACCCGCCACGACCTCGACTTCGTCGTCAAGGAGGAGGACGTGGAGCGTGCGGTGGAGGTACTGGCGGAGGCCGGGATGCGGCCCGAGAAGCCGCCCGAGGAGTGGCTCTGGAAGGCCTGGGACGGCGACGTGGGCATCGACGTCATCTTCGCCCCGCGCGGGCTCGAGGTGACGGACGAGCTGATCGGGCGCGGCGAGAACCTGCACGTGCTCGGGATCACAATCCCGGTGATGTCGATAGAGGACGTGCTCGCAACCAAGCTGCTGGCCCTCCACGAGCATGAGCTCGACTTCACGCCCCTCATCCGCATCGCCCGGGCGGTCCGCGAGCAGATCGACTGGCGCTACCTGCGCGAGCGCACCAAGGACTCCCCCTACGCGCCGGCGTTCTTCGTCATGTGCGAGGAGCTCGGGATCGCCGCCGACACGCACGGCTCCCACGGCGCCGAGGTGCGGCTGCTCACTCCTCGCCGTAAGGCTGGGCACTAGCTATCGCCTTCGTTTTCGCCCCTGAGCCCCGGGGTAGACCTCAACCATGCCGACGATTGCGGACGAATCCGCCGAGCGCCGGATCGAGGCGCTGGTCGAGCGCGGCGAGGAACGGGGCTGCGTGAACCTCTCCGAGCTGCTGGAGCTCACCCAGGAGCTCGAGCTGCCCGACGACGAGGCCCAGGCCCTCCAGGAGCGGCTGGAGGCGCGCGGGATCGAGGTCGCCGACGACTGCGGCAACGGCGCCCAGCCCGGCCCGGCGTACAACCACGACGAGCTCGTCCTGATGACGAGCGACACGCTGCAGCTCTTCCTGCGCGACGTGCGGCGCCACCCGCTGCTGTCCGCGGAGGAGGAGGTGGAGCTGGCCCAGCGCATCGAGCGCGGCGACCTCGACGCCAAGGAGCGCATGGTCAACTCGAACTTGCGCCTGGTGGTCTCGCTCGCGAAGAAGTACCAGGGCCACGAGCTGGCGCTGCTGGACCTGATCCAGGAGGGCATCCTCGGCCTGATCAGGGCCGCCGAGAAGTTCGACTGGCGCCGGGGCTACAAGTTCTCGACCTACGCGACCTTCTGGATCCGACAGGCGATCCAGCGCGGTCTGGCGAACCAGGGGCACACCATCCGCATCCCGGTCCACATCGGGCAGCGCGAGCGCAAGATCGCACGCGTGGAGCGCGACCTGGCGGCGAAGCACGGGCGGCCCCCGACGGACGAGGAGATCGCCGCGGCGGCCGAGATCTCGATCGCCGAGCTGCACGAGACGCGCGAGGTGATGCGCACGATCACGAGCCTCGAGCGGCCGGTCGGCGAGGAGGGCGACACCGAGCTGGGCGACCTGCTCGCGAGCGAGGAGCGCCAGCCGCACGAGGAGGTCGAGATCGGCCTGCGCGACCAGGCCGTGCGCGCCGCGCTCGACCAGCTCCCGGAGCAGGAGCGCAAGGTGATCAAGCTGCGTTACGGGATCAACGGCGACGAGCCCACGCCGCTGCGCGAGGCCGGGAGGCTGCTCGGGCTGTCGCCGGAGCGCGTGCGCCGGATCGAGCACAAGGCGCTCGAGCGGCTCGCCGAGTTCCGCGAGGTGGCGGCGCTGGCCGAGGCCGCGTAGCGCGCCATGAGCGAGCAGGACACCGAGCAGCTCCGCCGCGACATCGCGCGCACGCGGGCCGAGCTGGGAGCGACGGTGGAGGCGCTGTCGCACAAGGCGGACGTCAAGGCGCAGGCGCGTGCCAAGGCGGAGCAGGCGAAGGCGCAGGCGCGCGAGAGGGCGGAGCTGGTCAAGGCCCAGGCGCGCGGCAAGGCCGAGCTGGCGCGCAGCCGGGCGCAGGAGAATCCGGCGGTGCCGCTCGCGGCCGGCATCGGGCTGGCGGTCGTCGCGCTGTGGGTCATACGGAGGAGGAAGCGGCGGTGATGGCTCGGTTCAGGCGGTCGAAGAAGGACGATGGGGAAGAGGTCCGCGAGAACGCCGGCGAGCGCGGCGACCGCGAGGAGACCGATCGGCGCGACGACGCGCCCGAGAGCCCGACCGACTTGGAGGGCCGCTCCTGGTTCGCCGTCCTGAAGCGCACCGGCAAGGAGTTCAAGGAGGACAATCTCACCGACTGGGCGGCCGCGCTCACCTACTACGCCGTGCTGTCGATCTTCCCCGCCCTGATCGTGCTCGTCTCGATCCTCGGGCTGATCGGCGAGTCCGCCACCCAGCCGCTGATCGACAACCTCGGCAGCGTGGCCCCGGGGCCGGCACAGGAGATCTTCACGAACGCTATCGAGAACCTCCAAGGCAGCCAGGGCGCGGCCGGTGTCTTCTTCGTGATCGGCATCCTGGGCGCGATCTGGGCGGCGTCCGGCTACATCGCCGCGTTCATGCGCGCCTCGAACGCGATCTACGACATCCCCGAAGGGCGCCCGATCTGGAAGACCCTGCCGGTCCGCGTGGGCCTCACGGTGCTGCTGATCATCCTGACGGTGATCAGCGCGGTCGCGGTGACCGTGACCGGCGGGCTCGCCGAGGAGGTCGGCAACCTGATCGGGCTGGGCGACACCGCGGTGACGGTCTGGGGCATCGCCAAGTGGCCGGCGCTGCTGCTGCTCGTGAGCTTCATGTTCGCGGTGCTCTACTGGGCCGCGCCGAACGTCAAGCAGCCCGGCTTTCGCTGGATCACGCCCGGTGGCCTGCTCGCGGTGCTCGGCTGGGTGATCGCCTCGCTTGCGTTCGCCTTCTACGTGGCGAACTTCGGCTCCTACAACGAGACCTACGGCGCGCTGGCCGGCCCGATCGTCTTCCTGGTGTGGCTCTGGATCTCGAACATCATGGTCCTGCTCGGAGCCGAGTTCAACGCCGAGCTGGAGCGCTCCCGCGCCATCGAGGCCGGCATGCGCCCGCCCGACAAGGAGCCGTTCCTCGAGCCGCGGGACACGCGCAAGATCGAGAAGAGCGCTTCATGACGATCGACGCGCGGAAGTCCCAGGCGGACGGTCCGTTCGCCGGGTACGCCGAGCCGCAGAAGCGGCCTCCGTTCCACGCCTACGCCGCCCTGACCGCGCTCTTCAACGCCGGCATGGCGGCCGGCCTCGCCGGCGCCCGCCGGCGCGGGCACGACCTCCCCGAGCGGGTCGAGACGCGCGATCTGGTGCTCGCCGGCGTGGCCACTCACAAGCTGAGCCGGCTGATCGCGAAGGACCGGATCACGGCCTTCGCACGGGCGCCCTTCACGGAGTACCAGGATCAGGGCGGGCCGGCGGAGGTGGAGGAGCGCGCGCGGGGCGAGGGCCTGCGGCGGACCGTCGGGGAGCTGCTCGTGTGCCCCTACTGCCTCGGGATGTGGATCTCGGGCGGCTTCCACCTCGGCCTGGTTGCCGCGCCGCGGGCCACCCGCTTCGCCGCGTCGGTGCTCACCGGGCTGACGATCTCGGACTTCCTGCAGATCGCCTACAAGGCCGTCGAGGAGCGCGGTCTGGGCGGCTCCTAGGGCTCGAGCAGGAAAAACTCGAACCCGACGTCGGGCTCGACCAGTATCTGGCTGTGGTACGCCTCGACGCGGCGGCCCAGCACATCCTCGACCACGCCCTTGAAGGAGCTCGCCATCGCCTCCTGGAAGGTCAGCCGCACGCGGCGGACCATGTCCGTCTCGCCGTGCTCCGCAAGCGTCCGCTCGACCGTCGTCATGGTGTTGCGCAGCACCGTGACCACGTAGCGGTCCTCCAGGATGTAGGTCTTGGCCTGGGTCGGCCCGCGGCCGTAGTACTCGCTGAACAGCCGCACGATTCCGTTCGTTATCTCGGCGAGCTCGTCGCCGAGGCTCGCATGGCTCCGAGGAGCCTCCACCGAGTCCACGCCTGGATAATCTCACGCCGTCCCTCGTGGCCGCCACCCCCCTCCTCGATTCCCGGCCCTGGCGTCTCTGGGTCGTGCCCCACACCCATTGGGATCGCGAGTGGTACCTGCCGCTCGAGGACTTCCGCATCCGCCTCGCGCAGGTCGTCGACGAGCTGATCGAGACGCTGGAGGCGCGCCCTGAGCACCGCTTCACGCTCGACGGGCAGGCGATCGTGCTCGAGGACTATCTCGAGATCCGGCCGGAGATGGAGGGTCGCCTGCGAGCGCTGCTGGCGAGCGGCCGGGTGGAGACCGGGCCGAGCTACGTGCTCCCCGACGAGTTCCTCGTGGGCGGAGAATCGCTCGTACGGAACCTGCTCCACGGCCGGGCCGTGTGCGCTCGCTACGGGGCCACGCCCGCCACGGTCGGGTACCTGCCGGACAGCTTCGGCCACCCGGCTCAGCTGCCGCAGCTGCTGCGCGGCTTCGGGCTCGGCACATTCGTGTTCTCGCGGGGCCTGGGCGACGAGCGCGAGCGTGTGGGCGCCCGCTTCCGCTGGCGCGCTCCCGACGGCTCCGAGGTGCTGGCGCTGCCGCAGCCGGTCGACTACGCGGCGGCGGCTTCGCTCGGGCGCTCGCAACGATCGGACGAGGCAGACCCGGCCCGGAACGCCGCCGACCGCATCGAGCATGTCCTCCGCGCCGAGGCGCCGATGCTCGCCGACCAGGGCTTCCGCGACCTCTTCCTGGGGAACGGCTTCGACCACGCCGCGCTGCAGGCCGACCTCCCGGATGTGCTGGCGGCGCTGCGGGAGCTGAAGCCGGGCGTGGAGGTGCGGCTGGCTCTGCTGTCCGAGTACGCGCGGGCGATGGCCGCCGCCGACGGCGACCTGCCCGCCTTCGAGGGGGAGCTCCTGGGCGGCGCCCGGATGAACGTGCTGCGCGGCGTGAACTCGACGCGCATGTACCTCAAGCAGCACAACGAGCGCTGCGAGCGGGAGCTGGCGAGCGCGGGGACCCTGTGCGCGCTCGCCCTGCTCACCCGGCCCGGCTTCCGGCACCCGCGCGGCGAGCTGCGCCTAGCGTGGCGCGAGCTGCTGCGCAACCACCCGCACGACTCGATCTGCGGCTGCTCGGTCGACGAGGTGCACGCCGACATGGGCCAGCGCTTCCGCACGGCGCTGCAGATAGCCCGCCGGGTGGCGGACATGGCGCTGCACGCGCTCGGCGGCAGCTGGCCCGCGGGCGACAACGAGCTCGAGCCGCACCTGCTGGAGGGCGCCTACCGCTGGGCGTACCGCCCGTCGCCGGGCGGGCCGGTGCGGACGGATGCGCTGACGGGCGAGGCTTCGTTCGTGAACACGCTCCCGTTCAGGCGAAGGCGGCTGGTGGCGCTGGAGCTGCCCGCCGGCGCCGCACCGTCCGGCGCGCAGGTGGAGGCGGACTCGTGCGGCCGGCGGGCCTGGTTCGGGCTGGACCTTGACGGCTTCTCGGCGACGACGGTTTCGCTGGGCGACCTGCCACGTGAGCCCGCCGAGGGGGACGCGCGGCCCGCCCACGACCCTCCGCGGGAGACCGCCGAGGGCGGAGTGCGCGCTGTCGACGAGCGGACGATCGAGAACCGCCACCTCCGGGTTACCGCCGCGCGTGACGGCACGCTCACCGTGCTCGACCGGGCGAGCGGCGTGGGCGTCGAGGGGCTTCATCGACTCGAGGACGTGGCCGATCGCGGGGACTCCTACACGTTCTGCGCGCTCGAGGGGGACCGGCCGCTCACGCCGCGGACGGCGCGCGCCAGGGTCACGGCCGCAGGGGCGGTCGTGGCCGAGCTGGAGCTGTCCTATGAGCTCGAGCTGCCCGCCGCGCTGGCACCGGGGCGCCGCGAGCGCTCGGGGGACACCGTCCCCTGCCCCGTCGTCACCCGCGTGCGGCTCGCGGCCGGGTCCGAGCGCGTCGAACTCACCACGACCGTCGCGAACCGCGCCTCGGACCATCGCCTGCGCGTGCGCTTCCCGTGCCCCGGCCCGGTCGAGACCGTCCGCGCCGAGGGGCACTTCGGGGTAACGCGCCGCCCAGCCCGGGCCGTGTGGAGCGGGTCGTGGTTCGAGCCGCCGCATGACACCAGCCACACACTCGGCGCCGTGGCCGCCGGCGGGCTCGTCGTCCTCGGCAAGGGCCTCCCGGAGTACGAGGCCACGGAGGAGGGCGAGCTGGCGCTCACGCTGCTCCGCTGCGTGGGCTGGCTGTCGCGCGAGGACCTCTCCACCCGGCGGGGCGCGGCGGGACCGCAGCTGGCCGTGCCCGGCGCCCAGTGCCACGGCGACCACGTCTTCGAGTACGCGGTCGAGCTGGGCGAGCCGAGTGACGCCGAGCTCCTGCGACGCTCGCAGGACTACCGCTTCGACTTCGTTCAGGGAGCGCCCGGCGTGGAGCTCGAATCGCCCCTGGACGCGATCGAGGGCGACCTGGTGTTCAGCGCCCTGAAGGCGGCGGAGGACGGCGACGGCGTGATCCTGCGGGTCTTCGACGCCGGCGACGCCGCCCGCGGCCACAGCGAGGGGCCCCGGCTGCCGCCGCGGAGCCGGCGCTGCCGCCTGGACGAGTCGCCGCTCGACGAGGCCCGGACCTCGCTCCGCCCCGGCGAGATCGCCACCTACAAGCTCTAACCCGCTACAGCCTCGTCGCCCGCGCGCTCGTGCCCGCCCTGTGCGGAGCGGGCCGCCTCCAGCACACGCGGTGGCACCGCGGACCTGAACAGCCTGCTCACCTTGCCCAACCTGGCCCGGCAGCGCGGGCACTCCTCGGAGGTCGCCGACAGCGCGGGGCTGTAGACGGTCAGCCGGCAGGTCGGACAGTTCAGATACGCCATGCCTCTCCTCCTTGGAGCGCGTCGGGGGCGCGCGCTGTACAGGGCGGATAACGCTAACCCAACGCGACAGAACAGTCAACAGAAAGGTGAGGTTCTGCGCGGTCTCTCCGCTCGGAGCGGTGCGTTTGCGCGCAGCGCAGCGCGGGGAAGGCCAGCGGGGGACCCGAATGGCCGACGAGATCACGTTCCAGAACGACCCGGTCGACCCGTCCGGCGAGTTCCGCAAGCAGCAGAACCACTTCTTCGTGGCCGATCGGGCCGAGCGGCTCGAGCCCGACCGGGCCGCCGGGGCGCTCCTCTGGAAGCGGATGTCGCTGGTCCAGCGCGTCTCGTACCACCAGGTGACGCTCCAGCTCGAGGACTACGCGGTCTGGAAGGACATGCCGGAGACCGAGTACGCAGACGAGCAGGCCTTCCCGTTCGCGCTCGACTTCATCTCGCCTCGGTGCGTCCGCCTCCGCATCGCAGTGCGCCCCGGCGAGATCAGCGAGCGCGATTCGGTGATGCTCGAGCGCTGCGAGCCAGGCGAGCCGTGGGAGCGGCAGGACGACCGGGACGGAGCCACCTGGCACGGCGGGCACGGCTCCCTCTCGGTACGGCGCGATCCATTCGCCGTGGAGCTCCGCGACGGCACCGGCCGCCTACTCACCCATACCCACCACCACGGCGAGGCCCAGGGCGTCGTGAACGTCAATCCGATGCCGCTCTCCTACGTCCGGAGCGCATCGACGTTCCACCGCCACCTTGCGGCGGGCCTCGTGCTGTCGCCAGGCGAGCGGCTGTACGGCGGGGGCGAGTCGTTCACGAGCCTCGACAAGCGCGGCCAGCTGCTCCACATGTGGACGCGCGACTCCTACAGCGCCCAAACGCCGTTCATGTACAAGCCGGTCCCGTTCCTGCTGTCGAACCGCGGTTGGGGGGTCTTCGCCCACACCGCAGCGCCCGCCACCTTCGACCTCGGTCACTCGCATGACGGCGCCGCGCTGCTGTACCTCGCCGACGACGTGGCCGATCTCTTCCTCTTCCTCGGCGAGCCGAAGGAGGTGGTGAGCGAGTACACGGCCCTCACGGGTCGGGCCCGCATGCCGCCGCGCTGGTCGTTCGGGCTGTGGATGGGACGGGACAGCTACGAGTCGGCGGACGAGGTCCGCTCGGTGGCTCGCCGGCTGCGCGAGGAGCGTGTGCCGTGCGACGTCCTCCACGTCGACACGGCCTGGACGGAGGGCAAGTTCCGCATGGACTTCGAGTTCTCGCGCGAGCGCTTCCCCGAGCCCGAGCGCTTCCTCGCCGAGCTGCGCGAGCAGGGCTTCCGCCTCAGCCTGTGGCAGTTCCCCTACCTCCATCCGGCGAACGAGCTGCACACGGAGGCGATCGCGAAGCAGTACGTCGTGCTTGCCAGCGACGGCCAGCCGCCGATCGACGACGCGGTCGTCGACTTCACCAACGACGAGGCCGTCGAGTGGTACCAGGCGAAGCTGCGCCGGCTGCTCGAGCAGGGCGTGGCCGTCTTCACCTCGGACTTCGGGGAGGCCGCGCCGCTGAGGGCGATCTACCACGGCGACCCGGCCGGCTTCGCCGAGCACAACCTCTATCCGCTGCGCTATGCCGCCGCCGTCGCGGAGGCCACCGAGGCGGTCACCGGCGAGCGCGTGCAGCACGTCCGCGCCGGCTGGGCGGGCGCGCAGCGCTATCCGGTCCACTTCTCCGGCGACCCCGAGACGAGCGACGGCGGCATGCTCGGCACGCTCCGCGGTGGCCTGTCGCTCGGCCTCTGCGGGTTCACGTTCTGGACCCACTTCGTCGGCGGCTTCCCTCAGCCGCCCGACCCGGACCTGTATGCGCGCTGGTTCGCCTTCGGCGTGCTGTGCTCGCACGTACGCTGCCACGGGTCGCCGCCGCGAGAGCCGTGGGAGTTCGGGGAGGAGTTCCTGGCGCGCTTCCGCCGCCTCGCCGAGCTCCGCTACTCGCTGCTGCCGCACGTGATCGAGCAGGCCGAGGCCGCCTGCGAGCGCGGCCATCCGCTCGTGCGCCCGCTGTTCTTCGAGTTCCCGGGCGATCCCGGGTCGTGGCTCGTGGAGGACCAGTACCTGCTGGGCACGGACCTGCTGGTGGCACCCCTCTTCGAGAGCGCGGTCGCCGACCGCACCGTGTACCTCCCGCCTGGGCGCTGGGAGCGCTTTGCCGAGGACGAGGGCACGGCGCTCGAGGGGCCGGGATGGCACACGCTCAGGGTCGAGGAGGTCCCGGCGGTCGTGCTGGTGCGCGACGGGGCTTCGCTCCGCCTGGCCGAGCCCGCCCAGCACACGGCGGAGCTTGACTGGGCCGGCGCGCGCGCATGGGACCCGGGCGGCAACTGACAGCGAACCTGTGAGGGTGCCTGAGCTCGACCCGCTGCTCTCGGGCGAGGGCTGGCCCTACGCGTCGGCGCTGCCCGTGGTGCCGGGGGACCCGGGCCGCTTCCACGCCTTGTTCGGCCGCGACTCGCTCATCACGTCGCTTCAGGTTCTCCCGGTGCGGCCCGCGATCGCGCGCGCGACGTTGCACGCGCTCGCGCGGCGGCAGGGCACTCGCGACGATCCGGAGACCGAGGAGGAGCCGGGCAAGATAGGACATGAGTTTCGCGGCTCGGTCCCTGTGCCTTTCGCCGAGGCCGGCTACCGCCCCGCGAGCCGTAACGGCTTCCGCTATTACGGCACCGCGGATGCCACGGCATGGTGGCTGGTGTTGCTCGCCGCCGTCGGTGACCGCGTGCTCCAAGCCGAGCTGGAGCCTGCCTGGCGGGCGGCTGCGGGCTGGCTCGAGAGGGCGCTCGACCGGGGCGGCGGTTACGTCCGCCACGGCGCTGGGGCGCCGCCGGGGAGCCTCAGCCAGCAGGGCTGGCGCGACGCGATCGACCCGAGCGCCAAGGCCGCAGACGGCGGCGGCATCATCCGCCCCGACGGCTCGCCGCCGCAGCCCCCGCTGGCGGACGCGGACACCCAGGCCGTCGCCCACGCTGCCCTGCGCGCGCTCACGGCCCTATCCGGGGACGG
Source organism: Thermoleophilaceae bacterium (assembly GCA_035947555.1). Classification (GTDB taxonomy): domain Bacteria; phylum Actinomycetota; class Thermoleophilia; order Solirubrobacterales; family Thermoleophilaceae; genus JACVRW01. Next base: position 1,937 of record DASZJZ010000177.1, on the reverse strand, counting down.
GCGCTGGCGCCGGCGGGCGGCCGAGCTCGCGGACCGCATCGCGGCGGACTTCGGGCCGGAGACCATGGCGCTCGAAGGCGACGGTACGCCGGTGCCCGGCGCCGGGACACAGCTCGGATGGCTGCTGTGGGGCGACGCGCTCCGCGGCGCCTCCCGCGACGCGGCGGCCGAGCGGCTCGTGCAAGCGGACCTGTTGACGCCGTACGGCCTGCGAACGCTCTCGAGCGCGCACCCGGGCTTCGATCCGCACGCCTATCACCGTGGGTCGGTATGGCCGTTCGACAACTGGATCGCATGGGGTGGTCTACGCGCCGCCGGCCGGGCGGAGGCGGCCGAGGCCACGCGCGCGCGCGTGCTTCGCGCCCTCGACAGCCTTCCGGGCGCGCCGGAGTGCTACGCCGTCACCCAGACGGGCCAGCTGGAGATGATCGACGTCTCGAACCGAGTGCAGGCGTGGACGATCGGGGCGCGCTGGGCGCTGCGCGAGCAGTGGGACGGACGGCTGCCGCGAGGATGAGCCCGCAGGTCGCCGTCGCGGCGCGTCAAGCCACCCGCGCACGGGTACTCGACAGGGCATGGGTGAGCGAAAGGCGATCGTCACGGCGTCGGACTCGGGCATCGGCAAGGCAACCGCGGTGCGGCTTGCGCGGGACGGCTTCGACGTGGGAGTCACGTGGCACACGGATCGGGAGGGTGCCGAGGACACCGCCCGCGAGATCGGCGAGCAGGGCGGGCGGGCCGTGACGGCGAGGCTCGACGTCACGCGCTTCGACGAGGCGGCCGACACCGTCGAGGGCCTGGCCGGCGAGCTCGGTGGCCTCGACGTGTTCGTGAACAACGCCGGCGGCGGGTCCTCCCATCCCTTCCTCGACTTCCCGCTCGAGGACTGGCAGGAGGTGATCGCCCTGAACCTCACGGGCGCGTTCGTCTGCGCACAGCGAGCCGCGCGCATCATGGTGGACGCGGGGAACGGGGGGCGGATCGTGAACGTGACCTCCGTGCACGAGCACGTCCCGCTTCGCGGCGCCGCCGCGTACTGCGCCGGCAAGGGCGGTCTCGGGCTGCTCACGAAGGTGATGGCGCTGGAGCTGGGCGAGCACGGGATCTCGGTGAACGCGGTGGCGCCCGGCGAGATCGCCACGCCCATGACCGATGCGGAGGACGAGGACCCGGCCGCCGAGGGCCGCCCGGCGCTGCCTGCCGGCCGGCCCGGCAACGCCCACGAGATCGCGGAGACGATCGCCTTCCTCGCGCACCCCGACGCACGCTACGCGACCGGCACGTCGATCGTCGTGGACGGCGGCCTGATGCTGACGGCGGCGGAGTTCAACCGGGAGGCCGCGTCGTCGTAGGCTCCCTCCTGTGGAGCTCGACGCCGAGATCGACAGGCTTTACGGCGTACCGCTCGACGAGTTCGTACGCGACCGCGACGAGCTGGCGAAGCGGCTGCGCCGCGAGGGCGAGCGCGAGGCCGCGGAGCGCATCAAGAAGCTGCGCAAGCCGAGCGCGGGGGCCTGGGCGCTGAACCAGGCGGTGCGGCGGCGGCGCAAGGAGACCGACGCGCTGCTGGCCGCGGGCGAGCGGCTTCGCGAGAGCCACGAGGCGCTGCTGTCCGGCGGGGACCCGGCGGCGCTGCGCGAGGCGATGCAGGAGGAGCGGGCGCTGGCCTCGGCACTGGCCGACTGCGCGGAGGCGATCGCGAGCGAGACCGGGAAGAGCGGACCGGCCCTGCGGGAGCGGGTGCGCGCGACGCTGCACGCAGCGAGCGTCGACGACGAGGCCCGCGAGGAACTGGCCAGAGGCCGCTTCGTGCGCGAGCGAGAGGCGGCCGGGCTCGGCCCGCTGGGGGCAGGCACGACAGCGACGCCGGCGCGCCCGGGGCGAGCGCCCGGCGAGGACGCCGCCGCGGCAGGCACCCGCAAGCGAGGCCGCGCCGC
>DASZJZ010000176.1:0-7010 GCA_035947555.1 Thermoleophilaceae bacterium | reverse complement strand
GGTAAGCCCGCGGGCGGGCGGCCGGCGGGCTTCCCGGCGTCGGCGGCACCGCCTCCTCCTAGCATCTAGACCCCCATGCAGGGCAGGCGCACCATCCTCATGGTGGAGGACGAGGAGTCCATCACCGTCCCCCTGTCGGAGGCCCTCGCCCGCGAGGGCTTCGACACGGAGGTCGCGGGCACCGTCGCCGAGGCCCTCAAGCTCGCCGCCAGTGTCGATCCCGACCTCGTCCTCCTCGACGTCATGCTCCCGGACGGCTCCGGCTACGACGTCTGCCGCGAGCTCCGTCGCACCTCCCGCGTGCCGATCATCATGCTCACCGCCCGCGGCGAGGAGACCGACCGAGTCGTAGGGCTCGAGCTGGGCGCCGACGACTACATCGTCAAGCCCTTCAGCGCCCGCGAGGTCGCCGCCCGCATCCGCGCCGTCCTCCGCCGCGCCACGGACACCCCCGTCGCCCCCGCCCCGTCAGCACAAGCCGCGCCCCTTCGCATAGGCGACCTCAAGCTCGACCCCTCCCGCCGCAGCGCCACCCTCGACGGCGACGAGCTCGACCTCACCCGCAAGGAGTTCGAGCTGCTCGAGCTGCTGATGCGCGAGGCCGGCTCCGTCATTACCCGCGAGCGCTTGATCGACGAGGTGTGGGACGTCAACTGGTTCGGCTCCACCAAGACGCTCGACGTGCACGTATCGGGCCTCCGCCGCAAGCTCGGCGACGACCCCTCCTCCCCGCGCTACCTCCACACGGTCCGCGGCGTGGGGTTCCGCTTCTCGGGGCCGGAGGAGCTCGAGTCCGGGCCGGAGCGGTGAGCCGGGTGCCGACCGGAGCTCCGCGGTGACCGTCCGGAGACCGCAGACGTGAGCCTCCGCACGCGGCTGCTCGCCGCCTTCGCGTACGTCCTCATCCTCGTCATCGTGGCGCTCGAGGTGCCGCTCGCCCTCAACCTCTCCCGCCGGGTGGACGCAGAGATCCGCAGCGAGGCCCGTGGTGAGGCGCAGTTCCTGGCGGCGTCGGTCGGTGGCAGGCTCGACGAGCCCGACGAGCTTGACCGCCTCGTCCGCAACGCCGAACGGGACCTCGGCGGCCGGGTGATCGTGGTCGGGCCGCCGCCGCGCGGCCGTCTTCTCGCCGACTCCGCCGGCTCGGCCCTCCTCGGCAACTCGTACGCCTCCCGCCCCGAGATCGCCCGCGCTCTGCGTGGCCAGGCCGATCAGGGCGAGCGCCACAGCGACGTCCTCGACGAGGACCTTCTGTTCACCGCCGTCCCCGTGGTGAGCGAGCAGGGGATCGTGGGCGCGGTGCGGGTAACACAGAGCGTCGACGCCGTGAACAGCGAGGTTCGAAGCGACGTGATCGCGCTGATGGGGGTCGGCCTCCTGGCACTCGTGCTCGGCCTCGGCGTGGCCTGGCTTCTGGCCGGCTCGCTCGCCCGGCCCCTGCGCAGCCTGGCGGGCACCGCCCGCCGCGTGGCCGGCGGTGATCTAGACGCACGCGCGCGCGTGGAGGGGTCGTCGGAGCAGCGGGAGGTGGCGTCGGCGTTCAACGACATGACCGGCCGGCTGGCCCGCGCCCTGCGCTCGCAGCGGGAGTTCGTGGCGAACGCGTCGCACCAGCTGCGCACCCCGCTGACCGGACTGAGACTGCGGCTGGAGGCGGCGTCGCTGAAATCGCGCGACCCGGAGGTGGAGCGCGAGCTGCTGGCGGCGGAACGGGAGACCGAGCGGCTGGCCCGGCTTCTCACCGAGCTGCTCACGCTCGCGCGGGAACGCGAACGGCCGGAGCCTGAGCGGCTCTCGGTGGCGGAGGCGGTCGAGGCAGCGGCCGACCGCTGGGAGCGGCCGGCGGAGAGCTCCGGCCACCGGCTCGCGACGACCGGCCACGGCGCCCCCATCGTGGCCGCCACGGACGCCGACCTCGCGGTCATCCTCGACAACCTCATCGAGAACGCCCTCAACTACTCACCCGGCGGGACCGCGGTGACAGTCGAGTGGGGCGCCGACGGCGGCTTCGCCTGGGTCGCCGTGCTCGACGAGGGGCCGGGCGTCTCGCCCGCCGAGAGCGAGCGCGTGTTCGAGCGCTTCTACCGCGGCGCGGCGTCGCGCGGCGGTGCGGCCGGGACCGGGCTCGGGCTCTCCGTGGTGGAGGCGCTGGCACGGCGCTGGGACGGCACGGTGAAGCTCGAGGAGCGTCGCGAGGGCGGCACTCGGGCCGAGCTGCGGCTGCCGCTGGAAGGCCAGGAGGCGCAACCCTCTCCTGACCCGCAGCTTGACGACGCCTTACCCGGCCGGAGCTAGCCTCGCCGAGGATGAACGCCAGGACCGTAGCCGTGGGCACCGCGCTCGCCATCTTCGGGCTCGGCGCCGCCGTGGGGATCGGGCTGGCGGCGAACTCGATCTCGGGCGACAGCGTGGGGCTGTCCGAGGAGCCGCTGAGCGCCGAGGGGACGCTCGCCCCGCGGCCGGCCACGGCAGGCGACGAGCAGCGCCAGGCACAGCGGGCGCGCCGCCGCGCCGCGGCACGACGGCAGCAGCGAGCGCGGCGGCAGCCGACCGAGACGACGCCGGCGGCGCCCGCCGAAGGCCCCCCCACGGATACCACCCCCGCGGCACCCGCCGAGCCCGCCGAGGTGCCGGTCCCCACAACCGTGCCCGAGTTCGACAGCGACAGCTCCGGGCAGGGACGCGGCCGGGGCCGCGGCCGAGGCAGGTCAGGCGGCGACTCCGGCTCGAGCGACAGCTCAGGCTCGGGCAGCGGCGGTGACGACTGAGACACGCGGATCGAGACCCCGACCCGCGCGGCTGTAGCGCCAGGTACCCCCCGCGGATCGCCGGGGCCGCGCCGCGTATCGAAGCCCCACCCACGGGGTAGCAGGAGGACATGATCGGATTCATCGTCGCCGGGCTCATCATCGGCGCGCTGGCGCGCCTGCTGCTGCCGGGCAAGCAGAAGATCGGGCTGCTGTGGACGCTCGCGCTCGGGCTCGCCGGTTCCGTCATCGGGGGCACGATCGCGAACGCCATCGGCACCGGCGACATCTGGGAGCTGAACATCCTCGGCTTCTGCGTCGCCGTGGTGTCGTCGATCGCGCTGCTGGTGGTCGCGGAGCGGGCCGGGCTCGGCCAGGGCGAAGAGCGGAAGCGGCTCGGGCGCGGCTGACCGCGCCGTGGCGGCCCGCCTCCTGATCGAGGCGCGACCCGGAGCCGGAAAGACCACCGCCCTGGGCCGGCTGGCGGAGCTGCTCCGGGATGCCGGCGTGCAGCCGGCGGGCTTCCTGACGAGGGAGATGCGCGAGGACCGGCGCCGCGTCGGCTTCGAGATCGAGACGTTCGACGGAGAGCGGGGCCTGCTCGCCCACGTGGACATCAAGGGCTCGCCACGGGTGGGCCGCTACGGGGTCGACCTGGAGGAGTTCGAGCGGGTGGCGCTGCCCGCTCTGGAGGCGCCAGGCGACGTGATCCTCCTCGACGAGCTCGGGAAGATGGAGCTGGCGTCGGAGCGCTTCCGGGAGAAGGTGCTGGCCGTCTTCGACAGTGCCGCGCCGATTGTCGCGACCGTCCACACCGCCCGCCACCCGGTCACGGACAAGCTGAAGCAGCGCGCCGGCGTGTCGACGGTCCGGCTGACGGCCGCGAACCGCGACACGCTGCCGGGCGAGCTGCTGAATCTCCTCCGAGATACCGGGTAGAGCGCCGGGCGGCGCCCCGCCCCGGCGGGCCGTCAACCCTTGACCGCACCCATCGTGAAGCCGGTGATGAACCGCTCGAGCAGGAGGTTGAACGCAAAGGCGATCGGGACGGCCACCAGGATCGCGGCCGCCTGAAGCGACTGCCAGAAGAAGACGTCGCCGCGGATCAGCTCGGTGGGGACGCCGATGCTGATCGTCTTGGCGTCCGAGGGCGAGATGAAGGCCAGGGCGTAGATGAACTCGTGCGCGGTGAGGGTGAAGGCGAACACCACGACGGCGACGATGCCCGGCAGCGCCAGCGGGATCACGATGCGCAGGAACGCGCTCAACCGGCTGTAGCCGTCCACCATCGCCTGCTCCTCGAGGTCGCGCGGCACCGCCTTGAAGAACCCGATCAGGAGCCATACCGAGACCGGAATCGTGATCGTCGGGTATATCGCCACGAGCGACCAGGTCGAGTCCTGGAGGCCGAGGACCGCGACCACGCGCGTGATCGAGATGAACAGCAGCGTGGGCGGAACCAGGTAGACGAAGAAGATGGCTATGCCGAGCGCGCTCGACCAGGGCATGTTGAGCCGGGCCAGGCTGTACGCGGCGGGAAGCGCGACGGCAAGGGTGAGGGCGCAGACCACCAGCCCGACCCAGAGCGTGTTGCCGGCGAAGGTCAGGAAACCCGTGTCCGAGAACAGGAACGACACGTGCTCGCCGGTGGGATCCAGGTTGAAGACGAACGGGTTGTTCTCGCTGTTGTAGAGGTCCGCGTCCTCCTTGAAGGCGGTGATCGTGCCCCACACGAAGGGCAGGGCGGCGACGAGCGCGGCACCCGCGGCGAGCAGGTAGAGCCCGACGCGCCCGAGACGGTGGCGGGTGGCCGCGCGGCGCCGGGTCTGCTCGACGTGCGCACTGTCGGCGACGGCCAGCCGTTCGGGCGTGGCGACCGCCATCAGAAGGTCTCCATCTTGCGGACCGAGCGCAGGATCGCGATCGCCGCGGCGAGCATCATCGGGAACAGGAAGACCGCGATGGCCGCGCCCTGCGCGAGGTCACCGCTGCCGATCCCCTTCAGGAACGCGTAGCTCGGTAAGACCTGCGTGGCGTTCTCGGGACCCCCGCGGGTCAGGATGTAGACCACGCTCATGTCGGTGAACGTGAGGACGGCGCCGAACAGGGTCGCCACCGCGATGACGGGCAGGGTGAGCGGCAGCGTGATCTCGAAGAGCGTGCGCCAGAAACCGGCCCCGTCGATCTTCGCCGCGTCCTTGATCTCGCCTGGGATCGAGATCAGGCCGGCGAGGATGATCACCGCGGCCAGCGGCACGATGCGCCACGTGTGCACGGCGATGACCGACGCCATCGCGAGCGTGTCCTTTCCGAGCCAGTACACGTTGCTCTCGATGAAGCCGAGGGAGCGCAGCACCCAGTCGATCGGGCTGTAGACCGAGTCGAGCATCCAGAGCCAGGCGACCGCGGCGAGCGCGACAGGAGTGGTCCAGGGCAGCAGCACCAGGAACCGGACCACCCACTTGAAGCGGAAGTCGGCGATGAGGATCATCGCCAGGGCTTTGGCCAGCACGATGACGAGCAGCATCGAGATGACCGTGAAGACGAGGGTGTTCCGCAGTGAGCGCCAGAAGACGGGGTCGTCGAAGATGTCCTTGAAGTTCTGCAAGCCGACCCAGTCGAAGCTCGGGTTGCCGACCGTGACGTCGCTGAACGCGAAGGCCAGCGCCAGCAGCAGCGGGAAGGCGACCAGCGCGATGATGTAGACGACGGCCGGGAGCAGGAAGAGGGGCGCGAGGAAGCCCTCACGGTCGGCGAGCTTCGCCGTGCGGCCCTGCAGCGGCGTCATGCCCGCACCGGCTGCGGGGCCGTCTGCTCGCCCGACTCGGCGTCGAAGAAGCGCAGGTGACGCTCGTCGATCGCGAACTCGCGCTCGCCGCCTTCCTCGAGCGGCACGGTCACCGTGGCCGGCAGCCGGGCGATCACGCGGGTCTCCTCGCCGATGCCGTGGAGCGTCCCGTAGACGTGGCGGTCGCCCGACAGGTACTCGATGCGGGCGATGCTCAGCCGAGCCGACAGGCTGCTGCCGTCCGACACGACCTCGGTCGGCAGCAGGTTCTCGGGCCGGAAGCCGACCAGGTGGCCGTCGCGGCGGACGAGGTTCATCGGTGGGGAGCCGAGGAAGGTGGCAACGAACGTGTCGGCCGGGTCCTCGTAGACCTCGCGCGGCGGGCCGATCTGCCGGATCCTGCCCTCGTACATGACCGCGATGCGGTCGCCCAGGCCCATGGCCTCAGCCTGGTCGTGGGTCACGTAGATCGTGGTGGTGCCGATGTTCGACTGGAACTGCTTCAGCTCGTCGCGGGCGGAGGCGCGGAGCTTGGCGTCGAGGTTGGAGAGCGGTTCGTCGAGAAGGAACACGCTGGGCTCCCGCACCAGCGCACGGGCCAGCGCCACGCGCTGGCGCTCACCGCCGGAGAGCTGCCGTGGCTTGCGGTCGAGCAGGGCCTCGATTCCGAGCAGCTCGGCTGCCCAGCGGGCCTTCTTCTCGCGCTCGTCCTTGTCGATCTTCTCGGCCTTGAGCGGGAACGCGATGTTCTGCAGCACCGACTTGTGCGGGTAGAGCGCGTAGCTCTGGAAGACCATGGCCACCTGCCGGGCGCGCGGGGGCAGGCCGTTGACCACGTTGCCGCCGATGAGGATCTCGCCCTCCGTGGCCTCCTCGAGCCCGGCGATCGTGCGGAGAAGAGTGGTCTTGCCGCAGCCCGACGGGCCGAGCAGGACGAGGTACTCGCCCTCGGCCGTCTCGATGTCGATTCCGTCCACGGCGTGCCTGTCGGCGCCGTGGTAGCGCTTCTTCAGCCCGCGAACCGCGACGGTAAGGGCCATGGGTCAGGCCCGGCCGCCCACGAGCCCCTGCCGGCGCCACTTCTCGAAGATGGGCCTGATCTGCGACTCGGCGCGGGCTACCGATTCCTCCGGCGTCTGCTCCCCACGCGCGGCGCGCGCGTACATGTTGGGGACGATGAAGGTGCCGAACACCTCGCCGATGGCGGTGTTGGCGTGCCCGTGGCGGCCGACGTTCGTGCTCCAGCTGAGCGCGTCCTTGAGGACCGAGAGCTTGTCCGGCGGCTCCGAGCCGAACGGGTCGTCGTCGAGCCAGCTGTCGAGCTCGGGCACGAGCTTGCCGAACGCCGGGAAGTCGTACAGCTCGGACTCCCAGGTCGCGCGCGCGTAGTTCTCCGTGTAGTGGAGCAGGAACTCCTTGGCGGCGTCCACGTTCTCCGCGTGCTTCGGGACGATCCAGTTGTACATCACGTGCTG
>DASZJZ010000175.1:0-6662 GCA_035947555.1 Thermoleophilaceae bacterium | reverse complement strand
CCGGCGCGGCCGCGGCCGGTACGCCTGCGCCCACTCCGCCCGCGCCCGGCCCCGTCGCGCCCAGCGGCGACGAGGACGGCCCACGCCGCTCGACTACCCGCAGTGAGTCCACGACCGCGGTGCGACGGCACGAGCGTCCCCTCATCGGGTTGGCCAGTCGCAGCTCCGCCGTCCGCGGGCCGGAAACGCCGCCGACGCGAAAGCGCAGTCCCGCGAAGCCCCTCGAGCGCACCGCCTGTGTGCCGATCCGGCGCCCGTCCACCCGCAGGGCGATCCGCGGGCGGCGGCCCGCGCAGGGAAGCGCCCGGGCTCGAAGCACTAGCGCCGAGAAGCCGTGCCCGGTCGCGAATCGGCGCCGGACGGAGCCGGGACCGGTCACCGCAACGGCCCGCCCGCCGACCGCGGCGCGGTCCTCCACGACCCTCACCGCCCCGGTGAGCCGTCCGCGCTCGAGCTGAAACGTGCGCGCCTGCGCCTCGGCGGCGAGGCCGAGAAGCGCCACGGCCAGGAGGAGATGCGTCGCCCGCACCGGCACGGCGTGAAACTAGCCGCGAAACGCCCGCCTGTGCGGCCGGCGTGCCACTAATCTCAAAGTCAGAGCCGCGCGGTTCGCCCGGGCGGCCGCTGCGCATGCTCAGACCACTCCTGAAATACGCCCGCGAGGACTCCGGCGTGACCGCGCTGGCCGATGCCGCGCGCGCCGAGCCGCAGCGCGCCTTCGTATCGGCCAGCCTGCGCCCCTATCTGCTGGCGAGCCTGCTGGACGCCGACCCGGAGCGCCCCGCGCTCGTGGTGGCCGGCGACGACCGCGCCGCCCGTGACCTGGCTGCCGACCTGAAGGCCTTCCTCAGCCCGCGCCCCGTGCGCTTTTACCCGGCCCGCGGCATGCGCTACGAGTCCCACCTGGCCCCGCCGCCCCATCTGGTCGGCCTGCGGATCGCCGCCCTCGACGCGCTCCTTGGCGAGCAGCCCGCCGTCGTGGTGGCCAGCGCCGCCGCCCTCGCCGAGAAGGTGCCCGACCCCGACCTTCGCCCGCACGGCTTCGCGATCGAGAAGGGCGAGCTGCTCGACCTCGACGAGGTCTCGTCGCAGCTCGTCGCCTGCGGATACGAGCGCGTCGACCAGGTCGAGGAGCGCGGCCAGTTCGCCGTGCGCGGGGACATCCTGGACGTCTACCCGGCCACCGAGGAGCGGGCGGTCCGCTGCGAGCTGTTCGACATCGAGGTCGAGCGGCTCACCTGGTTCTCGACCTTCACGCAGCGCTCGCTCGAGGAGGCGGAGCGGGTGGAGATCGCCCCGGCCGCCGAGCTCGGCCCCGAGCACAGGGAGCTCGCCGAGATCGCGGCCTACAGCGAGGAGGGCGACCGCCCCGACGTGGCCGACGTGCTGCCGCTCGACCGCTTCCGCGAGCTGCTCGACCTGCTGCCGGCCGAGGCGCTCGTCACCGTGGCCGCCGAGGAGGAGCTGGCCCCCGCGCTGCGCGACCTCTGGCAGGACGTGACCACGAGCTTCCACGACCAGGACGCCCACGACCTCTACGTGCACCCGGACCACCTAGGCGAGGCGCTCGACCGCCGCGCGGCGCTGCGCCTGTCGAGCATCTCCCAGGACCAGCCGCACGAGTTCCGCGCGCAGAGTGCCGACACCGCCGCCCGCTCACTGCGCGAGGCCGAGCCCGAGCTCGAGAAGCTGGTGCGGTCGGGTTACCGCACCGTCGTGGCCTGGTCTCGCCGGGGCGAGGCCGAGCGCGCCCGCCTCAACCTCGACCGCGTGCGCGCCGCCTTCCTCGACGGTCAGCCCGCGCCGAGCGAGCCGGGCGTGCTGTTCGCCCACGCCGGCCTGCGTGAGGGCTTCCTTGCCCCGCAGCTGAAGCTGGCCGTGGTGCCCGAGCATCGGCTGCTGCGGCGCCGCCGCGCCACCCGTCCGGAGGGCCCCCGCGCCGGCGCGCTCGCCTCGTTCACCGACCTCCGGGCCGGCTCGCCGGTGGTGCATGAGGACCACGGCATCGCCCGCTTCACGGGCTTCGAGACGAAGACCGTGGGCGGCGTCACGCGCGACTACCTGGAGCTCGAGTTCCGCGACGGCGACCGCGTCTTCGTGCCGAGCGACCAGCTCCACAAGATAAGCCGCTACGTAGGCGCCGACGCCGGCGATCCGCCGCTCTCCAAGCTCGGCGGCAAGCAGTGGGAGCAGCAGAAGCTGCGCGCCCGCCGTGCCGCCGAGGCGCTCGCCGGCGAGCTGATCACGCTCTACGCCGAGCGCAAGCGCCGCGCCGGCCACGCCTTCCCGCGCGACGGCGAGTGGCTGATGGAGTTCGAGCAGCGCTTCCCCTACCGCGAGACGCCCGACCAGCTCGAGGCGATCGAGGCGGTGCGCGCCGACATGGAGGAGGCCCGCCCGATGGACCGCCTCATCTGTGGCGACGTAGGCTACGGCAAGACCGAGGTGGCACTGCGTGCCGCCTTCAAGGCGGCCGAGGACGGCAAGCAGGTGATGTTCCTGGTGCCGACGACGGTGCTCGCCCAGCAGCACCTCGGCACCTTCACCGAGCGGCTGCGGGACTACCCGTTCCGCATCGAGATGGTGTCGCGCTTCCGCTCGCCGAAGGACGCGCGCGAGGCGGTGGCCGCGTTCGGGCGAGGCGAGGTCGACATCCTGATCGGCACCCATCGGCTGCTCTCGCGCGACGTGCGTCCCAAGGACCTCGGCCTGCTGATCGTGGACGAGGAGCAGCGTTTCGGCGTGAAGCAGAAGGAGCTGCTGCGCCAGCTCAAGCTCCGCGTGGACGTGCTGAGCCTGTCGGCCACCCCGATCCCGCGGACACTGCAGATGTCGCTGGCCGGGCTGCGAGACATCACAGTGATCGAGACACCGCCCGAGGGGCGGCGGCCGGTGCGGACCTACGTCGGCGAGTACGACGAGGAGCTCGTCTCGCAGGCGATCAAGCGCGAGCTGGCCCGCGAGGGGCAGACCTTCTTCCTGCACAACCGCGTCGAGACGATCGACGAGACCGCCGAGCGCGTCCGCGCCCTCGTGCCCGAGGCGCGCGTGCTGGTGGCGCACGGCCAGATGGCCGAGGGGCAGCTCGAGAAGACCATGCTGTCGTTCCTCCGCGGCGACGGCGACGTGCTCGTCTGCACCAGCATCGTGGAGTCGGGGCTCGACATCCCCACCGCGAACACGCTGATCGTGGAGCGCGCCGACACCTTCGGCCTGGCCCAGCTCTACCAGATCCGCGGGCGGGTGGGGCGGTCCAGCGAGCGCGCCTACGCCTACCTGCTCTATCCAAGTGCGGCCGCGCTGTCGGAGGACGCGAGCCGGCGGCTGGCCACGCTGTCCGACTACACGGAGCTCGGCTCGGGTTTCAAGATCGCCATGCGCGACCTCGAGATCCGCGGCGCCGGGAACCTGCTGGGCCAGGAGCAGTCGGGGCACGTGGCGGCGGTCGGCTTCGAGCTCTACGTGGGCATGCTCGACGAGGCGGTCCGGCTGCTGGCCGGCGACTCCGCCGAGGAGGCCACCGAGCCGGTGCGGCTCGACCTGCCGGTGGACGCCTACGTGCCGGGCGACTACGTGCCGTACGAGGCGGCCAAGATCGAGGTCCACCGGCGCGTGGCCGGAGCGCGAGAGGTCGCCCAGCTGATCGTCCTTCGCGAGGAGCTCGAGGACCGCTTCGGGCCGGTGCCGGAGCCGCTCGACAACCTGATCCGGCTACAGGACGCGCGCATCAAGCTGGGCCGCGCGGGGGCGCGCTCGGTGGACTTCCGCCAGGGGAGGATGGCGGTCACGCCGATCGACCTCGACTCGAACGGGTCCCGGGCGCTGCGCGAGCGGGTGCCCGAGGCGATCTACGAGTCCGGCCGCTCGACGGTGCGCGTGCGGCTGCCGGACGAGCCCTCCGAGCGCTTCAGGGCGGTCGTCACGGCGGCGGAGGCCATCCTAGAAGTGGCTACGGAGCCCGTATAAGCGTCCGCTACCCTTCGCCACCGCCGTTCCCCCCGGAAGATCCTTAAGCCAGCTTTATTTTCCCGGGTTACACCTGGCACCGATGAACTACGCGCCTCTCAAGTCACTGCTCTCTGTCGGGCTCCTCACGCTCGGCGCCGCCTTCGTCGTCGCCTGCGGGGGGTCGGACTCCGTCCCGTCGGGCGCAGTCGCCACCGTCGGCGACGAGGAGATCTCGCAGGAGGAGTTCGACAAGTGGATGAAGACCGCCGTGAGCGGTCAGGCGCAGGGCGGCCAGGCGGTCGTGCCCGATCCGCCCAACTTCACCAAGTGCATCGCGGCCAAGAAGGACGCTCCCACCGCCAAGGGCCAGAAGGAGCCGTCCGACGCCGCGCTCAAGAAGCAATGCGAGCAGGAGTACGACACGCTCAAGCGTGAGGTCATGCTCTTCCTGATCCAGGCGGAGTGGGTCGAGCAGGAGGCCGCCGAGCAGGGCGTCGAGGTGAGCGACGAGGCCGTGCGGAAGTCGTTCGAGGACCAGAAGAAGCAGGCCTTCCCCACGGACAAGGCCTACAACGAGTTCATCAAGACCTCCGGCATGAGCGAGGAGGACATCCTCTTCCGCGTCAAGCTGAACGAGCTGCAGCAGAAGCTCACGCAGAAGGTGACCCAGGACGCCACGAAGGTCACCGACGCGGACATCGAGGAGTACTACGAGAAGAACAAGCGGCGCTTCGCCCAGCCGGAGCGGCGTGACCTTCGGGTGGTCCTGACCAAGACCGAGGCCAGGGCCGAGCAGGCGCGCAACGCGCTCGAGGACGGGCAGGGCTGGAAGCAGGTCGTGAACGAGTTCTCGATCGACGAAGCGTCGAAGGCGCAGGCCGGGCTGCTCCCGGCCGTGGCGAAGGGCCAGCAGGACAAGGCGCTCGACGACGCGGTGTTCCAGGCCAAGAAGGGCGAGCTCGACGGCCCGGTGAAGACGCAGTTCGGCTGGTACGTCTTCGAGGTCACCAAGATCACGCCGGCGTCGCAGCAGTCGCTCGACCAGTCCAAGGACACGATCCGCAACCTGCTGCGCTCCGAGCGCCAGCAGAAGGCGCTCGACGAGTTCGTCAAGGAGTTCCGGGAGGACTACCGCGAGCAGACCGAGTGCGCCGACGACTACCGCATCGAGGAGTGCTCGAACGCTCCCAAGGAGGACAGCGGCGACGGTCCCGCCTCGGGTGGCAACCCCGGCGGTCCGGCACCCCAGCCCGCTCCGCCCACGCCCCCGCCCGGGCCCACGCCAGAGCAGTAGTGGACGCCGATCTCTCGGCCGCGCTCCTGCGGCTCGACGAGGTCACGCGCCTGCTGAGGCGCGAGTGTCCCTGGGACCGTGAGCAGGACGAGCGCTCGATCGTGCCGCACACGGTCGAGGAGGCGTACGAGCTGGCCGACGCGGCGGAGTCCGGCGACGACGCCAAGCTGCTCGACGAGCTCGGCGACGTGCTCTTCCAGGTCTACTTCCTCTCGCTGCTGCTCGAGGAGCGGGGCCGGGGCAGCCTGGCTGAGGTGGCCGAGCACTGCCGCGCGAAGCTGATCCGCCGCCATCCACACGTGTTCGGCGATCGCGCGGCCGAGACCGCCGGCGACGTCGTGCGCAACTGGGACCAGATCAAGCGCGACGAGGAGGGCGCCGGCGAGGTGTTCGGGCCGATCCCGGAGACGCTGCCCTCGACGCTCTACGCGAAGAAGATCCTGCGGCGTGCCCGCAACGCCGGGCACGAGTGGAAGGGCGGCGGGGAGTCGCGGGAGGGAACCGGGGAGCTCCCGACGCGCCCCACCGAGGACCCCGGCGAGCGCCTGCTCGCCGCCGTGCGAGATGCTGTCGAGGCCGGGGACGACCCCGAGCTCGCCCTTCGCCGGGCGGCTGACCGGTTCAGACAGCAGGTGGAGGCGGCTTGAGCGAGATCGAGAGGGTCCACGCAAGGCAGATCGTCGACAGCCGCGGGAACCCCACCGTGGAGGCCGACGTGCTGCTGAGATCCGGCGCCGCCGGCCGCGCCGCCGTGCCGTCGGGGGCGTCCACAGGCGAGTTCGAGGCCGTGGAGCTGCGCGACGGCGGCGAGGCCTGGGGCGGCAAGGGAGTCTCGCGGGCTGTGGCCAACTTGAACGGCGAGCTGGCGGACGCTGTCCGCGGGCTCGACGCTGCCGACCAGGCCACGCTCGACCGCGTCATGGTCGAGCTCGACGGCACGCCCAACAAGGGCCGCCTCGGCGCGAACGCGATCCTCGGCGTCTCGCTGGCCGCGGCCAAGGCCGCCGCGGCGGAGGCCGGGCTGCCGCTGTGGCGCTACCTCGGGGGCGAGGCGGCGCACGTGCTGCCGGTGCCGATGATGAACGTGCTGAACGGCGGCGCGCACGCCGACAACAAGGTCGACTTCCAGGAGTTCATGGTCGTGCCCGCCGGGGCGCCGAGCTTCTCCGAGGCGCTCCGCATCGGCGCAGAGGTGTTCCACGCGCTCAAGCGAACCCTGCACGACCGCGGGCTGTCCACGGCGGTGGGCGACGAAGGCGGCTTCGCGCCTGACCTCGACTCGAACGAGGCCGCGCTCGAGGCGCTGCTCGCAGGGATCGAGGCGGCGGGCCACCGGCCCGGCGACGACGTGGCGATCGCGCTCGACCCCGCCGTCAGCGAGCTGTATCGGGACGGCTCCTACGTGCTCGAGCACGAGGGG
>DASZJZ010000174.1:0-9296 GCA_035947555.1 Thermoleophilaceae bacterium | reverse complement strand
GCGGAGCCGGCGCGCTGGGCCCCCGCCCGGGACGAGATCCGCGACGCCGTGCTGAGCGAGGCGTGGAGCGAGCGTCGCGGTGTACTGGCCGGGACGCTTGGCGGCGACGACCTCGACGCCGCCGTGCTGCTCGCGCCGATGTTCGGCTTCGTGGAGGCCGGCGACGAGCGGATGGGCGCCACTGTGGATGCGATCGAGGAGTCGCTGGGCGCGGGCGGGCTGATCCGCCGATTCGAGGGCTGCGACGAGGAGGGCGCATTCCTGCCGGCCACGTTCTGGCTGGCCGTCTGCCGCGCGATGGCGGGCGATGCGGACCGCGCCCGCGCGACCTTCGAGCGCGCAGCGGCGTGCGCCACGGACCTCGGGCTGTTCGCGGAGATGGCGAACCCCCGCACGAGCGAGCCGCTGGGAAACATCCCACAGGCCCTCTCCGCTAACCCTCCTCAGCCCTCCACGCCGGTCGCGTCGTGCGGCGCCCCCACCGGCTTCGACTCCGGTGAGCCTCGCTGTCGCAGGTACACCGCCAGGATCGCCATCGAGCCCACCGCCAGGAACTCGGACTGCCAGTTCTGCAGCGTCTTCTCCCAGAAGTCCGGTCGCGTCAGGTACTCGCCCCACGACACCGCGTCCTCGCGGTGGTCCAGCCGGTCGGCGTTGTACTCGACCTTGCCGGTGAGCGACTGCGCGAACCACGTCCCGAGCCAGATCGTGACCATCACGATCAGCAGCGAGTTCTCGTAGATCCGCCGCCGGATGCCGCCCACCTTCGCCCAGCGCGGCGAGTCGGGCTCCGCGTGCTCGCCCACCCTCTGGTCCTCGTCGGACTCGGGCCCGGCCTTGTGGAGCTCCTTCGACTCGGGCGATCCGCGCTGGAGGAGCCAGACGGTCAGGAGGATGAACAGCGTGAACTGCAGGTACTCGGACTGCCAGTTCTCCATCACGGCCACGCCGAAGTCAGACGAGGTGACGTAGCGAGACAACGAGATCCTCGGATCGCCGTGGCGGTCCTGCTCTTCGTTGAAGTCGGCGTGCCCGGCGACCGCCTGGAAGACGACCGCGGCGAGGAACAGCACCAGGAACGCCAGCGACAGGCCGTTGTGCTTCACGAAGCTGCGCACGGCTCAGTGGTTCATCAGTCCGATGACCGAGAAGTAGGCGATCCCCGCGGCGATCAGCACGACGTAGATCACGAACATGGCCCGCATCTCAGCTCTCGAGCTCGCAGTCGAAGGGCAGGTTCGGGGCCGTAGGCGTGCAGCCCGCCGCCGAGACCTTCCATCCCAGCGTCCCTTCGTCGAGGAAGGTGGTGCCGCCCTCGGCCAGCTCGACCGACGCGGTGGTGACGTAGACGTCGGTCTTCCCCACCGTGCCGTCGCTGGGCAGCTCCAAGCGGAGCACGGCCTCCTCGCAGGGCGCGTCCTCCTGCTGCTCGAGCTTGCTCGCCGTCTCCTCGCTCAGCTCGGCGCAGGCGGTGGCGCCGTCCTCCCGCCCGATGGCGGTGTGGAAGCGCTCCGCCACGGCGGCGGCATCGGACGCCCGGTCGGACGCGCCGCAGCCGGGGGCGGCGAGGACAAGGCAGGCGCCGAGCGCGAGCGTGATCGCGCGAACGGGCACAGGGTGATTATTCGCGTGCGGCCGGTCGGATTCGCGCGACCCGCGCACGGGGGCGCCGCCGCCGGTCGGATCGCGTGGCGCCCAGTCGGCGCGATCCGGGCGCGGCGCTCAGCGCGCCCCGACGCCGGTCAGGAGCTCGCGGATCCGCAGCGGACCACCCGTGTACGGTGCCAGCGGCGGCGTGTCCAGGCCGGCTCGGTCGCGGATCCCGTCGAGGAGCTCGCGGAGCGCTTCCACGGAGGTGTAGCGCGGGCGCCATCCGAGCTCCTCGTGCGCGCGCCTTGTGTCCATGACGGGCACGTTCAGGGCCATGTCGACCCAGCCCGGCTCGCTCGGCTGGAGCCGCAGCCGGAACGTCAGGGCGGCGCCGGCTCGCAGCACCCCGCCGGGCACCCGCACCCGACGGGCGCCCAGCGTGCGCGCCAGCTCGGACGGGTCGAGCACCGGGTCGGCCGCCACGTTGAAGGCGCCGCGGGCGTCGCCCTTCAGCGCAAGCCGGTAGGCCTCACCCACGTCGAGCGAATGAACGGCCTGGAACACCAGCCCGGGATCGTCCGGGACGACCGGGATCAGCCCCGGCCGCACCAGCGGGCTCGGCAGCAGCGGCCCCGCGAACAGCCGCCGGATCCCCGACGCCGCCTCGCGCTTGAAGATCAGGCCCGGGCGCAGCCGCACCACGCGCATTGACGGTGCTTCCCGCTCGATGCCGTCGAGGACGCGCTCCACTTCGGCCTTGTGGCGTGCATAGAACGAGGTCTCGAGCCCCGTCGTCGGCCAGCTCTCGTCTACCGCGCGATCCTTGGGCCCCGGGGCGTAGGCGCCGACCGAGGAGGCGTACACGAGGGCCGGAACGCCCGCGTCGGCCGCCGCACGGAACACCTTCCGGCTGCCCTCCACGTTGGCGGCGTACAGCGTGTCCAGGTCGCGCCCCGGTTGGATCAGCCAGGCGAGGTGCACGACCGCGTGGGCGCCCTCGAAGCGGGCCGCCATGTCCGTGGCTCGCGCGACGTCGACCTGCCCCCACTCCGTCTTGGGGAAGCTCACGGCGGGCAGGCGGCGCGCCAGGCCGAGCACCGATTCCACCTCGGGGTCGTCGGCCAGCGAGCGGAGCAGACTCGTCCCGACGTTCCCCGTCGCACCCACCACGACAACGCGCATACGGCCCCGGTACCCGGGGACCGCGCTGTACGCAGGTCAGCGCCCGATCTCGGTCCGCACGTCCCACAGCGTTCGGATTTGGTGCGACCCGCCCGCCTCGGGTACCTGGGATGCGCATGCCCATCAGGGCATGCAGTTCCCTAGGAGCCGGCGGAACCGGCCTCCGGACCGAGAGGGACGGGTGCCGGGGCCGCCGCCTCGGGGGGCGTTCATCTCGCGAAGAAGCGCAGCATCCGGTCCGCGACGAGGTCCGGCTTCTCGTCCACGACGAAGTGGCCGGCGTCCGGGACGAGCTCCAGCTCCAAGGCGTCGGTCTGGTCGGCATGCGCGCGCAGCGTGCGGGTCGGGAGCACCGGGTCGCGCTGCCCCACCAGCAGGAGCGTCGGCACCTCGAGCGTGCGGCCGGCGTAGCGGCCGGTCGCCACCGGGATGGCCTCGCGCGTGAGGAACGTCCGGTAGAGGAGCTCGCTCGCCCGGGCCCGGTCTCCCTTCAGGCGTTTCGTGAACGCCTCGCGCTCGTTGCGGGTGAACGCCTTCGAGCCACCCCTCAGGACGAGATCGGCGCCGCCGCGCTCCACCAGCCGGCGCCCGAGGTGAGGCAGGGCGAGCGGTACTTGGTACGCCCCGCGCCAGAGCTCGAGAACGTCGCGCCCGTCGCCGGACGGCCAGGGCGGCACGATGTTGAGCGCGACGAAGCGCGATATCCGGCTGGGGTCGCTCAGGCAGAGCAGGAACCCGATCCAGCCGCCCCAGTCGTGCCCGGCCAGCCTGACGCGCTCCAGCCCCAGCTGGTCGAGGAGGGCGAGCACGTCGGCGGCCATTGTCTCGCGGTCGTATCCCGAGCGCGGCACCTCGGTCCAGCCGAAGCCGCGCAGGTCCGGGCAGATCACGCGGGCGTGCGGAGCGACCAGCGGGATCACGTGCCGCCAGAGGTACCAGTGCTGGGGCCAGCCGTGGAGCATGAGGATCGGCTCGCCCCGGCCGGCCTCGGCCACGTGCATCCGCAGTCCCCCGGCGTCGACGAAGGCATGCGTAACGCCGGGAACCGCGGGAGGCGTCAAGAGCTGGGCGCCAGGGGGTCCTCGCTCTTCGCGAGCTTGAGCGACGCCTCGCGGGTGTCGTTGAAGTGGCGCTCCTGGATCGGGCGCACCCACTCGACCAGCTCCCTGATGCGGTCGTCGCCCGCCTGCTCGTTCATCGCCTCGACGATCTCGACGTGGCCGAGCTCGCCGGCCTCCGCCATGATCAGGAACTCGAAGCCGTCGAGCGCATCGACGTCGTCGCTCAGGTACGTGCTCATCATCTCCTGAGCCTCGGACTTGGTCTCGCGGGCCTTCTCGCTCACCGCTGTCTTCTTGCCGTCGAGCTGGTCCGCCACCTGCTCACAGCGCTCCGCGGTCTCCGCGGCCTCGGCGTTCATGCGCTCGAGCGTCTGGCGGACCTCCTCGTCGTCGACCAGGTCCATGACCTTGGCCGTCGAGTCCTTCGCCGCCTGCGCGAGGCCCATCACCTCGGCGAGCTTCGTCTCGAGCTGCGTGAGCTCTGCCATCGCTCCTCCTTGAATCGACCAGTACGGCGGGTGCCCGGTCCGGGCGCGCTCAATCAGGACGCTCGCCGCCGACGGCCCACTCCGCCGGCCGCCGCGAGCGAGCGCGTTCGGACCCGGGCGCGCCGGCCGGCTCCGGCGTCTGCTCGGCCGGCAGCCGCGACCATGGCGCGTACTTCACGTCCTCGTCGTACACGACCACCGTGCCGGCGAAGCGGTCGTGCCAGCCGCGCCGCTGCGGGGACAGCAGGATCGCGAGGAACCCGAGCCCGGCCGGGAGCAGCGACAGCGGCACCGCGACGATCCGCCGCAGCGCGCGTCTCAGGCCGATCTCCCTCGACCCCGACGCGTCCAGGTGGATGCTGAGAAAGCGCATGCCGGGTGTCTGGCCGACCAGCGCCCAGAAGGCCGTGAAGATGGCCGCGCCGATGAGGAAGCCGACCACGCCGAAGGTGAGCACGCCCCAGATCGAGAGGCCGTCGCTGCCGCCGGTCACGGCCGGTACGACCGAGGCCAGCAGTCCCGACCCGATCGACAGCAGCGCGCCGATCAGCGCCAGGTCGATCACTCCCGCCACGGCCCGGGTGACCAGCCCCACCTGGTTGGTCTCGGCCTCGTGACCGGGCCGGTTCAGCATGCCGTGGACGACGCGCTCGGCGGCGTCGTCGAGCGCCTCGGTGATCACGGTCAGGCGCCTGCCGACGTCGGTGATGAGGCCCACCCCCTGCTGCGCGATCGCCGCCCGCACCTCCGGCGCCTCGGCGATTCGCTCCACCAGCATCTGGGCCTTCGGACTAGCGAGGATCTCCTCCCAGACCCGGTCGGCCACCTCGCTGTCGAGCGCGTCCATGATGGCGTCCGCCACCTCCTTGCTCGTCAGCGCCTGCTCGAGGGCCCGCCCGATCGCGTTCTCCTCGACGAGCACCCGCACGATCGCCCGCTCCACCGCCGGGCTGCGCAGGGCCCGGACGATGGCCTCCTCGGTGGCGTCCTCGATCGCCCGGTCGACCCCGGCGGCCTCCACCAGCCGCTCGGCGCCACGCGCGCCCGCGCCGAGCACCCGCGCGGCGGGGGAGCGCGAACGCGGCGCGCGGGAGGAGTCGGCCACGGTGGGAGGGTACGGGACTCGGCGGGCGCTCAGGCTGCGCCGGGCGCCGCGGCCCGCGCGCTCAGGGCACGCCCGCCCGTCGCGTCAGGCCGCGCCCGGCTCGGGGCGCTTCGGCTACCCGCCGTGCGGACTCCAGCCCGCGCGACGACTCGATGATCACCCGGCAGGGGCGCTCGGCCAGCACCGTCTCGAGCGTCCTGCCGAACAGCGACGTCCCGGCCCGGCGCGGCGGCAGCGACATCACGAGCGCGCGGGCCCGGATCTCCCTCGCCTCCTCCAAGATCCGCCGGCCCGCCTGGCCGGGACGCACCTTCTCCCAGTGGCCGGTGACCCGGCGACCACCGCGCACGCGCGCGGAGTCGATGATGCTCGCCGCCCGCCGCTCCAGCTCAGGCGTCTCCGCGTGGATCGGGACGTTCGGTGGCACGGTGATCGTCACGAGCACGTGGATGCCGCGGCGCCGCCGCGCGGCCAGGGCGACCGCCGTGGCCACCGCCTGGGACGAGTAGCGCAGGTCCTCGAACGCCACCAGTACCGACTCGTACTCGACCTCGCGCTCGACCGCCGGCTTGGGAAGCACGATCTTGTGCGTCTGCGTCAGCGGCAGCCCCTGGCGCCGGCGGTACAGGACGTAGGTCGTCACGCCGAGTGCCAGCCAGAGGGTCCCGGCCACCAGCGTCTCGAGGTTGAGCGCGTTCACCACCACGAACGACACGCCCGTGCCGAATGCGCCGACGATCGCAAACAGCGGCAGGTCGCGCCCGCGTACGCGAAGCGTGCCCGGACCGCGGAACGGCCGCTCCCGGTCCGGCTGCTTGATCCGCAGCGCGATCACCGCCAAGTGGGCGATCGTGAACGAGAGCATCGCGCCGAACGCGTAGACCGTCCCGAGGAACTCCGCCTGGCCGGGCACGATCGTGAGGCATGCGATCAGGCCGAAGATCGCGATGGCCACGTAGGGCGTGCGGAACCTCGGGTGCAGCGCCCGCAGCCGCTCCGGGAGCTGGCGGTACTGCCCCATCGAGTACGTGAGCCGCGACACGCCGATCATGCCGGCGTTCGTGGCGATGAAGAGGATCGTGGCGGCGAGCACGCCGACGTAGATCTCGGCCGCGCCCTGCAGCGGGCCGAGCTCGATGTTGGCCACCACGCCGAGGATCGGGTCGTCGGCGTATCCCCCCTCCTCCTTCGGCAGGGCGAGCGCGGTCTCCCCGTCCCGCACGGGCATCGCGGACAGGGCGACCGCGGGCAGGAAGGCGTAGATCACGAAGACCGCCACGACGACGAGGCCCATCCCACGCGGGATCGTGTGGCCGTAATCACGCGCCTCCTCGGCCATGTTCGAGATCGTCTCGATACCGGTGTAGGCGACCATGCCGACCGGGATGGCGATCAGGAAGTCCGACACCGTCGGGGAGGTCCCGAGGTCGATCTGGCGCACCAGGAGGTCGGCGTCGAACACCAGCGCCACGCCGACCACCACCAGCAGCGCCTGGGTCAGGAAGTCCGCGACCGCGAAGAAGACGTTGACCCCCGCCGACTCCTTCACGCCGACTATGTTCACGGCCGCGAGCAGGACGACCACGAGGATCCCCGCGACGATGTCCGCGGGCGACTCGCCGAGCGGCTCCCAAAACACCCCGAGGTAGTGAGGCAGGAAGAACGCCGAGATGGCGACCGTGATGATGTAGTTGAGCATCTGGCCCCACGCCGCGAAGAAGGACCAGAACTCGTTGAAGGCGCGCCGCGCGAACGAGGAGGAGCCGCCGGCCTCCGGGAACATCGTGGTGGCCTCGGTGTAGGTGGCGGCGGTGCAGGCGAAGATCAGGCCGGCGATCAGGAACACCACCGGCGTCATGCCGAGCGCGAAGATCGCCACCAGGCCGAGCGCGTAGTAGATCGACGAGCCGACGTTGCCGTACGCGGTCGAGAACAGGGCGCCGGTGCCTAGCACCCGTTCCAGGCCGCGGTGTTTTGGGCGGTACTCCGCCACGCCCGTACCAGTGTCCGCGGCGGCGCCTCAAGGCCCCGTAAAGATCGGCGGGGCCGGCATAAAGATCGCGTGAAGCGCCTGGCTCGAGCGCGCTAAGCGGAGCGCTCCGGTGCGGGCCGAGCCGCCCCCTCGCGCACTACGCCGCGAAGCGGTAGCCCACCCCGGGATCGGTCGTGATGTAGCGCGGCGCGCCCGGGTCGGGTTCGATCTTGCGGCGCAGGTTCGCCACGTGCACCCGGAGCGTCTGCGTGTCGCCGGCGTACGCCGGGCCCCACACCTCCGTGAGGAGCGCCCTGTGGGTCATCAGCCGGCCCGGGTTGCGGATGAGCGTGTGCAGGAGGTCGAACTCGATCGGGGTCAGATGAACCGGCGCGCCGTCGCGCCGAACCTCGTGCGCCATGACGTCGAGCTCGAGGCCGTCGGCGGCGAGCACCGGCCCGGCGTCGTCCCGGGGAGCGGCCCGCCGCAGCGCCGCATTCAGCCGCGCGATCAGCTCTGACGGACCGAACGGCTTGGTCACGTAGTCGTCGGCGCCGGCGTTCAGCGCCCGCACCTTCTCGGGCTCGTCCCCCACCGCCGACAGCACCACGATCGGCAGGTCGCTCCACTCCCGCAGCGACCGGCACACGTCCACGCCGTCGCCGTCCGGCAGCACGAGGTCGACGATCGCGGCGTCGGGCGGCTGGACCGCGGCGGTGTCGAGCGCCTCGCGTGAGCTGGCCGCCGGGAGCACCTCGAACCCGGCCTCGCGCAAGATCACCCTCAGCGCCCGCAATATCTGCGGCTCGTCGTCGCAGACGAGCACCCGGCGCCGGTCGCTCACGCGGGGCTGCCCTCCTGCGCAGGCGCTGCCCGCCGCGCGCGGCTCTCGGGCGGCACCGGAAGGTCGATCGTGAACGTCGTCCCGCGGCCCGGCTCGGACTCCGCTCGCACGCGGCCCCCGTTGGCCTCGACGAAGCCGCGCGTGATGGCTAGCCCGAGGCCCGACCCGCCGCCGGCGCCTCCGGGGACGCGGTGGAAGGGCTCGAAGATCCGCTCGAGGTCCTTCTTCGGGATGCCCGGCCCGCGGTCGCCCACCCGGATCAGCACACGCGGGCCCGTGGCGCGCACCCTTACGCTCACGGGCCCGGTGCCGGCGTGGCGTGTGGCGTTGTCGACCACGTTGGCGAGCGCACGCTCGAGCTGGGCCGCGTCAGCCTTGATCAGCGGCGTGTCTGGATCGATCGAGACCTCGAAGCGGCCGGGCGGCTCCGGCACGGCCGCGAGCGCGGCGCGCACGCTCTCCTCCACCGAGACCCAGTCGCTGCGCGGCTCGGCCGCCCCGGACTGGAGCCGCGACAGGTCGAGCAGGTTGGCGACGAGGCGCTCCAGCCGGGCGATCTCGCCGGACACCACGGAGGTCAGCTCCTCGCGCCCCTCGTCCGAGATCGCGCTCGCGCCGAGGCCCTCGGCGGCCGCCTTGATCGCGGTGATCGGCGAGCGCAGGTCGTGGGAGACCGAGCGCAGGAGCGTCGTCTTCATGACGTCGCTGCGCCGGAGCGCCTTCGTCTCGATGAGTTGTGACTCGAGCGCGTCCCTGCTCCGGGCGGCGCCCACCAGCGCCTCGAGCGCCGGCACGATCCGACCGCGCAGCGACTGCTGCACGTCCTCGGGCGTGTCGCGCGGGATCAGCACAGTTCCGGCCCGCTCGCCGTTCACCACGAGCGGCAGCGCGCGCCGGCGGACGTCGCTGGCCCGCCACTCGAGGTCGAGCTCGACCGACGAGAGCCGGTAGGCCTCCGCGATGCGCCTGCCCACCGCGGCGAGCGACTCGCTCGTCGTGGAGGATCCCAGCAGCAGCCGGGCCATCTCGGCGGTGAGATCGGCCTCCCTGCGGC
>DASZJZ010000173.1:0-2214 GCA_035947555.1 Thermoleophilaceae bacterium | reverse complement strand
GCGAGCGCGGCGGGCGCGTGGCGCAGGCGCCCCAGCAGCGCGGCCGCCTGGTGGCGACCGTAGCCGCCGTGCGGCTCGTCCGCGCCCTGCCCGGCCAGCACGACCTTGACCCGTTCGGCGGCGAAGCGCGAGAGCTGGCCGAGGGCCGGCGCCGAGGGGATCCCACACGGCTCCTCCAGGCGCGGCACGGCGATCGCCAGCTCGGAGAGGAAGTCGGTCTCGGCGGTGGCCGTGGCGTGGTGCTCGGTGCCGATCAGGCGGGCGCTCTCGGCGGCGGCCTCGCGCTCGTCATAGGTGGGGCCGGCGCCGGGGAAGCCGATCGTGAAGGTGGTGGGGGGCGTGGGCGCGCGCAGCGCCATGGCGGCGACGACGGCGGCCGAGTCCACGCCCCCGGACAGGAACGCGCCGTAGGGCACGTCGGACATCATCTGGCGCTCGACCGCGTCCGCGAAACGGTCGGCGAGCTGGCCGGCTACGTCCTCGTCAGAGAGGTCCCGGTGCGGCGGGCCGGGGAGTTCGCGCCAGGTCTCGACGCGCGGCGGGCCGTTGTGCTCGACGACCAGCGTGGACGCAGCCGGGAGCTTGTGGATTCCTCGGAACAGCGTGCGGGGGGCGGGGACGAAGCGGCAGGCGAGGTAGTGGTCGAGGGCCGTGGTGTCGACCTCGGGCCGGGTGACCCCGGCGTCGAGAAGGGCGCTGATTTCGGATGCGATCGCGAGGCGGGTGCCGTCGCTCCACCAGTAGAGGGGCTTGATGCCGAACTCGTCGCGGGCGGCGACGAGGCGCTGCCGGCGCGCATCCCACAGCACGAAGGCGAAGAGGCCGTTCAGCTGGCGGACGCACTGGGGGCCGCTCTCCTCGTACGCGTGGACGATGGCCTCGCAGTCGGACCCGGTGGCGAAGCGGTGTCCGCGCTCCTCGAGCTTGGCGCGCAGCGAGCGATGGTTGTAGATCTCGGCGTTGGCGATGAGGGTGACGGAGCCGTCCTCGGAGTCGAGCGGCTGATCGCCGCCGGCGACGTCGATGATGGCGAGCCGCGTATGGGCCAGCGTGACGGGCCCGGAACGCCGAACGGCCTGCCCATCGGGCCCCCGATGCCTGAGCGACTCGACGATGCGCTGAGCGGCATCCGAGCCCGAAGCCCCGTTCGGATCGAGGAGAGCGCCGATGCCGCACATCAGGCGCCGCCTCCCGGCGCGACCGCTCCCGCGGCGACGGCTCGACGCTCCGCGCCCATTACCCGCCGCTTCTCCGCTTTCGGTCCCCGTCTCGGCACGCCGGCCATCTTGGCAGGGCGCTCCGTTGTCACCCTCCCTTCACGTTCGCGTCTGGAGCCGTCTGCCGCCGCGGCGGACCATCGGCCTCCGCTTCATCCACGACTTGGGAGGTCGAACGATGTACCGCCTGATGGGACGCATCCACGCCGCGCTCGCCACCGCTCGCCGCGAGGCCGGCCAGGGCACCGTGGAGTACGTGGCTCTGATCCTGCTGGTCGCCCTGGTGATGGCCGGCGTGATTGCCGCGATGAAGGGCTTCCGCACGGACGAGGGCAAGGAGCTCGGCGACGCGATCATCGGGAAGATCAAGGAGGCCGTGAGGAAGGTGCAGTTCTGAGGGGCGCGGCTGGGCGCGGCGGCGGCTGGGCGCGGCGGGCGCTGGGCGCGGCGGCGGCGGGCTCCGCTCCGCGTGACACCATTGGCCGTTGTGGACGATCCTCGGTCGCTTCCGGTCGCCGTCTTCGATTCGGGCGTCGGCGGGCTCACCGTTCTGCACGAGTGCCTCGTGTCGCTGCCGCATGAGGATTTCCTGTACCTCGGCGACACGGCGCGGTTTCCGTACGGCGACCGCTCGCCCGAGGAGCTGCTCGGGTTCGCTCGGGAGCTCGCCGGGATCCTTCTCGAGCGGGGCGTCAAGGCGCTCGTCGTCGCCTGCAACTCGGCCACGGCCGCGGCGCTTCCGGCGCTCGGAACGGAGCTCGAACAGCGCCTGCCCGTGGTTGCCGTAGTCCGTCCCGAGTCGAGGCTCGCGGCGGCCGCAACCAGGAACGGCAAGGTGGGCCTCATCGCCACGCCGGCCACCGTCTCGAGCGGCGCCTATGCCCGCGCGCTCGCCGAGACGGCGCCGCAGGCCGAGCTGCACGCCGTTGCCTCCGCCGAGCTCGCCCCGCTCATCCAGGCGGGCGGGGACGTCGACCACCGCGTGCTGTCCTGCGTC
>DASZJZ010000172.1:0-4498 GCA_035947555.1 Thermoleophilaceae bacterium | reverse complement strand
AGACCGTCTGGGCCTTCGCGCGCGGCGCCTCCGCACACGGCGCCCGAGTGCTGCCATACCACCGCGTCATCGACCTCCACCGGGACGGCGACGCGGTCAGGGGGGCACGGGTCCGGAACGAGCGCACGGGCGAGGAGCTCGACATCGAGGCGGGCTTCACCCTCAACGCGGCGGGCGCTTGGGCCGCCCAGATCGCGCGGATGGCGGGGATCGAGGGCGTCGCCGTGATACCCGGCAAGGGGATCATGATCGCCATGAACCACCGGCTGGTGAACACGGTGGTGAACCGCTGCGCGATGCCGGCGGACGGCGACATCCTCGTCCCCATCCGCACGGTGAGCGTGATCGGCACGACCGACATCCGCGCCGCAGACCCCGATGAGATCCCGGTCACCCAGGCCGAGGTCGACCAGATGCTGGACGACGGCGAGCGGCTCGTGCCTGGCTTCCGCGGCGCGCGGGCGCTGCGGGTGTGGGCCGGGGTGCGACCGCTGTTCCAGGACTCCAAGGTCGGCGAGGTCAAGGACACGCGCGACGTGAGCCGGACGCACGCGGTCGTCGACCACCGCACCCGCGACGGCGTGGACGGGCTGCTCACGATGTCGGGCGGAAAGCTGACCACGCTCCGCCTCATGGCACAGGACATCGTGGACGCCATGTGCGCTCAGCTCGGCACCGATCGGCCCTGCCGCACGCGCGAGGTCCGCCCGCCCGGCGAGCAGGACGGCGAGCCGTACGAGCTGGGCTCGCGCCTGCGCCGCCGCGAGGCCACCCTCCAGGACGAGCAGCTCATCTGCGAGTGCGAGCTGATCGGGCGGCGGCGGCTCGAGGAGGCGATGCGCCGGCGCGGCACGAGCAACCTCGACGACATCCGGCGCACGCTGCGCCTCGGGATGGGGCCCTGCCAGGGCGGGTTCTGCATCTACCGCGCGACCGGGATCCTGCACGGCCTCGGCGACCTCGACGCGGCGCAGGCCTCGGCTTCGCTGCGGGCCTTCCTCCAGGAGCGCTGGAAGGGCGTGTGGCCGATCCTGTACGGCGACCAGCTGCGGCAGGCGCGCCTCGACGACTGGATCTTCCAGGGGCTGCTCGACGTGGAGCACCTGCCGGACGAGGAGCCGCAGCCCGCGTGAGCCACCACGACGTGATCGTTGTCGGCGCCGGCCTGGCCGGCCTTACCGCCGCGGTCCGGCTGGCGGAGGGCGGCGCGCGCGTCCTCGTGCTCGCCCGGGGCGTGGGCGCCACGCACCTGAGCGCGGGCACGATCGACGTGCTGGGGTACACATCGCTCCGGCGCAGCCCAGTCCGCGCCCTCGCGCACGGCGACCGGGCCCGCGTCGAGCATCCCGCGGAGGCCCTGGCCGGCGTCGGCGACGGCCATCCGTATTCCCTCGTCGGCGCGGATGCGGTCGGCGCGGCGGTCGAGTGGCTCAAGGCGCGCGTGGCGGGCGGCTCCCTGGCCCCGTACGCGTACCGCGGCGATCTCGACGAGAACCTGCTGCTGCCGACGGCGCTCGGCGTGCCGCGTCCCTCGTCCGTGGTTCCCGAGACCATGGCAGGCGGCGACCTGCGCCGGGGTGCACCGGTGCTCGTGGTCGGCTTTCGGGGGCTGAAGGATTTCCACCCGAGGCTGCTCGCGGACGTCCTCTCGCGCAGCGGAACGGCTGCGCGCGCGGCCGAGCTCGACCTGGTCCCCGAGGGGCGCGCCGACGTCAACTCGCTGGGCTACGCGCGCGCGTTCGACGACCCCGCGTTCCGCGCCGAAGTGACGGCGCAGCTCGTGGCACGGCTGGGCGCGGAGGAGCGCGTGGCCTTCCCGGCCGTGCTCGGCATCGCCGACCCGCACCGTGCCTGGGCGGAGCTCGAGGAGCGCCTCGCTCATCCCGTGTTCGAGGTGCCCACGCTGCCGCCCTCGGTGCCCGGCATGCGGCTGTTCGCGATCCTGCGCGAGGCCCTGCGGCAGGCGGGCGGCCGCCTGATTCTGAATGCCGCCGTGACGGGGTGCGAGTCCGAAGGTGGCCGGGTGAGCAAGCTGCGCGTGCGCGTCGGGCTTCGGGACGAGCGCCGTGCGTGCCACTGGGTGGTGCTGGCCACGGGCGGCTTCGCGTCCGGCGGCCTCGAGCTCGACTCCCGCTGGACCGCGCGCGAGACCGCGCTCGGCCTGCCCGTGGCGGGCATGCCGGCCCCAGGTGAGGACAGGTTCGGGCCCGGTTACCTCGACGATCACCCCATGGCGCGGGCCGGCGTGGCGGTGGGCCCCGACCTGCGGCCCGAGGGATACGACAACGTCCTGGTCGCAGGCGCCACGCTGGCCGGCGCGGAGCCCTGGCGGGAGAAGTCCGGCGACGGCATCAGCCTCGCGACCGGACACCGGGCCGCCGAGCTCGTGCTGGCCGAAGCGGGGTCTTTGGCGGCGGCGCGATGAGCATCGGCGGCGCGGAGGACGTGCTGGGAGGCCTCATGCGCGGGTCGCTCGACCACTGCGTGAAGTGCACGATCTGCGAGACCTTCTGCCCGGTCTCCAACGTCACGCCGCTGTTCCCAGGGCCGAAGTACGTGGGGCCGCAGGCCGAGCGCTTCCGGGTCGGGGACGAGCCGTCGCCGGACGCCTCGCTGGATTACTGCTCCGGCTGCGGCATCTGCACGCAGGTCTGCCCCCAGGGCGTCCACATCGCGGAGATCAACACGCAGGCCCGCGCCAAGATGAAGGAGACGAACGGCGTGCCGCTGCGCGATCGCGTGCTGGCGCGGCCCACGCTCGCGGGGCGGCTCGGCACGCCGGTGGCGCCGCTCGCCAACTGGACCCTCCGAAACCGCCTGCTGCGAGTCGCGGCGGAACGGCTCCTCGACCTCGACCGCCGGGCGCCGATGCCGAGCTTCGCCGGGCGCACCTTCCAGCGTTGGACGCGCAGGCACGCCTCGCCGCCGGCGCAGCGGCGGGTGGCGTTCTTCCACGGCTGCGGCATCAACTACTACGAGCCGCGGCTCGGCGAGATGACCGTCGCGCTGCTCGAGCACAACGGGCTGGCGGTGGAGGTGCCCAAGCAGGACTGCTGCGGACTGCCGCTCCAGTCCAATGGGCTGTTCGACGACGCCAGGGGCTACGTGCACCGGCTGGCGAAGCGGCTTGCGCCGTACGCGCGAGGCGGGGTCGACATCGTCGCCACCTCCACGAGCTGCAGCCTCATGCTGAAGCGCGAAGCGCTGGAGATCCTCGGGATGGGGGACGACCCCGACCTCACGGTCGTGTCCGAGCGGGTCTTCGACATCTGCGAGTACCTGCTGGCGATGCACGAGCGCGGCGAGCTCCGGACCGACTTTCGCCCGCTCTCCGAGACGGTGACCTACCACGCCCCCTGCCAGCAGCAGGGTCACGGCATCGGCAAGCCGGCGCTGGACCTGCTGGCTCTCGTCCCCGAGCTGCGGACGATCGAGCTGGACGCGACCTGCTGCGGCATCGCCGGGACGTACGGCCTCAAGCGCGAGAAGTACGACATCGCGATGAAGGTCGGGGCGGGGCTGTTCGCGCAGATCGCCGACGCCGCTCCAGAGCGGGCCGTGTGCGACTCCGAGACGTGCCGCTGGCAGATCGAGCATGCGACCGGCGTGCGGACGGTGCATCCGGTCGAGATGCTCTACCGGGCCTCCGGTCTCGGCTGACCCATGGTCGGCCTCGTGATCGTCTCGCACAGCGCGGCGCTGGCCGACGGCGTGGTGGAGCTGGCACGCGAGATGGGCGGTGGCGAGGTGGCGATCGAGGCGGCGGGGGGGATGGAGGACGGCGCGGTCGGCACGGACGCCGCGCGGGTTTACGAGGCGGTCGAGCGCGTGCGCTCGCCTGACGGCGTGCTCGTACTGATGGACCTGGGCAGCGCGCTGATGAGCGCGGAGATGGCGGCCGAGATGGCCGATCCGGCCGGCGGGCCGATCCTGCTGTCGGAGGCGCCGCTGGTCGAGGGAGCGGTGGCGGCCGCCGCACGGGCGCGCGGCGGCGCGTCCCTCGACGAGGTGGCGCGCGAGGCGCGCGGCGCGCTCGCGATGAAGAGCGCGCAGCTCGGGGGCGAAGAGCCGGAGGAGGTCGCTGCGGCGGACGCCGGCGAGGTGCTCGGGGGCGGCGAGGCGGAAGCCCGTGAGGACGGCGAAGCGCTCGAGCTGCGGCTCCGGGTGGACGCCCGCCTGGGCCTGCACGCCCGTCCAGCAGCCCGCTTCGTCGGCGCCCTGGCCGGGATCGACGCTCGGGTCGAAGTCACGAACGAGACCCGAGGGCGGGGCCCCGCCGATGGCCGAAGCCTGACCGGCCTCGCGACGCTCGCGGTGCGTCAGGGCGAGGAGATCCTCGTGAGGGCGCGGGGTGAGGGCGCCACCGATGCACTCGCCGCTCTCCGCGCGCTCGCGGCCGAGAACTTTGGCGATGCGCGCGAGGAGGACGAAGCGCCCGCGGGCGCCGCCGGCGCGGGTGCGGCAGGGGCCGCCGGCGCGGGTGCGGCAGGGGCCGCCG
>DASZJZ010000171.1:0-12900 GCA_035947555.1 Thermoleophilaceae bacterium | reverse complement strand
CGTAGATCCACAGCGCGCGGGAGTCGCTGCGGTCCTCCTCGCGCTCCTCGCCGTCCTCGTCCTCCTCGCCGCCGAGCACGTCCGCCTGCTGCAGCGGAAGCAGCGTCTCGTGGCGGACCTCCTGGTTCACGGCCGAGATGTATCCGTTGTAGAACACCTCGACGCGGTCGACCTTGTCGTCCACGTACGCGGACACGAGGCCGTCGGCCACCTGGCGGGCGTCCGAGAACGCGGGGCGGTCGGTGAAGCCGGTCCACGACCCGCCCACCTCGAGCTGGCGGAACTCGAGCGACGACACGCCCCGCCGCCCCGACGCGTACCACAGCACCCGAGCGCCCTCGCGCCGCAGCTCGGCGGCGCGGCGGTTGCCCGCCCGCATGATCTGCGAGTTGAAGCCGCCGGCCAGGCCGCGGTCGCCGGTCACGAGCAGGATGCCGACCGTCTGGACGTTCTCCTTCTCGTTCAGCAGCGGGATGCTGGGTACCTTCTCGGCCGCCTCGCTGGCCCGCCGGGTCATCCGCCGGATCGCGTCCGCGTAGGGCCGCAGCTGCTCGATCCGCTGCTCGGCCCTCCGCAGGCGCGCGGCGGCGACCATCTCCATCGCGCGCGTGATCTTGCGGATGTTCTTGACCGACGAGATGCGGCCGCGGATGTCCTTCAGGCTTGCCATCTAGGCGCTGGCGGGCTCCTGCTCGCGCTCCTCCTCTTCCTCCTCCTGCTCCTGCGCCTCCGGCTCCTCGTCCTCGCGCTCCGCGCGCCCGCGCCGCTCGCGCCCTTCCTCGGAGCGGATCCGGTCGGACTCGCCCTCCTCGAGCGGGTTGCCCTCCTCGTCGAAGTCCGGCCCGAAGTCGCCGATCGCCTCGGCGATCGCATCGCCGAGCTCGGACTCGATCGAGTCGTCCCAGTTGCCGTCGGCGATCTTCTCCATCAGCTCGCCCTTCTCCGAGTGGAGCCGCTGGAGGAGCGCCTCGTGGAACTCCGAGACGCGCTCGACCTTGATCCGGTCGAGATAGCCGCCGGTGCCTGAGTAGATGGCCGCGACCTGGTCCTCGGTGGACCAGGGATTGCGCTCGTCCTGGTTCAGCGCTTCGACGAGCCGCGCGCCGCGGTTCAGCGTGGCCTGCGTGTCGGCGTCGAGGTCCGAGCCGAACTGCGCGAACGCCTCGAGCTCGCGGTACTGCGAGAGCTCGAGCCGCAGCTTGCCGGCCACCTTCCGCATCGGCGTCGTCTGCGCCGAGCCGCCCACGCGCGACACGGAGATGCCGACGTTGATCGCCGGGCGCACGCCCGAGCGGAACAGGTCTGCCTCCAGGAAGATCTGGCCGTCGGTGATCGAGATGACGTTCGTGGGGATGTAGGCCGACACGTCGCCCGCCTGCGTCTCGATGATCGGCAGCGCGGTGAAGGAGCCGCCGCCCAGCTCGTCGCTCAGCTTCACCGCGCGCTCGAGCAGCCGCGAGTGCAGATAGAAGACGTCACCCGGGTAGGCCTCGCGGCCGGGCGGGCGGCGCAGCAGCAGCGACATCTGCCGGTAGGCGTACGCGTGCTTGGTGAGGTCGTCGTAGATCGCGAGGGAGTGGCGGCCGTCGTAGAGGAAGTACTCGGCCATGGCGGCGCCCGCGTACGGCGCCATGTACTTGATCGGCGCGGCCTCGTCGGCGGGCGCGGCGACGATGATCGTGTGGTCGAGCGCCCCGGCCTCGTCGAGCTGGCGCGCCACGTCGACCACCGTCGACATGCGCTGGCCGATCGCCACGTAGACGCAGATCAGGTCCTTGTCCCTGTTGTTGATGATCGCGTCGATGCAGATCGACGTCTTGCCGGTCTGGCGGTCGCCGATGATCAGCTCGCGCTGCCCGCGGCCGATGTTCGTCATCGAGTCGATCGGCTTGATGCCTGTCAGCATCGGCTCCTTCACCGGCTGGCGCTGCACCACGCCGGGCGCCTTGAACTCGGCCGGGCGGGTCTGCTGCGTGTTCACGTCGCCCTTCCCGTCGAGCGGCGTGCCCAGCGGGCTCACGATGCGGCCGAGGAGCTCCTCGCCCACAGGGACCTCGAGCAGGTTGCCGGTGCGCTTGACCTGGTCGCCCTCCTCGATCTCGTCCCAGGGGCCGAACAGCACGGCACCGACGTTGTCGGACTCGAGGTTGAGCGCGAGCCCGGTCACGTCGTGCGGGAGCTCGAGGAGCTCCAGCGACTTGGCGTTGTCGAGCCCGTGCACGCGCGAGATGCCGTCGGCCACCGACAGCACGGTGCCCACCTCGGAGAGGTCCGCGCCGCCGTCGTCGAGGCCCTGGATGCGGTCCTTGAGGATGCTCGTGATCTCGTCTGGCTTGATCTGCATGGGTCTCCTTAAGCGGCTCTAGCCACCTGCTTGCGAAGTCGTTCCAGTCGGTTGCGCACTGTCGCGTCAAGCACCATGTTGCCTACGCGGACCTGGAGCCCCCCGAGCACGTCGGGGTCCACCTTCGAGGCGAGCTCCACTCGCCGCCCGGTCTGCTCCTCGATCCTCGCACCGATGCTATTCACGAGCTCCTCGTCCAGCTCCACCGCGCTCGTCACGGTCACCGGCAGCAACTTGTTCTCGTCGGCCCACATTGCGTCGAAGGCGCGCCGGATCCGGAACAGAGCGGGCATGCGGTGGCGCTCGGCGAGCAGCTCGAGGAAGTTGAGCGTGCGCTCGTCGGCGTCGCTCACGATCCGCCGCACGCCGTCCTTCTTCTCCTCGCTCGAGAAGTAGGGAGAGAACAGGAACACCTGCAGGTTGCGGTCCTCGCCCAGCGCGTCCGCGAACTCCCCGAGCTCGTCGTGCACGCGGTCGAGCGCGTCGCTCTCCCTGGCCGCCTCGAACAGCGCCCGGGCGTAGACGTCAGCGATCTCTTCCATTGCCCCTCTGGCCGCTGAGCGTCGAGAAGTCGACCTCGCGCAGGGCCTCCTCTATGAGGCGCCTGTGGTCCTCCGGCGTGAGCGACTTGCGCGTGATCTTCTCGGTGGCGACCACCGTCATGTCCGCCACCTCCTTGCGGATCTCCTCGAGCGCGCGGCGCGTCTCCGCCTCGATGTCGCGCCGGGCCGCCGCGAGCAGCTCCTCGCGCTGCTTGCTGGCGTCGGCCTTTGCCTGGTCTTGGAGCGAGTCGGCCGCCCTGCGGGCGCGCGCGACGATGTCCTCCGACTGCCCGCGCGCCTCGCGGAGGCGGGCGCGGTACTCGTCGAGCAGCTCGTCGGCCTCGCGCTTGGTGCGCTCCGCGTGCTCGATCGACTCCTCGATCGCGCGGCTGCGCCGCTCGAGCGCTTCGGAGATGCGCGGGAAGACGAACTTGTTGAGGATCAGCAGCGTGGCGCCGAACAGCAGCAGCGTCCAGATCATGAGCCCCAGCTCCGGGCGGACCAGGAAGCTGCCGCCGCCGCTCTCCTCGCCGCCGCCTCCGCCGTGGGCCTGGGCGAAGAGCAGGACACTGCCGATGTCGCCTACCGGATCCATCTCAGAGGAAGAAGGCGATCAGGCCGAAGATGAACGTGTAGAACGCGACCGCCTCGATGAGGGCGAAGCCGAGCCACTGGATGCTCGTGATCTCCTCGCGCATCTCCGGCTGGCGCGTGACCGACTCGATCACGCTCGAGAAGAGCAGCCCGAGCCCGATGCCGGCGCCGATCGAGCCGAGCCCGGCGCCGACGCCGAGGGCGATCGACTTCAGGCCGTCGTCGGTCACCCCCTGCTGGGCCTGGGCGATTGGGAAGAGCAGCACGTCGAGCATTGAAAGGGCCTCCTTCGTCAATGGCCTTCGGCGGCCGTCGCCTCACCGAAGTAGATGGATGTGAGCGTGGCGAAGATGAATGCCTGCAGCGTGGCCACCAGCACGACCTCGAAGATGAAGAACACGAGGGCGAGCGGGAACGTGACCCACCCGAGCACGGCCAGGCCGAGGATCACGCCGAGCCCGCCGCCCATGAACAGGATGAGCAGGTGGCCGGCGAGGATGTTGGCGAAGAGTCGCACCGACAGCGAGATGATCCGGACTGACTGCGAGATGACCTCGATGACCAGCAGGAACGGACGCATGGCCTTCGGCGTGCCGCGCGGGATCCAGCCCTTGACGTAGGGGACGAACCCCTTCGCCCGGATGCCCTCCACCTGGTACGAGAACCAGACGACGAGCGTCAGCACGAGCGGGATCGAGAGGTTGGCCGTGGCGGCGTAGATGGCGAAGGTCGGGAACTCGACCCCGAAGATGTCGACCGTCTCGTGCGTGTTGGTCGGCAGCGGGATGTAGCCGATCAGGTTCGAGATCCAGATGAAGAAGAACAGCGTGGCCACGAACGGGAACCACTTGCTGGTCATCTGCTCCGACATGTTCCCGCGCGTGATGGTGTTGTAGGTGAGGTTGTAGAGCGTCTCGACCGCGGTCTGCACCTTGTTGGGGCGCTGCTGCATGCGCTTCGCGATGTAGAACATCGCGCCGGCGGTGAGCGCGCAGGCGAGGAAGAGGTAGAAGACGGCGCGGTTGATGCTGAGGTCGAGGCCACCGATTTTGAGCTCGATCCACGGCTCGAGGCGGAACTCCTCCTGGGGCTGGAACGCCTCGTTCTCGCCCTCGCTGCCGAAGATGGCGAAGAGGAGCACGATTCCGGCGAGGTAGACGCCGCCGGCGATCAGCAGCATGCGCTTCGCGCTCATGCCGGGTCACCCTCGAAGCTGCGCGAGAGGAAGAGCGCCGTGAACCACACCTGGAACACGACCGCCGTGAGCACCGCGCCAGGTAGGCCGGCTTCTCGCTCGATCAGCCCGATGCCGAGCACGGCGAGGGCCAGGAACCAGATCCGGCCGAGGAGGCTCACGCCCATGAGGCCGACCGCCGTGCGCGCGTTTCCGGACGCCTTGGCGCGGCCGAGGAAGAACGCGTGCGCGGCGCGCTGGAGGATCCACGCGACGGTCACGCCCGCCCACGCGAACAGCGGCAGGCCGGCGGCGACGAAGACGGGGAGGGCGGCCGCCAGGACGATGAGGTCGACGTACCGCAACATGCGCAGCGGCATGGGATCGGATGCTTTCAGAGCGTGCGTCGTCAAGGAGTCTCCCGGGAGAGCGACGGGCGGGGCGCCGCGCCTCTAAGCTCCCCCGCGGGGCGTTGAACGGTACATGAAAACTGG
The DNA here is from genome assembly GCA_035947555.1 of Thermoleophilaceae bacterium. Classification (GTDB taxonomy): domain Bacteria; phylum Actinomycetota; class Thermoleophilia; order Solirubrobacterales; family Thermoleophilaceae; genus JACVRW01. The sequence goes on along the minus strand of DASZJZ010000171.1, from coordinate 7,752 downwards.
ACTTTGTGACTACTTTGTGACACTCCGCTCGCACCGAGCGCTGCTGCTCGCCGTCGCCTTCCTGCTAGTCCTCTCGATGCCCGCCGCAGGCGCTCCCTACACAGCGCCCGGCAACAAGGTCCTGTGGGGCGGCCAGGGCGGCTACACCGCCGGCCACATCCGCGACTTCGCGGAGCAGTCCGGCAAGCACCCCGCCGTCTTCAATTACTTCATCGAGTGGAAGGCGAACGACCCGACGTTCCACTGGCTCGGCTTCCGGCTGCAGGACGCCCTCGACCAGGGCTCGCGCGCCATGCTGTCGGTCGAGACGTCGGGGACCGGGATCAGCAACGCCGAGCTGGCGGACGGCGCCGGCGACACCTTCCTGGTCCGCCTGAACGGCCTGATGGCCGACCACGGGCAGGTGGTCTACCTGCGGCCGCTGTCCGAGATGAACAACGGCAACAACCCGTACTCGGCCTACGACCTGTCGGGCCGCTCGCGCGGGCCGGCCTGGTCGACGAGGCAGTTCAAGCGGGCGTGGCGGCGACTGGCGCTGATCGTCCGGGGCGGGGAGGTCGCCGCAATCGACAGGCGACTGCGGCGCCTCGGCATGCCGCCGGTGCGCACCGGCGCCCAGGAGCTGCCCCGACCGAAGGTGGCGCTGATGTGGGTGCCGCTGTCTTTCGGCAACCCGGAGATCGCGAAGAATCACCCCAAGCATTGGTGGCCGGGGCGCGGGTACGTGGACTGGGTGGGCACGACCTGGTACTCGCCCTACCGGGCCAGCGCGGCGATGCACCGGATGTACAAGTTCCCGCTCTGGCGCGGCAAGCCGTTCGCATTCGCCGAATGGGGCGTGTGGGGAGCGGACGCCCCTGGCTTCGTGCGCCAGTTCTTCGGCTTCCTGAAGTCCCACCCGCGAGTGCGGATGGCGGTCTACTACCAGTCCGCCGGACTGAAGGCCGAGTTCCGCCTGTCGACCCACCCGGCCTCGCGGGCGGCCCTGCGCCGGGCGGTCAAGTGGCGCCGGCTGACGGGGGTGGCACCGTAATGGCAGCACGGATCGTCGTGACCGAGTTCGTATCGCTCGACGGCGTGATGGAGGCGCCGGGAGGCGAGGACTTCAAGTACCCGGGCTGGAGCTTCGAGTTCGACCGCGGCGACGACGGGAACAACTTCAAGCTGGAGGAGACGAAGCAGGCCGACGCCCTCCTGATCGGCCGGCGCACGTACGAGAGCTTCGCCGGCGCCTGGCCGAAGCGCGAGGGGGAGTTCGCCGACAAGTTCAACTCGATGCCGAAGTTCGTCGTCTCGACGACGCTGGGGGCTCCGGAGTGGAACAACACGACGGTGCTCGACAGCGGCGACGCGACCGCCCAGGTGCGCGAGCTCAAGGAGCAGTTCGACGGCGAGCTGCAGGTGCCGGGCAGCCACCGGCTGGTCCAAGAGCTGATCGAGAGCGACCTGGTCGACCAGATCAACCTGATGGTCTTTCCGGTGATCCTCGGGACGGGCAAGAAGGTCTTCGACGAGAAACCCGAGCGACGCAACCTGCGGCTCAAGGAGTCGAAGGTCGTCGGCGACGGCGTCGTAGTGCTGGTCTACGAGCGCGCCGGCTGACGCCTGGCGGCGAAGGCGTTCGCTACGACACGCGGCGCAGGCTTGCGGAGCGCGGTGGCTCCAGCGCGGCCAGCAACGCCCGCACCACGCGGGCGTCGAACTGCGTGCCTGCCCCCGCCTCGAGCTCGGCGCGGGCCGCGGCCTCGCCCATGGAGGGCCGGTAGACCCGGTCGGCGGTCATCGCCTCATAGGCGTCCGCGACCGCGAGGATGCTCGCCTCGAGCGGGATGGCGTCGCCGGCCAGGCCTAGCGGGTAGCCACGGCCGTCGGGGCGCTCGTGGTGGGAGTGCACCCAGGCGCGGAGGTCGTCGAACTCGGGATGGGCGAGCAGCCGCGCGCCGATCTCCGGGTGCGTGCGCATCTCGCGCCACTCGTCGGCGTCCAGCGGGCCGGGCTTCGCGATCACCTGGTCCGAGACGCCGATCTTCCCCACGTCGTGGAGCACGCCGGCGAGGCGGACACGCTCGACCCGCTCGGCCGAGAGCCCGAGCTCGATGGCGATGAGCTCCGCATAGCGGCCCACGGTCTGGGAGTGACCCACGGCGCCCGCGTCGCGGATGTCGAGCGCCTCCGCGAGACCGAGCACGGTGGCGAGCTGCAGCTCGGCGCCTTCTGCACCGCCCACGGACGTGAGCATGCGCGACACCTCGGGGCTGTAGACCACCGAGCAGTCCTTGCCGAGGTCCTTTGCCGCGCCCATTGCGTGGGTGGCGAAGCTCATCAGGAGGTCGCGGCGGTCGCCGTGCTCCGGGTAGCTCGCCACTCCGAAGGACACGGTCGAGGGGAAGGAGTCCTCGCCGAAGGTGCGGTGGGTGGCGCGCCGCAGGCGCTCGGCGACGAGGAAGGCGCCGCGCTCGTCGGTCTCGGGCAGGAGCAGCGCGAACTCCTCGCTGCCGATCCGTCCCGCCGAGTCGATGCGGCGCTTCCACTTCAGCATGTCGCGCGCGAGGAGCTGGAGCACTCGGTCGCCGGCCGGGGCGCCCAGGCGGCCGTCCAGCTCGCCCACGCCGTCGAGGTCGCCCACCACCACGGACAGCGGCCGGCCGGTGCGCCGCGAACGCTCGAGCTCCGAGTCGAGCAGCTCCTCGAAGGCCTGCCTGGTGAGCAGGCCCGTCAGGGTGTCGGTTCTGGCCGCGGCCGAGAGACGCGTGGACAGGCGGGCGATCTGACGGCGCTGAAGGAGGACCACCCCGATCAGGACCAGGACCCCGCCGAGCACGAGGATGGACGTAAGGCCCATTTACGTCTCTATCGGAGGCGGGCGTGCGTTCTTTAGGCGGCGCCGCGCGCGGCCAGGAATCAGCGGGGGTCCGGGGGCGTGAGCCCACGGTCCGCATCAGACCGCGCGGAGCAGGGCGTCGACCACCTGGCGGTCGAACTGGCGGCCGGCCTCGTCGCGCAGGAGAGCGGCGGCGTCCTCGACCGCGAGCGCGTCGCGGTAGGGGCGGTCGCTCGTGATGGCCTCGTAGGCGTCGGCCACGGCGAGGATGCGCGCCTCCAGCGGCACCTGCTCCCACGGGTGCCCGGCCGGGTAGCCGCGGCCGTCGGGGCGCTCGTGGTGCAGGAGGATCCACGAGCGGATGTCGTCGAACCGGGTGGTCTCGACCATGCGGGCGCCGATCTCCGGGTGGCCGCGCACGAGCCTCCACTCGTCGTCCGTGAGCGGGCCGGGCTTTCGCACCAGATCGTCGGGGATCCCCACCCGGCCGATGTCGTGGAGGATGCCCGCCAGGCGCACCCGCTCCACGGCGTCGGGCGCGAGGCCGAGCTCCCGGGCGGTCAGCTCCGCCAGCCGGCCGACCCGGTGGCAGTGGGTCGCGCTGCCGCTGTCGCGGACGTCGAGCGCCTCGGCCAGGGTGAGCAGGGCGGCCAGCTCGACCTGGCTGTCGTCGGACCCTCGCGCTGGCCCGGCCAGGATGCCCGAGACCTCGGCGCTCGAGATGACGGTGCGGTCGCGGCCGAGGTGCTTGGCGGCGTACAGGGCGCGGTCGGCCGCGAGCAGCAGGGCCTGCGGCGTGGCGCCGTGGACCGGGAAGGTGGCGATCCCGAACGAGACCGTCACGCCGCCGCGCTTCCGTATCTGGGCGCGCATCCGCTCGGCGAGCATGTAGGCGCCGTGGGCGTCGGAGTCGGCGGCCAGCACCGCGAACTCCTCGCCGCCGATCCGCGCGCCCACGTCGAAGCCGCGCTTGGTGGAGGTGATGGTCCGGGCGACCTTGCGGAGGGCCTCGTCGCCGGCCGCGTGGCCATGCTCGTCGTTGACTCGCTTGAAGCGGTCGAGGTCGCCGACGATCAGGCTCAGCGGGGCCTCGGCGCGGCGGGCGCGCTCGAGCTCGAGGTCGAAGACCTCCTCGAAGCCGCGCCGGTTGAGGAGCTCGGTGAGCGGGTCGCGGTGGGCGGCGTCTGCGAAGCCGGCGATCAGGGCGGTCATGCGGTCGCGCACCACGAGGACGAACATGCCGGCCACGAGCAGCGTGCCGGTGGTGGCCAGCCAGCCGTCGAGGTGGTTGCCGGGCGGCGACTCGAGCGCGAGCGCCAGCGCGTAGCCGGCCATCGCCACGCCGAGGTGGGCGAGCGCGGCCGGCAGCGTGAAGAAGTAGAACGCGAACAGCATCACCCAGACGTACGGGAGCGGGGCGTATGAGGAAGCCGGCCCCCAGGCGTACACGGCGATGCTCGTGGACACGCTGCCGGCGGCCACCGCGACGTGGAAGCCGGTGACCGGCATGCGGTCGTAGACGACGCTGAGCGTGAGCGCGATCGCCAGCGAGGCGATCGAGACGGCGAGCAGCAGCGTGCGGTCGTCCACGGCCGTGTCGGGCAGCAGCAGCGAGAGGAGGCCGAATGCCCCGACGACGGCGAACGAGATGGCGCCCCAAGCCGCCATCGTCTCCCGGGTCCCGGGGGCCTCCGCGCCGCTCACCGCGCGCCACTATAGGACCGGCCTCGACAGAATGCCGAGCGTGTGGATCCAGCGGCAGGTGAGGCTCAGACCGCGTCCGCGCGGGTTCCATCTGGTGACCGACGAGATCGTGGACGGGGTGCCCGAGCTGGCCTCGCTCGAGACGGGAGTGGCGCTCGTGTTCATGCAGCACACGTCGGCCTCCCTGACGATCAACGAGAACGCGAGCCCGGACGTGCGGCGTGACTTCGCGGCCTGGTTCGATCGTGCCGTGCCGGACGGGGCCGACTACTTCGCGCACACGCTCGAGGGGCCGGACGACATGCCGGCGCACATCAAGTCGTCCCTGACGGGCGTGTCGCTCATGCTCCCGGTGCAAGACGGCCGGCTGGCGCTCGGGACATGGCAGGGGATCTACCTGTGTGAGCACCGCGACGACGGCGGCGCCCGCCGCGTGCTCGTCACGGCGTTCGGTCAGGCGTCGGGCTGACTAGCGCAGCGCCAGTACGCGTGCCGGACCTCCCGAGCCCTCCTCCCACGGGACGACGCCGACGACGGCGGTCATCCCCCTCGGCCGCACCCGGCCGAGGTTGGCGAGGTTCTCGAGGCCGTAGCGGTCCGCGCCCAGGAGGAGGAGGTGCACCGGGAACGTGGTGGAGTTGCCCGGGTCGAGGCTCAGCGTGTCGACGCCGATCCCGCTGATGCGCCGCTCCTCGAGCAGCCAGCGAACGGCGGCCTCGCTCCAGCCGGGGAAGTTGTAGCCCGGGTAGGCGTCGCCGCCCTTGTAGGCCCGATCGTCGCCGATCTTCGCGGCCCACCCCGAGTGCATGGCGACGAGCGACCGCCGCTTGATCCGCCCGTGGCGGCGCTCGAACCGGCGCAGGTCAGCCCGTGTGACCATGGCGTTCGGCTCGCGCGCAGCCTTCTCCGTGATGTCGACGACCGCTAGCGGCACGACAAGCTCGCGCGGCCTGAGCTGGGGCGTCCTGCGGCCACCGGGGACGAAGTGACCCGGCGCGTCCATGTGCGTGCCGGAGTGCTCGCCGAAGGTCCAGCGCTGGGAGTAGAAGCCGGCGCCCGCGTAAGTGAAGAGGTCCTCGCGCGCAGGCTCTGGCCCGGTGAACACAGGCGAGCCCTCGCGGAAGACGTGCGTGAGGTCCTGCACGCGGCGCCGCCTCCGAGCGCGTTGGACCTCGGCGCTCGCGCCTCGCGGCAAGGCGGCCGCGATGCCGGCGCCTGCCACCCCGGCGAGGGCGGCGCGCCGATTGATGCGCGGCACGCCCTCCTGCTCGGCCCGCGCGCGAACGACTTCGACCGTACCCGGAAGACACATACCCGCTCCTCTCCTCGCTCCCGGCGCGAGGCTACTCCTCGCCTCGCCGGCGTTCAACGCGTATGCGACGGCCCCGCGGCGCGCGCCACCCGTCCGCCCGATGTGGGAACATGTGTTCGGTGCGCTGGGACAACCTGAGGGTCGACACCGAGGAAAGCCGGACACTCCCGGGCTACCGCGAGCCCGCGGCGATACGGACATTCGACGCCCCCGAGGCGATGAACGTCCGCTTCTACGAGGTGCAGGCGAAATCGATCCTGAACCGGGTCCCGAAGGCGTCGCAGGTGCCGTTCCGGTGGACGATCAACCCCTACAGGGGATGCAGTCATGCGTGCCGCTACTGCTTCGCCCGGCCCACGCACACCTATCTCGACTTCAACGCACGGGAGGACTTCGAGCGGGAGATCGTCGTCAAGGTCAATACGCCGGAGGTTGCTCGGGCGGAGTTGATGCGGCCGCGCTGGACGCGTGAGCACGTCGCGCTTGGGACCAACACGGATCCGTATCAGTGGGTCGAGAAGAAGTACGAGCTCCTGCCGGGCGTCTGGGAGGCCATGCGGGAATCGCGCACGCCGTGCTCGGTGCTGACCAAGTCGCCGTTGCTGCTCCGCGACATCGAGCTCTTCAAGCAGATTCCGAGCTTCGCGGCGAACCTGTCGATTCCGACGCTCGACGAGACGGCCTGGCGGGCCAGCGAGCCGCACACGCCGCATCCGCGCAAGCGGATCGAGGCGGTGGCCGAGCTCAACCGCGCGGGCATCCCGACGGGCGTTCTGATCGCGCCGTTGATGCCCGGGATCAACGACTCGCCGGAGCAGGTCGAGAAGATCCTCGAGCTGTGCGCCGAGGCGGGCGCGGTGTCGATCGGCGGCATCTGCCTGCACCTGCGCGGAGAGGTCCGCGACATCGTCATGGACTGGTTGCGCTCGTACCGTCCCGATCTGGTGCCGCGCTACGAGCGCCTGTACGCGCGCGGCGCGTACGCGCCGAAGGCGGAGCGGGAGCGGCTCTCGCGCCTGGTGCGCGAGGGGCGGCGGGTCACGCAGTTGAGCCGCGACCCAGCGGCCGACAGGCCGGACGCCGAGACGCTGACCGCGGAACCCGACGACGCGGAGTCCGACATGGCGGCTCCACCGCCTGAGCAGCCGTCGCTGTTCTGATCGCAACCTCCTGGCACCCGACCGATGAGTGTCGGCCCCGATTCCGTCTACCTCCGGACAGAGCTCACGCTCGACGAAGGGAGCCCAGGACCATGCTCGAAGGCAAGGTGGCCGTCGTCTATGGGGCCGGCGCGATCGGCGCGGCGGTGGGCGCGCGCATTCGCCGGTGCGGGAGCGCAGGTGCATCTCGCAGGGTGCACCGAGGCGACGCTCGAACGGGTTGCGAGCGATCTGCGCTCCGGTGGCGCTGACGTTCACGGGACGCCGCCGATCGTGGAGGACTTCGCCCGGCCCATCGAGTCGATGCTGCGCTCCAACTTCCTCACCGCCCAGGCCACGGGCCGGCACATGGTGCGCCAGGCTCGGGCGTGATCCTCTTCTTCGGCGGATGAGGCGACCCGCCCCGCGAGTACCGCGTCGGCGGCACGCTGGTGGCCTTCGACGCCCAGGAGAGCATGCGCCGCCAGCTTGCGGCCGAGCTCGGCCCACGCGGGGTGCGGACCATCAGCATCGTTACGGACGGGATATCCGAGGACCCGGCCGACCCCGGCTTGGCAGGCGAGACGCTGATCGACCGTGCAGACACCTATGACGACGTGGGCCGGGTCGCCGGGGTTCGCCGCATCGGAGGGGGCTCGCATGATGACCGCCGCGACGCTGAACATCAGCGGCGGGTCGGTGATCGACTAGGTCAGTCGCGCCCGACTCTTTCGAATTCGCCCGTCTCCGGCGGGCGCACCGCTTCGAACTCCCCT
>DASZJZ010000170.1:0-20436 GCA_035947555.1 Thermoleophilaceae bacterium | reverse complement strand
TACTACGGCTTCACGCGCCCGCGCCAGTGGATCAACTCCGGCGGGCTGGGCACGATGGGCTTCGGGCTGCCCTCCGCGTTGGGGGCGAAGATGGCGTACCCGGAGGAGGAGGTCATCTGCCTCGCCGGTGACGGCTCGCTGATCATGAACATCCAGGAGCTCGCCACCTGCGTGACCGAGGACGTCCCAGTGAAGGTCTTCTTGATGAACAACGGCTACCTCGGCATGGTGCGCCAGTGGCAGGAGCTGTTCTGGGACAAGCGCTACTCGGCGGTCCACATGGGATCGAGCCCGGACTGGGTGAAGCTGGCCGAGGCGTTCGGCGCGAGGGGAATGGTGGTGAGCGACAAGTCCGAGCTGAAGGACGCCTTCCGCGAGGCGCTCGCCGACGACGCGCCCGTGCTGGTCGACGTGCACGTGACCAAGGAGGAGAACTGCTACCCGATGATCCCGGCCGGCCAGGCCGCCCGGGACATGGTGGGCTGAGCGATGGGCGAGCCGGGGACGAAGGAGATTCTGAACCTCGAGGACCTCGAGGCGAGCGGCGGCATCCGCACTGGCCGCAAGCACGTGCTCTCGATCCTCGTGGAGAACAAGCCGGGCGTGCTCGCCCGGATCGCCGGCCTGTTCGCGCGGCGCGGGTTCAACATCGACTCGCTCGCGGTGGGCCCGACGGCCGACTCGACCATCTCGCGCATCACGCTCACGGTCGACGGCGCGGCGCACCCGATCGACCAGGTCACCAAGCAGCTCCACAAGCTCGTGCACGTGATCAAGATCCGCGACCTCGAGCCGACCGACACGGTGGCCCGCGAGCTCGCCCTGTTCAAGATCTCGTGCCAGGACGGTGACTCCCGGGCCCAGGTGATGCAGTTCACCGAGATCTTCCGCGGCAAGACCGTGGACGTCTCGAAGCGCTCGGTGACCGTGGAGGTCACGGGCACCGACGACAAGATCGAGGCCTTCGAGCAGATGGTGCGGCCGTTCGGCCTGATCGAGATGGTGCGCACTGGCGAGATCGCCGTCTCGCGGGGCCGCAGCGCCACCTAGGCAGGGGGGTGGGTCGTTTCAAGTCCGCATACGTGCCCTGAGACGACCCACCCCCCTTTGGGCCTGCCGGCCGAGGCGGCGGGGCGGCTTGAAGGACGGGTAAGGGAGGCGCTCCGGAGGGCGCGGCGCGAGCGCACGCGGGCGTTGGCATCGATCACGGTGCCACTCGATCCCGGCCTTGACCTGGTTGCCGCCGTTCTCGCGGCTCGGAGGACCACGGACCGTTACTTCTGCTTCGAGCAACCGGACCGGGACGGCTTCGTCCTCGCCGGCCTCGGGCAGGCCGCGGTGCTGGAGTCAAGCGGCCCGGAGCGCTTCCGCGAGGTAGCCGCTTCGGCGCGTGAGCTAGGGCGCGGGGCTATGACGGATGACCTGGACGGCGCACCCACCGGCTCCGGCCCCGTCTTCGTAGGCGGCTTCGCGTTCGCAAACCACGGCGGCGCCACACCCGAGTGGTCCTCCCTAGCCCCGGCCACCCTCGTCCTCCCGGAGATCTCCCTCGCCCGCCACAAGGGCGACGCCCGCATGACCGTCAGCGTGGTGGTCGACGGCGACGAAGCGCCCGAATCCCTGCTCGAGCGAGTGGACCGCCGCCTGGCTGCCCTGACGCCGGCGCCAATGCCCCTCCTCGACCCAGACCCAGCAAAGCGCGCCAAAGTCGTCAGCGCAGCACCCCCCTCCCACTACGAGCACGCCGTCGAGCGCGCCGTCGAGAAGATCCGCACCGGCCAGCTCGAGAAGATCGTCCTCGCCCGCGAGGTCCGCGTTCACGCCTCCCGCGACCACGACCCCGGCGCCGTGCTGGGCGCCCTCCGTGAGGTCTTCCCGGCCTGCTTCTGCTGGTGCGTCGGCACGCCCGAGCTCGCCTTCGTCGGCGCAAGCCCCGAGCTGTTGGTGCGCCGCGACGGCGCGCGCGCTCAGTCCGTGGCGCTGGCCGGCACGACCCGCCGCAGCGCCGACCCGGCCGTGGACGACCACCTCGGCGAGCAGCTGGCGCGCAACCCCAAGGAGCGCGAGGAGCAGGCGATCGTGGCGCGCCGGATCGAGCGCACGCTCGAGCCGGTGAGCGTCTGGGTCACGGTCGCCGACCAGCCGGTCCTGGTGAAGGTCCACAACGTCCAGCACCTCGCCACCCCGATCCGGGCCCAGCTGGCGGAGCCCCTGCCCGCCGTGGAGCTGGCCGGCCGCCTGATGCCGACCCCGGCCGTGGGCGGCGAGCCGAGCGGCGAAGCCCTGCCGATGATCCCGGCGCTCGAGGGCCTCGACCGGGGCTGGTATGCCGGGGCGGTCGGCTGGACCGATCTGGCGGAGGACGGGGAGTTCTGCGTCGCGCTCCGCTGCGCCCTCCTGCGCGGCCCGGTGGCCCACCTGTACGCGGGCTGCGGGATCGTTCGCGACTCGGTGCCCGCCGACGAGCTAACCGAATCTGAGGTTAAGCTCCAAGCGCTCCTGCCTCTACTGGCGTGAGCCTGCGCTTTGCGGGGTAACGTATCCCCCGTGAGGAGCGCGGGAGGGGTCGGTCTGCGCCGAGATATAGATCCATGACTGCCGGGCGAGTCCTGGCGGTCGGTCTCATCGTAGTCGCGGTCGCGGCTGCGGCCTGGCTGCTGTTCGGCGGAGACGGCGGCTACCGCGTGACCGCGGTGTTCACCAACGCGGGCCAGCTCGTGAACGGCAACGAGGTGCGCGTGGCGGGCAGCTCGGTGGGCACCGTCGACGACATCAAGGTGACCCAGGACGGCCAGGCCGAGGTCACGTTCACGGTCAACGACGATTACGCCCCGCTTCGGCGCGGCACCCGGGCGATCATCAAGCAGATCTCGCTGTCGGGGATCGCGAACCGCTACATCGACCTCCACCTCGGGCCGGACAACCGCGAGGAGATCGAGGACGGCGGGCGGATCGAGGCGGACCAGACCGAGACCGCGGTCGAGCTCGACCAGGTCTTCGCGATCTTCGACGAGGAGACGCGCGGCTCGCTGCAGGACTTCATCAAGGGTCAGGCCGACACCCTTCGCGGCAGCGGCCGCGAGCTGCGCGCCGGGATCCACTACCTGAACCCGGCGCTGTCCACCGGCAGCCGGCTGTTCGAGGAGCTGACCGAGGATGAGGCGCTGCTCGAGGAGTTCCTCGTCGACTCCGCCAGGCTCGTGAACACGCTGGCGAGCCGCCGCGACGACCTGACCGGCGTGGTCTCGAACCTCAACTCCACCTTCGGCGCGCTCGGCAGCCAGCAGGACGCGCTGGCCGAGTCGATCGAGCGGCTCCCGCCGTTCATGCGCCGCGCCAACACCACGTTCGTGAACCTCCGCGCCGCGCTCGACGACGTGGATCCGCTGGTCGACGCCTCGAAGCCGGTCGTCCGGCGCCTCTCGCCGTTCCTCGACCAGGCCCGCGTCTTCGCACGCGACGCCGAGCCGACCTTCCGCGACCTGTCGCGCACGATCCGCCGCAGCGGCCAGACCAACGACCTGATCGAGCTGATCGACAGCTTCCCGCCGCTGGCGCGGGTGGCCATGGACACGCGCCGGATCAACGGGGCGCCGCGCCGCGGCGCGTTCCCCGAGACCGTGGAGGCGCTGCGGAGGGCGACGCCGAACATCGCCTTCGGCCGTCCCTACACGCTCGACTTCGTCGGCTGGATGGACGATTTCTCGACCACCGGCGCCTACGACGCCCTTGGCGGCTTCTCGCGCGCGTGGGTCAACTTCTCGGAGATCCTCTTCGGGCCGGGCCCGAAGACGGGGCAGTTCCGCCGCTGCCCGGGCGCGAACGAGATGCCGGCGCCCGACGGCACCAACGTCTTCTCCGGCTCCGAGGCGGCGGCGCTCGACTGCGACCCGAGCCAGAGGTCGGTGGGCCCGTGAAGCGCACCGTGGTGATCGTGGCCGTCCTCGCCGTGGTGGGCGCCGCGCTCGCCCTCGGGGCCACCAGCGGGGAGGGCTCGAAGGGTAAGACCTACGAGATCGTGTTCGACAACGCCTTCGGCCTGACCGAGGGCGGCGACTTCAAGATCGCCGGCGTCCGCGCGGGGCAGACCAGCACGTTCGACGTGACCGGCCAGGAGCGGCCGCTGGCGGTGGTCAAGGCCGAGGTGACCCAGCCCGGCATGGCCGCCCTGCGCGAGGACGCCCGCTGCGAGATCCGTCCGCAGTCGCTGATCGGCGAGTACTACGTGGACTGCCAGCCCGGCGCCTCCGAGCGCAAGCTGCCGGACGGCGGCAGGGTGCCGGTCGAGCAGACGAGCTCGACCATCGCCATCGACCTCGTCAACAACATCATGCGGCGCCCCTACCGGGAGCGCTTCCGGCTGATCATCAGCGAGCTCGGCACCGGCCTGGCGGGCCGCCCGGAGGACCTCAGCGAGGTGCTGCGGCGCGCGCACCCGGGCCTGCGCGAGACGAGCGAGACGCTCGAGATCCTCGGCCGCCAGACCGCCACCATCGAGAAGTTCATCGTGGACGCCGACCGCGTGATCGGCGAGCTCGAGGCGCGCAAGCAGGACGTGAGCCGCTTCGTGCGCGAGGCCGGCAGGACCGCCGAGATCTCGGCCTCGCGGCGGGAGGAGCTGGCCGAGACCTTCCGGCGCTTCCCGGCCTTCCTCACCGAGCTCGAGCCCTACATGGGGCGGCTCGGCGAGCTCGCGCGCGCCCAGCAGCCCGTGCTGCGCGACCTGCAGGCCGCCTCCGGCGAGCTCGACACCTTCCTCACCCGCCTGCGCCCGTTCAGCGCCGAGGGCGTGCCCGCGTTCGAGGCGCTGGGCGACGCCTCGGTGGTGGGCAGCCGTGCGGTGCGGGAGAGCCGCGAGGAGATCCGCGAGCTGCGGCGCCTCGGCCAGGACGCGCCCGGGCTGGCCAAGCCGCTGCGGCAGTTCCTTCAGACACTCGACGATCGTGCGCGCGCCGTCGAGCCGGATCCGCGCGCCGCCGCCACCGACCCACCGGCCGGAGACAAGACGCACATCTCCGGCCGGGGCGGCGGCTTCACCGGCATGGAGGCGCTCTGGAACTACTTCTACTGGCAGGCCCTCACCACGAACGCGCTCGACGACGTGGGCCACGTGCTGCGGCTCAGCGTGCTCGTCAACGAGTGCAGCCCGTACCAGACCAACCCGAGCCCGGCGACGCTCGAGGAGTGCAACCAGTTCCTCGGACCGACACAGCCGGGCGTGACCACCCCCGACCCAACCGAGGGCGCGGCCGCGGCGGCCGCCTCGTCCCAGCCCTCGCGGCGGACCCCGGTCGCGGCCTCGGCCGCGCCGCCGGCTGCGCAACCGTCCCAGCCGTCGTCCGGGCCGCGCTCCGCCTATGACGGGCTCCTCGACTACCTGCTCGCCGAATGAGGACCGGACGCCGACAGCTCGCCGCCAGCCCCGTCCTGATCGGGGCCGTGGCCCTGCTGGTCACGATCGTCGCGGTCTTCGTCTCGTACAACGCGAACCAGGGGCTGCCGTTCGTGCCGACCTACCAGCTCAAGGTCGAGCTACCGACCGGGGCCAAGCTCGTGCCGGGCAACGAGGTGCGCGCGGGCGGCTTCCGGGTGGGCATCGTCGAGGAGATCACCAGCAAGCGGAAGCGGGTGGACGGCGAGGTCCGCTCCATCGCCGAGCTCGACCTCCGGCTGGACCGGCAGATCGAGCCGCTGTCGGTCGACACCGAGTTCGGCGTGCGGCCGCGGTCCGCGCTCGGGCTCAAGTACGTCGAGGTGACTCCCGGCCGCTCCGAGGAGACGTTCAGGGACGGCGCCACCGTGCCGCTCGCCAACGCGAGCGAGATCACGCCCGAGCTCGAGGACGTCCTCTCGACCTTCCCGGCGGAGACGCGCACGGACTCGCAGGCCGCGCTCGAGGGCTTCGGCGACGCCTTCGCCGGCCGCGGCGAGGACATCAACATCGTGATCCGCGAGCTGAACCCGTTTCTGCAGCACCTCACGCCGGTGATGGAGAACCTGTCCGACCCGCGCACCGAGCTGCGCAACTTCTTCCCGGCGCTCGGCGCGGCGGCGGCCGAGGCGGCGCCGGTGGCCGAGGTGCAGGCGCGGCTGTTCGGTCAGATGGCCGACACTTTCGCCGCGATGAGCCGGGACCCGGACGCGTTGCGGGAGACGATCGAGGAGAGCCCGCCCACGCTCGCCGTGGCCACCGACTCGTTCCGTGTGCAGACGCCGTTCCTGGCCCGCTTCGCCGACGTCTCGCGCGAGCTCGAGCCGGGCGCCGAGCAGCTGCGCCGCTCGCTGCCGCTGGTGAACGACGCGCTGCAGGCGGGCGTGCCCGCGTTCCGGCGCACGCCGGAGCTGGGCGGCCGGCTCGAGGAGCTGTTCGTGGCGCTCGAGGACCTGAGCGAGAACCCGAGCACGCTGATCGCGCTGCGCGACCTGCGCCGGGCGGTGCAAGGCACGCGGCCGGCGGTCGAGTTCGTCGCGCCGTACCAGACGGTCTGCAACTACTTCACCTACTTCTTCAACCCGCTCGGCACGCACCAGTCGTCGCCGGTGCCGGGGGGCGCCGCTCAGCGCATCCTGGCGAAGCTCGCAGGCGGGAGGCAGGAGAACAACCTCGGGACCACCGAGTCGACCCATCCCGTGGACGTGCCCGCCGACGAGGATCCTCAGGCCTCGAACGACCAGTCGCTCCACACCCAGTACGGCGGCCCGGCGGTGGACCCGAGCGGCCGGGCGGACTGTCAGGGCGGTCAGACCGGCTACCCGGACCGGCTCGTGACGGACCCGCGCTACCCGCCCGACACCGAGGCCGGAGGCTTCCAGGGCGGCGGCAGCCACGTGGTGCTCGACCCGGACACCCCGGTGCTCACCGGCGGCACGTGGAAGGCGCGTGAGCTCGGCATCGACCACGTGGAGGACGTGCCCTGATGAGTCTCTTCAAGGCGGGCATCCTCGCGCTGGTGGTGATCGCGGTCGCGAGCTACTTCGGCGTGACCAAGGCCAACCCGTTCGCCAACCCGTACGAGCTGAAGGCCGTGGTGCGCGACGCCCAGAACCTCAAGCAGGGGGCGCCCGTGCGGATCGCGGGCGTGGAGGTTGGCAAGGTGACCAAGCTCGAGGCCGTCGAGGGCGGCGAGCCGGCGTCCGAGGTCACGATGGAGCTGCGCGACGACGCGCTGCCGATCCACGAGGACGCCACGCTGAAGATCCGCTCCCGGATCTTCCTCGAGGGGAACTTCTTCGTCGACTTGCGGCCCGGTTCGCCGTCCGCGGAGCACCTCGAGTCGGGCGACGCGATCCCGGTCACGCACACCTCGACCTCGGTCTCGCTCCCGGACATCCTGTCGGTGCTGAAGTCGGACGTCCGCACGGACCTCCAGACACTGCTCCGCGAGTACGGCACCGAGGCGCTCTCGAAGGGCGGCGCCGAGGCGCTGAACGAGGCGTTCCCGTCGTTCGAGCCGGCCTACAAGTTCAGCGCGCTCACCAACGACGCGCTGCTGGGCGTGCAGCCCGAGCAGGACATCGAGCGGCTGCTGCGCGGCCAGCAGCGCGTGTCCGAGGCGCTCGCCGCCGACCGGGCGGCGCTGCGCGAGCTCGTGACGGACCTGAACACCACGGCGGGTGCGCTCGCGAGCCAGGACGAGGCCCTCGCCGCGAGCGTCCCGGCGCTGCGCGACACGCTGCGCGCCGGCCAGCCGGCGCTCGCCGAGCTGAACGCGGCGCTGCCGACGCTGCGCGTCTTCTCGCGCGAGGCCCTGCCGGGCGTGCGTTCCTCGGTCGCCGCGCTCGACGCCGCAATCCCGTGGATCGGCCAGGCGCGCCAGCTCGTGCAGGAGGACGAGCTGAAGGGCCTGGCCGCCGACCTGCGCCAGGCCGTGCCCAGCCTGGTGCGGCTGAACCGCAGGCTGATCCCATTCCTGAACCAGCAGCGGGCGCTGTCCTCGTGCACGAACCAGGTGCTCGTCCCGTGGGTGGAGGACGAGATCCCGAGCGTCGAGGAGGGCAACTCGGGCCACGCGGTGCGCGAGCAGATCCAGCGCAGCTTCGTGGGCCTCGCGGGTGAGAGCCGCAACAACGACGCCAACACCCCGGTCTTCCACATCCAGGGCGTCCCGCCGATCAAGCTCGCCGAGGGCCGCATCGAGCCGGCGCCCCCGCCCGACCCGACGATGCCGCCGCCGCATCGCCCGGACGTGCCGTGTGAGACTCAGCAGCCGCCGAACCTCTCCGCCCCGGCAGGCTCCGCTCTCGATCCGCGCTACACGCAGGTGAGGACGCCGTGAAGCTCGCGATCAAGAAGCACTGGGCCGACTTCCTCGCCGTGATCGGCCTGTTCGTGCTCGGGATGGCCGTGGCGGCCTACATCCTCAGCCAGCAGGACTTCCGTTTCCCGCTGGTCGAGGAGACGCCGAAGCGCATCTCGATGGAGCTCGAGAACGCCCAGGCGGTGCAGCCCGGGCAGGGCCAGACCGTCCGCGTGGCCGGAGTCGAGGTCGGCCGCATCGCCGACGTGCAGCTCGAGGACGGCGTGGCCGTGGTCGAGATGGAGATCGAGAAGGAGTACGAGCGCCTGATCCGCGATGACGCCACGGCGCTCCTGCGGCCGAAGACCGGCCTGAAGGACATGTTCGTCGAGGTCAACCCCGGACGCGGGCGCGTGCTCGACGAGGGCGACCGCATCCCGGTCGCGAACACGCTCCCCGACATCGATCCCGACGAGATCTACGAGGCGCTCGACGAGGACACGCGCCCGTACCTGAAGCTCCTCGTGTCCGGGGCCGGCAAGGGGCTCGACGGCCACGGGGACGACCTCCGCGAGGTGTTCCGCCGCTTCGAGCCGCTCCATCGCGACCTCGCCCAGGTGATGGAGGCCACCGCCAACCGGCGCGACGCGCTCAAGCGGCTGATCCACCGCTACGGCCTGCTGATGACGCACGTGGGCCGGCGGCCGGAGGAGCTGCAGCGGCTGGTCACGGCGTCGCGCGCGGTGTTCGACGCGCTGGCGAGCGAGGACCAGAACATCTCCGAGTCGGTGGCGCGGCTGCCCGGCGCGCTGCGCGCCTCGGAGGCCGCGCTCAACGAGGTGCGCGAGTTCGCCCCGGTCTTGCGCTCCTCGCTCGAGTCGCTGCGGCCGCCGATCCGCAGGCTGGACGAGACAAACGCGGCGGTCACGCCGTTCCTGCGCGAGACCACCCCGATCCTGCGCGACGAGATTCGCCCCTTCGTGCGCGCCGCGCGACCGTTCACGGATGACCTGCGCCTGGCGGCGCGCGACGTGGCGCAGGCCACGCCGGACCTCACGGTCACCTTCGAGGAGCTCAACCGGCTCTTCAACATGGGCGCCTACAACCCGGGCGGCGCGGAGGGGCTAGAGGGCAAGTCGGTCGCCGATCAGCGCGCTCGCCAGGAGGGCTTCCTGTACTGGCTCGCCTGGGCCGCCCAGAACGGCGTGTCGCTGTTCAACACCGCCGACGCCCAGGGCCCGTGGCGCCGGGTGACGATCTGCGGCGTGCCGGCGGCGGTGATCACGGCGCTGATCGGGACGGTCGCCACTGAGATCGGCGCCGACGACCCGGCGGCGCTCGAGGACCTGATCGGCCCGGGCGGGACCCCGCTGGCCCCGGCCCTCAACAGCCCGCTGCGCCAGATCCTCAACTCGCAGTTCGGCTCGTGCGACTTCAGCACGGTCCTGCTGCCGCTCGGCCAGGGCGGCCTGCTCGACCAGCTGCAACAGCTGCCCGGCCAGCTTCAGCAGCTTCCAGGCCAGGTCGGCGGGGCGGTCGGGGGAGTCACCGAGGGCCAGGTTCCCAGCGTCCCGGCGCCGCCCGCGGGGGTGCCCGCTCCATGAACAAGAACCCGCCCAGCCTCGGCAAGATCGCAGCAATGATCCTGTTCACCCTCTCGGTGTTCGGGCTGCTGATGTTCCTGTGGGCGTCGTTCGGCGGCACGCTGCCGCTCAAGCCGGAGGGCTACCGCTTCAAGGCCGCGTTCCCGGAGGCGTCGCTACTGGTGGCCGAGGCCGACGTGCGCATGGCGGGGGTGAACGTCGGCAAGGTGAAGACCAAGGAGCTCGGCGAGGGCGGGCGGACGACGATGGTGGAGATGGAGCTCGACAACCGCTTCGCCCCCATCAAGAGGGACACGCGGGCGATCCTCCGCCAGAAGAGCCTGCTCGGCGAGACATACGTGGAGCTCACTCCCGGCAGCCCGAACGCGGAGGACCTCGACGAGGGCGGCACGCTGCCCCCAGGCAGCATCGCGGAGACGACCGAGCTCGACGAGGTCTTCCAGGCCTTCGACCCCGAGACGCGCAAGTACTTCCAGGAGTGGATGCACGAGGCGGCGATCGTGTCGACCGACCAGTACTCGCAGGACCTGAGCGACTCGCTCGGCAACGCGGCGCCTTTCTTCGAGGACGGCGTGGACCTGCTGCGGCCGCTCGACGAGCAGGAGGTAGCCCTGCGGCAGGTCGTGCGCGACACGGGGCGCGTGTTCGACGCGATCTCGCGCGAGGACGGCGAGCTGCGCGGGCTGATCGTGAACGGCGAGGACACCTTCTCGGCGCTGGCGTCGCGCGACGACGCGCTGGCGGAAACCTTCCAGGTGTTCCCGACCTTCCTGCGCGAGACGCGGGCGACGGTGAGCCGGCTCGAGAGCTTCGCGCGCAACACCGACCCGCTCGTGCGCGACCTGCGCGAGCCTGCCCGGGACCTGGCGCCGACGCTGCGCGACCTGGGCGACCTGTCGCCCGACCTCGAGCGCGTGTTCCGCGACATCGACCCGCTGGCGGACGCCTCCGAGCGCGGCGTACCGGCGGCGGCCCGCTTCCTCGACGGCGCCCAGCCGGTGCTGGAGGCGACGCATCCGTTCATGCGAGAGCTGAACCCGATCCTTTCCTACCTCGCCTATGCACAGGGCCAGGTGGCTCAGTTCATCACGGTCGGCGGGGCCGCGCTGGCGGGGAACGGCGAGGGCGGCTATCAGGACGGTGGCTCGCTCGAGGAGCACTACCTCCCGCAGGTGGCGATCATCGACGGGCGCTCGTTCGAGCAGCGCGCCGAGCGGCCGCACTGGGAGCGGGCGAACGCGTACATCCAGCCGAACACGTACGCCCGGGCGATCCCGCTGGGCGTGATCGAGAGCTTCGACTGCAACCCGAACGGCGGCGAGCAGCGGAACGCGGCCGGCCGCGGCCACGACGCGGAGCCGCCCTGCTTCGTGGCGCCGCCGCAGCTCTACCAGGACGAGAAGTTCCCGCGGCTGCGGAGCGGCCAGGCGCCGTTCACCCCGGCCCCGCAGGGCCGCGAGGGGAACGAGCCGGCGACGCCGTAGGCGCGTTCCTGGCGCCCCCGAGCGGGTTTCCCCGTCGCCCCCCGCCAGCCGCCCGCAGCAATTCCTGGCGCCCCGAACGGGTTTCTGCGTCCCCCCTGGGGGAACCAGGGACACAGGACGACGAGGAGGGAGTCGAGATGCTGGAGCGGTTCAAGAGGAGTTCGAATTCGGATGACGGAAGCCGGGGCGGCGTGGCCACGGCCGAGCGCAGTGCCGCGGACCGCGAGCGCGCCCGCGCCGACCGCACCGCCGTGCGGGAGCCCGCGCGCACCGAGCGGGGCACGCCGGTGGGCGACCCCGATACCGCGCGTCGAGTGCGCGCCCGCCAGCGCGAGGAGTTCGGTGGCATCAACTGGGGCTCCGCCTTCTTCGGCTGGCTCGTCGCCGTGGGCATGGCCGCCATCCTGCTCGGCCTCCTGAGCGCGGCCGGCGCCGCGTTCGGCCTGAGCGAGGTGAGCGACGCCGAGGCCGAGTCGAACGCCGAGACCATCGGCATCGTCGGCGGCATCCTGCTGATCCTGGTGCTCGCCGCGGCCTACTACTGCGGCGGCTACGTGAGCGGGCGCATGTCGCGCTTCGACGGCGGCCGGCAGGGCCTCGCCGTCTGGGCGATCGGCCTGGCCGTGACGATCGTGCTCGCCGTGGCCGGCGCTCTGTTCGGCGCCGAGTACAACGTGCTCGAGCAGCTCAACCTGCCGCGGATCCCGGTCGAGGAGGGGTCGCTGACCGCGGGCGCCGCGATCGCGCTGGTGGCGGTGCTGCTGGGCACGCTGATCGCCGCGATGGGCGGCGGCAAGGCGGGCGAGCGGTTCCACCGCAAGGTGGACCGCGCGGGCTACGGGGTCTGACCGGCTCGCGGCCCGGCTGACAGCGCCTCGGCCACCCGCTCCACGAGCTCGCGGTGGAGGCGGACGTTCTCGCGCCGGTCGGTGCGCACGAACTTGACCTCGGGCAGCAGCGACTCGAGGTCCGCGCCGGCCGGCGTGGCGATGTGCCGCTCGTAGAGCTCCCGGTCCGCGTGCTCGGCCACCGGCAGGAAGTCGAAGATCGCGCCGCCGCCGTTGTCCAGGCACACGATGGTCAGGTCGGCCCCGGCGCGGCGGGCCGCCATCGCGCCGCCGAGGTCGTGGAGGAGCGCCAGCTCGCCGGTTAGGAGCCAGGTCGGCGCGCCCGTGGCCAGGGCGGCGCCCGCGGCCGACGACACCACGCCGTCGATGCCGTTCGCGCCCCGGTTTGCGAGGAAGCGCAGCCGCTTGGGCGATTGCGGGAAGCAGGCCTCCACGTCTCGTACGGGCATCGACGAGCTGAGCCAGACGATTGCCCCGTCCGGCAGGTCGGGCTCGAGCGCCGCGAGCACCTTGGGCTCGAAGCCGTCGGGCGCGGCGGCGAGGGCGGAGGGGACCACGGCGTCGGCGTGGCGCCACGCGGCGAGCCAGGCGGGATCGCGCTCGGCGGTCCGCATCTCGATCGCCGCGGCCAGCGCGTCGAGCGTCGGCCCGGGCGCCGCCTGGAGCAGCAGCTCCGCCCGCCGCGTGGGCTCGTGCCAGGCGGCGTGCGGGTCGAGCACCACCTGGGGCGCATTGGCCACCCAGGTCCGGAGCGGCTTGGAGGTCGGCATGTCGCCTACGCGGAGCACGAGCGCGGGTGGGTGGCGGGCGGCGAAGTCGCCGGCGCGCAGCAGCACGTCGTAGTGGGCCACGACGTGGGAGCGGTCGTGGTCGCCGCAGCGGACGCCCGAGGTCGGCTCCGCCAGCAGCGGCCAGCCGCACTGGGCGGCGAGGCGGGCGGCAGGCTCGGCCACCGGCTCCGCGACAGGACCGCACACGATCGCGCCGCGCGGGGCGGAGGCGATGCGCGCGGCCAGGGCGTGCACGTCGCCGGCGTGGGGGGCGGTCGCGTGCTCCCGCAGCTCGGTCCAGGGGCGGCCGCCGGGGCGCCCCTCCCAGTCGGTCGGCGCGAGCTCCTCCGGCCTCGGCGCGAGCGGCTCCCGCAGCGGGAAGTTCAGGTGCACGGGGCCGGGGCGGCCGCCGGCGGCGGTCCAGTACGCGCGACAGGCGAGCCCGCGGTGGTGCACGGCGGTCTCACGGCTTGGCTCGTGAGTGCCCACCTCCACGAACCATTTCGCCGCGCTCCCATACAGCTTGATCTGGTCGATCGACTGGCCGGCCCCGACCTCGCGGAGCTCGGGCGGCCGGTCGGCGGTCATGACGACGAGCGGCACGCGCGCTTCGAAGGCCTCCACCACGGCGGGGTGGAGGTTTGCTGCGGCCGTGCCGGAGGTGCATGTGACCGCCACCGGCCGCCCGGTCGCCTTGGCCATGCCCAGCGCGACGAAGCCGGCGGAGCGCTCGTCGATCACCGACACCGCTTCGAGCTCGGGCCGCGCGGCGAGCGTCAGCGCCAGGGGTGCGTTGCGGGAGCCGGGGGAGGTCACGGCGTGGCGCATCCCGCACCGGATGAGCTCGTCGACGAAGGCCTGGAGCGGGGCGTAGGTCCGGTTGATCGGCATCATGCGCGAGCGATGGTGCTCTTCATCCCGGGCTTCATGCAGCGTGGCGACGCCTGGAGGCCGGTCGCGGAGCTCCTTTCGGAACGCTATCCGAGCGCGCTGCTCGACCATCGCAAGCACACGCTCGAGGGGCGCCTGGCGGAGATCTCCGCGGCGGCGGGGGACGGCGGCGCGGTGGCCGTGGGCTATTCGCTCGGCGGGCGGCTGGCGCTGCGGGCGGTGCTGCGTGAGCCGGACCGCTATGCGGGCCTGGTCATGGTCGGCGCCACGGCGGGCCTTGACGAGCCGGTGCTCCGCAGCCACCGCGCCGAGGCGGACGACCGGCTTGCGGCCTGGATGGAGGCTGCGCCGATCGAGGAGATCGTGTCGATCTGGGAGCGCCAGCCGCTGTTCTTCGACCAGTCCGAGCGGCTGATCGAGGAGCAGCGGCCGGGCCGGCTCGCGCAGGACCCGGCCGGCCTGGCGATGCTCCTGCGGACCGCTGGCCAGGGGGTGCTCGAGCCGGTCTGGCACGAGCTCCTCACGCTCGATCTGCCCGTGCTGGCGATCGCCGGCGCGCGCGACGAGGGCTATGTGGCCGCGGCCGAGCGAATCGCCGATGTGGCGCCGCACGGCCACGCCGCGATCGTGGAGGACGCCGGCCACGCGGCGCACCTGCAGCGGCCCGAGCGGGTGGCGGAGCTGATCGAGGAGTTCCTGAACCGGTAGGCCGCCGGGCGCGTATCACCGGATTGCACCCGTCCGACGGAGGTGAGCATGAAGAAGCGCCGCATCCAGCTGGCAGCGGCGGTAGCGATTGTCTCGATCGCGAGCGTGGTGGCGACGACGGCTGTGGCCGGCGATGGAAAGAACGCCAAGGCCAAGCTCAGCGGGTTCGAGGAGGTACCCGCGGTCCTGACGGACGGCAGCGGCAAGTTCAAGGCCAAGATCAGCCGCACCGAGCAGAGGATCGACTACACGCTGAGCTACGAGGACCTCGAGGGCGGCGGGGTCCTGTTCGCGCACATCCACATCGGCCAGCGGCTTGCCAACGGCAACGTCGCGGCCTTCCTCTGCGGCGGCGGCACGAAGCCGGCACCCTGCCCGCCGTCGGGGACCGTCACGGGAACGATCACGCCCGCGGACGTCGTGCCGGTGCCGCAGCAGGGCGTCGTGACCTTCGCCGACCTCGTCGAGGCCATTCGCGAGGGCATCACATACGCGAACGTGCACACGATGAGGTCCCCGGGCGGCGAGATCCGCGGTCAGATCGACGCCGGCGGCGGCGACCGCGATGACGACGACGACGACCGCGACGACGACGACGACGACCGCGACGACGACGACCGCGACGACGACGACTAGAGGGCCAGCTCCTCCAGTACCACGTCCGCGAGCGCTCCGGGCTCGGCGTTCACGCCGAGCCCGGGGCCCGGCGGCACCTTGAGGGTCCCGTGCCGGGGCGGCGGCAGCGCCCGGGCGATCGGTGAGTCGAACAGCTCGAGCGTCGCGAGGCCGCAGGCCAGGTTCACGTCCTCCGACGAGGCCAGCTGAAGCGCGGCCGCGATCCCCCACGGCCCGTCCAGCGTGCTGGACAGGAACGCGCCGAGGCCGCTCGCGCGGGCCATGGAGATCGCCTCGCGGGCGGCCCTGAAGCCGCCGGCACCCGCGAGCTTCACGTTCACGGCGTCGCAGGCCTCGAGCTCCAGCGCCCGCTTGAGCGAGCGCGCCGTGCGGACGGACTCGTCGGCGGCGATCGGCGTGGAGACGCGCCCGCGAACCGCGCGCAGCTCGTCGAGCGAGCGGCAGGGCTGTTCCACGAACTCGAGGTCGTGGTCCTCGATGGTGCGGATGCAGGAGACCGCCTGCTCGACGGTCCAGGCGCGGTTGGCGTCCACGCGCAAGGCGGGCCAGGGGCCTACGGCCTCGCGTACGGCCGCCACGCGCTCCGGGTCGTCCGGCAGGCCGACCTTGAGCTTGAAGCAGGCGTAGCCGGCGCGGAGGCCCTCGCGGGCACGGGCGGCCACCTCCTCGGGCGGGCCGGCCGGGAGAGTCATGTTCACCGGAAGCGCGTCGCGGGCGGGTTCGGCCAGCGGGCGCCCCTCCTGGCGCGCCTCGAGGTCGAGCCGGGCGATCTCCTCGGCGGCGCGCGCCTGGGGCGGCCGGCGTCCGCCGCCGCCGCTGAGCGCGGCGATGGCGCGCTCGAGCGGCACCCCGTCGTAGGGCTCGAACGGTGCCGCCTCTCCGTAGCCGACGGTGCCGTCGCTGGCCTCGAGCCGCAGCAGCAGGAGCTCGCGCTCGCTCACCACCCCGTTTGCCGTCACGAACGGCTGCCTGAAGGGGATCGAAAGGCGGAGGAGCGTGCGCTTCACGACAGCAGCACGGCGGCGCTCAGCAGGAGGGAGTAGACCGCCAGCAGCCGGCCGGTGGCGGCGAGGGCGCCGTTGAGCGCGGGGCCGTCGGTGCGGCTCGACACGGTCTCGATCAGCGGCGGCGCGAGGGGCAGCGCGGCGAGCGTGAGCAGGAGCCACGCGCTGAGGCCACCGAAGGCCCAGACGGCGGCGGGCACGGCGAAGGCCACGATGACCATCGCGGTGAACAGCAGCCGCGCCCTGTCACGGCCGAGCTTGACTGCGAGCGTGCGCTTGCCGGCGCGGCGGTCGGTGTCGATGTCGCGGATGTTGTTCACCACCAGGATCGCCGCCGCGAGGAGGCCGACGGGCACGGCGAGGGCGAACGCCTCCCAGCGGAGCTCCTCGGTCTGGACCCAGTAGGAGCCCGTGACGGCCACCAGTCCGAAGAAGACGAACACGAACAGCTCGCCGAGCCCTTCGTAGCCGTAGGGGCGCGGCCCACCGGTGTAGAGCACGCCCGCGAGGATGGAGGCCGCTCCCACCACGAGCAGCTCCCAGCCGGCCACGGCGGCGAGGTAGAGCCCGGCCGCCACGGCGATGCCGAAGGCGACGTAGGTGCCGACCAGCACCCGCTTCGGCGGCATCAGGCCGCCTGCGGTCACGCGGACCGGCCCGAGGCGGTCGTCGGTGTCGGCGCCGCGGCGGGCGTCGGAGTAGTCGTTCGACAGGTTGGTGCCGATCTGGATGAACACGCTGCCGACCAGCGCGGCTAGGAAGGGAAGGACGCTGAACTCGTCCTCGGTGGCGGCCAGCGCGGTGCCCACGAGCACGGGTGCCACGGCGGCGGGCAGCGTGCGCGGCCTGGACGCGAGCAGCCAGAGCTTCAGAGTGCCGCGCGGGGCCGCGGCGGCGCGGCCCGTGAGGCCACTCACGGCCGCTTCGGGAACTTGCCGAAGTCCGGCCTGCGTTTCTCCCTGTAGGCCTCGCGTCCCTCGCGCGCCTCCTCGCTGGCGTAGAAGAGGAGGTTCGCGTCGTGAGCGAGCTGTTGCAGGCCGGCCATCCCGTCCTCGGAGGCGTTGAAGCTCGCCTTGAGGAGCCGCAGGGCGAAGGGGGAGAGCTCGAGCATCTCGCGGCACCAGGCGACCGTCTCCTCCTCGAGCCGCTCGAGCGGGACCACCGCGTTGACGAGGCCCATCTCGAGCGCCTCCTCGGCGCCGTACTGGCGGCAGAGGAACCAGATCTCCTTGGCCTTCTTCTGCCCGACCTGGGCGGCGAGCAGGCTGGCCCCGTAGCCGCCGTCGAAGCTGCCCACCTTGGGGCCGGTCTGGCCGAAGCGGGCGTTGTCGGCGGCGATGGTGAGGTCGCAGACCACGTGCAGCACGTGGCCGCCCCCGATGGCGTAGCCGGCGACCATGGCGACGATCGGCTTGGGTGTCCGGCGCATCTGCACGTGGAGGTCGGTCACATGGAAGCGGCCGACCTGGGCGCCGCCGGCAACGTAGCCGGTGTCGCCGCGGACGCGCTGGTCGCCGCCGGAGCAGAAGGCGAGCGGCCCCTCGCCGGTGAGGACGATGACGCCGACGTCGGTGTCCTCGCGCGCCCGCTCGAGCGCCTCGGACATCTCGATCAGCGTCTCGGGACGAAACGCGTTGCGAACCTCCGGCCGGGCGATCGTGATCTTGGCGATGCCGCCCGCGAGCTCATACCGAATGTCCCGATACTCGCCGCCACCGGGCCGCCACTCGGCACCGGCCCGGATATGGCCCTCCGTAGCGCTCATTCGCGGGCGAACGATAGTCGCCGGCCGGGCTCATCCCGGCAAGGGGAGAGACGCCACGCCGGACGATGGTACGGACCGCCCCATACGATCGGGGGCTTGGAGGACTGGCTGACCAGCGCCGCACGGGCGCGGCCCGACCATCCGGCCGTCGTGGCCGGCGGCGCCGCCATGACGTACGCGGAGCTCGACGAGCGGGCTACCTACGTCGCACGGCGCCTCGCCGGGCAGGGGATGGGGGCGGGCGAGCGCGTCCGCGTGTCGCACCCACCCGGCATCGCGTTCGTCGAGCTGGTCCACGCCGTCCCGCGCGTTGGCGCCGTGCTCGAACCATTCCCTCCGGGCGACCCGCCCGAGCCCCCGGCAGGTGACGGCTTCGGGCCGAACGGCGGGCCGCGCGTCGCGCCTGGCCGCGACGCGGACGCTCTGCTCCGCTTCGAGCACGACCCTCATGCCGTGCACACCGTCATCTACACCTCCGGCACAACGGGCGAGCCCAAGCCGGTCGAGCTCACCTTCGCCAACCACGCGGCCAGCGCCGCCGCGTCCGCGGACGCCCTCGGTGTCGATCCTGACGACCGCTGGCTCTGCCCGCTCCCGCTGCACCACATCGGCGGGCTCGCCGTGCTGATCCGCTCCGCGATCAACCACACCACCGCCGTCCTGCACGAACGCTTCGACGCCGAGCGGGTGAAGCGGACGCTCGAGGCCGGCGAGGTCACGCTCGCCTCGCTCGTCCCGACGATGCTCGTCCGCCTCCGCGAGGCGGGCCTGCGCAGCGCGCCGGGCCTGCGCACCATCGCCCTCGGCGGCGGTCCCATCCCGGCGGGCCTCCTCGACTGGGCGGCGGACACCGGCATCCCCGTCACCCCGGTCTACGGCATGACCGAGACCTGCTCCCAGATCGCGGCGGGCAGTCCGGCGCGACCGCTGCGCGGCGCGGAGCTCCGGATCGGCCCTGGCGGCGAGATCCTCGTGCGCGGCCCGATGGTGGCGCCCGGCGAGACGGCGCCCGACGGCTGGCTCCACACCGGCGACCTCGGCCGCCTCGACGCGCAGCGCCGTCTCTACGTGGAGGGCCGCCTCAAGGAGCTGATCGTCACGGGCGGCGAGAACGTGGCGCCGCTCGAGGTGGAGCAGGTGCTGCTCGCCCACCCGGCGGTGGGCGATGCCGCGGTCACGGGCCGCCCCGACCCGGAGTGGGGCGAGGCGATCACGGCGCTGGTCGTTCCGCGGGAGCGCACCGACCCGGAGCAGCTCCGCGACTGGTGCCGGGAGCGCCTCGAGCCGCACAAGGTGCCGAAGCGGATCGACCTGGTCGACTCGCTTCCGCGCAGTCCGGGCGGGAAGCTCCTGAAAGGCCGCTTATAGAGTGCGCTCCCGATGATCTACGACAAGGACGCCGATCTCACCATGCTCGACGGGAAGACCGTTGCCATCCTCGGCTACGGCTCCCAGGGCCACGCTCACGCGCTCAACCTGCGCGATTCCGGCGTGGACGTAGTGGTCGGGCTGCGCGAGGCATCGTCGTCGGTCGACAAGGCGAGGGCCGACGGGCTGCGCGTGGAGTCGATCGCCGACGCCGCCAGCGAGGGCGACGTCGTCATGGTCCTGCTGCCCGACGAGAAGCAGGCCGAGGTCTTCGAGGCCGAGATCCGCGACGGGATCGCCCCCGGGAACCTGCTGATGTTCGCCCACGGCTTCTCGATCCACTTCGGCCAGATCGACCCCGGCCCCGAGGTGGGCGTCGGCATGGCGGCCCCGAAGGGCCCCGGCCACCTGGTGCGGCGCCAGTTCGTGGAGGGCAACGGCGTGCCCGGGCTGATCGCCGTACACAGCGATCCCACCGGCGAGGCCCGCGACCTCGTGCTCGCCTACGCCCGCGGCATCGGCTGCACCCGCGCCGGCGTGATCGAGACCACCTTCAAGGACGAGACCGAGACCGACCTCTTCGGCGAGCAGGCGGTGCTATGCGGCGGCGTCACAGAGCTGGTGAGGGCCGGCTACGAGACCCTGGTCGACGCCGGCTACGACCCCCGGCTCGCCTACTTCGAGTGCCTGCACGAGCTCAAGCTGATCGTCGACCTCATGTACGAGAAGGGCATCAGCGGGATGCGCTACTCGATCTCGAACACCGCCGAGTACGGCGACCTCACGCGCGGCGCCCGCATCGTCGGCGAGCCCACGCGGGCGGCCATGAAGCAGATCCTCGCCGAGATCCAGTCCGGCGACTTCGCCCGCGAGTGGATCGCCGAGAACAAGGCGGGCCAGGAGAACTTCCAGCGCCTGAGGGCCGAGCAGAAGGACCACCAGATCGAGCGCGAGGGGCGGGAGCTGCGCTCGATGATGGACTGGATCGACACGGAGTTCTGACGATGGAGGAGGGGAGCCGCCAGTTCCTCCCGCCGAGGCCGGCCGGGCCGGAGCCGGAGCTGGGGGCGCGGCCCGCGCCGCCGCCGGCGGATCCGGCCGCGCAGCAGCCCGCGCCGGAC
>DASZJZ010000169.1:0-3118 GCA_035947555.1 Thermoleophilaceae bacterium | reverse complement strand
CTCGCCCTCGTCGGCGCCCGGCTCGTCCGAGGTCAGGCCCACGGCCGTGTTGGCCGGGCTGATCTGGGCGATCGGCACCTCGTTCAGCAGGGGCATCGAGATCGCGCTCGCGCCCGAGTTGAACTCACCGATGTAGGCGATCGCGTTGTCGTCCTGGGCCACCCGGCGGGCGTTCGCGGAGGTGGCCTCGGGCGCCCAGTTGCCGGCCTGCGCGGTCGAGTCGTCCAGGGACGTGTACTTGACAGTGATGTCGCCGGCCTTGCCGCCCTTCTGCTCGAGGGCGAGCTTTATGCCGTTCACCATCGCCAGCGTCTGGAGGCGCTGGGCGCCCTGCAGCGGCAGCGAGGAGTAGACGTTGACGCTGTCGGCTCCGGAGCGGCCGGGTTCCTCGTCTCCGTCGTCGTCTCCGCACGCCGTGATGCCGGCGGCGATGGCGAGGAGGCAGGTGAGTCCGGTCAGGGCGACGGTGCGGTTCATGGCCGGGAGCCTTCACCCGCCCCGACGCGCAAGCAATTCGGATTGCTTCTGGCACCGATCGCAACAAGGCCTTAATGGCAACTGCATGGCTGCCAAAGGCAGCAGGGGTAGCTTGCGGCAATGGCGGCGAACGGCTGGCTGCGCTTGGAGCTCCGCTACCTGGCGGCGCTCGAGGCGATCGCGGCCACCGGCTCGTTCGGCGGGGCGGCGGACGAGCTCGGCTACACGCAGTCGGCGGTCAGCCAGCAGATCGCGGCGCTGGAGCGTCTCGTCGGCCGGCCGCTGATCGACCGGCCGGGTGGGCGCCGCCCCGTCGGTCTGACCGCGGCGGGGTCGCTGCTGCTCGAGCACGGGACCGTGGTGCTCGCACGGCTGCGGATGGCGCAGGCTCAGCTCCAGGCGCTCGACCAGGGGGACGCCGGAACGCTGCGCGTGGGGACCTACCAGAGCGTGGGAGTCCGGGTGCTGCCGGGGGTAGCGGCGAGCGTGGCCGAGACCTACCCCGACCTGCGCCTCGAGATCCACGAGGCAGGCTGCGACCTCGACCTGGTCGACCGGGTGCGCCACGGCGCTCTCGACGTGACCTTCTGCGTCCTTCCCGTCCCCGGATCGTCGCTCGAGACCGAGGAGCTGATGGAGGACCCCTACCTGCTGCTCGTGCCGGCGGACTCGCCGCTGCTCGAGGCGCCGGAGGTGCCGCTCCAGATCCTGAGCTCGCTGCCGCTGATCGGCTACCGGGGCTGCCGGACCCAGGAGCGGGTGGACTCGTACCTGCGCGGGCTGGGCATCGACCTGCACCGCGTCGCGTACGCCGGCGACAACGCGATCATCCAGGGGATGGTGGCCGCGGGCCGGGGGGTCGCGCTGCTGACGCGGCTCGCGATCGACGAGACGGACCCGCGCACGGCGACGCTGCCGCTCGAGGGCTGGGTGCCTCCGCGGCGAGTCGGGCTCGGGTGGGTGGCCGAGCAGGTAGCGGTGCCGGGGCTGAAAGCGTTCGTGGAGACGGCGCGAGAGGTGACGCGAGCGCGGCGCGAGCCGATCCGGCCGGCCGCCTAGGCGGCTCGCGGCGCGGCGGGCCCGCGAGCACGGCTTCGCCGGCGGCGGCGCCCAGGCGAGCCGCCCTACCCGGCGAGCGTTCGCGACGGCTGCTGCGTCCACTCCAAGCTGTAGCGCGGCGGGCGGCGGCCCACCTCGCCGAGCAGCCGCTCCCACAGCTCCTGCGCGACCTGCGGATGCTGCGCGGACAGGTCGCGCTGCTCGCTCGGGTCGGCCGTCAGGTCGTAGAGCAGGCGCCAGCCGTTGTCGTTGCGCACGACGTACGCCCAGCGCTCGTCGCGCACGAACGAGAAGTTGCCGTAGCCGCCGTAGGCGAACTCGCGGCGCGCGGCGGGCGAGCCGCCGTCGAGCAGCGGCGACAGGTCGGTGCCCTCGAAGCGGTCGGCGGGCGGCGTGCCCGCCATCGCCGTCAGCGTGGGCGCGAGGTCGACCGTGCTTGCCCAGTAGTCGCTCACCGCGCCGGCGCCGCGGCCGTCCGGGTCCCGCAGCAGCAACGGCACCTGGATCAGCTCGGGGTGCAGGTAGCTGTCGGACTTGCCCGTGAGCCGGTGCTCGCCCAGGTAGATGCCGTGGTCGCTGACGAGCGCCACGACGGTGTCGCCCTCGAGCCCCCGCCCTCGCAGCCCGTCGAGGAAGTGGCCCAGCCAGCGGTCCACCGCGGTGACCGACGCGGCGTAGGTGGCGCGCAGGTGGCGGAGCTCGTCGCCGGAGAGGTAGTCCGACCACGTGTAACGGACGTCGGCGATGTCGGCGCCGCGGTATTCGGGGTCGGCGTACAGCTCGAGGTCCTCGCGCAGCGGCGCCCAGTATTCGTGCGGATCGAAGGAGTCGACGATGAGCAGGAACGGCTTGCGGCCCGCCCCCTCGCCGAGCAGCCGCTCGCCCTCGCTGAACACGCGGGCGGCGGCCTGCTCCTCGTCCACCTCGCCGGCGCCGTTGTTCGCCAGGTACTGGCGCACCTGGCGGATGCCCGCTTCCGTGCGCATGACCGGGGGCAGGCGGCGCACCGCCTCCGCCCGCGGGACGCTGTCCGCCGGCCGGCGCACTCCCCGCTGGCCGATCACGGAGACGTAACGGTCGACGCTGTCGCGGAACGATCCGAACACCTCCGCGTGCGTGAGGAAGGGGTTGTCGCTCAGGTACGCCGTCCAGTAGCCCCGCTCGCGGAGGATGGTCGGCAGAGTCGGCGTGCCGGGCATGATCGGCGACCACCCGGCGCGCTTCGCCAGTCCCTCCCACGGCTGCCACCCGTGGAACGGATAGACGCGCCTGCCGGTGAGGATCGACCGCCGGGCGGGCACGGTCGGCATGGCCTCGGGGAAGACGCGCGTGAAGCGGAGGCTCTCGCTCGCGAGCGCGTCGAGGTTAGGGGTGCGCACGACCTCGTTGCCGTAGCAGCCCAGGTGGTCCGGGCGCAGCGTGTCGATGACGATCAGGACGATGTTGCGGGGTCCGGCGGTCTCGTCGCCCGCTTCGCGCTCGGACAGCGCGCGACAGCCGGCGCCCGCCAGGGCGGCCCCCGCAAGACCCGCGCCGGCGGCCCGCACGAACTCACGGCGTCGCAGCACGCCGGAACCGTATA
>DASZJZ010000168.1:0-24932 GCA_035947555.1 Thermoleophilaceae bacterium | reverse complement strand
ATCGAGATCGGCGCGGGGGGCGGCTCGATCGCGCGCGTGGACGCCCTGAAGCGGATCGGCGTCGGCCCGGACAGCGCGGGGGCCGAGCCCGGGCCCGTCTGCTACGGGCGCGGCGGCACGGAGCCGACCGTCACGGACGCCGACCTGCTCCTCGGCTGGCTCGATGCCGACTCGCCCCTCGCCGGAGGCGTCCGCCTCGACCGTGAGGCGGCCGAGCGGGCGGTGGGCGGCCTGGCCGGCGAGCTGGGACTTGAGATCGAGGAGGCGGCGGCCGGCATCGCGCGGGTGGCGAGCGCAGAGATGGCGCAGGCCGTGCGAGTGGTCACGGTCGAGCGCGGAATCGACCCTCGCGAGATGGCCCTGGTGGCGTTCGGCGGAGCGGGCCCGCTGCACGCGGCGCAGATCGCGGACGAGCTTGGCATGTCGCGGGTGATCGCCCCCATCGCGTCGGGGGTGCTGTCAGCGCTGGGCCTGGTCGTGTCGGAGCGCCGCCGGGACGTGGTGGAGAGCGTGCTGCTCGGAGGCGACGCCCTGACCCGGGAGGCGATCGCCGAGGTGGTGGAGCGGCTGGGTGATAGGGCGAGGAGGGAGCTTGGGGACCGGTCGCATCGTGCGCGAGCGGAGCGCGCGCCCGGAGCCGCGGCCGCCGGAGAACGCAATCCGGGCGGCGCCGAGCGACGCGCGACCGGGTCCGCCGTCGGCAACGAGGAGGCGCCCCTCACCCCCGAGCTGCGCGCCACCTACGACCTCCGTTACGCCGGCCAGGCCTTCGAGCTCTCGATCGGCGGCTCGCTCTCGCCCGAGCCGGACGAGCTGCGCACGGCCTTCGACCGAGCGCACGGGGAGCGCTACGGCTACGCCGATCCGGAGGCCGAGCTCGAGCTCGTCACCGTGCGGGTCGCGGCCGCGCTTCCGGGTGTCGAGCCCCCACCCTCCGAGCCGGCTCCGGGCGACGATCGGGGCACTCGATCCGCCCG
The DNA here is from genome assembly GCA_035947555.1 of Thermoleophilaceae bacterium. Classification (GTDB taxonomy): domain Bacteria; phylum Actinomycetota; class Thermoleophilia; order Solirubrobacterales; family Thermoleophilaceae; genus JACVRW01. The sequence goes on along the minus strand of DASZJZ010000168.1, from coordinate 23,955 downwards.
CTTCGGCGACGACCGGCTCGAGGCCCGCGTCGTCGGGCCCGGTGAGGCGGAGCTCGACGGTCCCGCCATCTTCGAGCTCCCGGGCGCGACCCTCGTGGTCCCGCCCGGCTGGCATGCACGCGCCGACGCCGACACCGTCGTCCTCGAGCGGTGAGCCGCCTAGACCCGGTCACCCTGCAGGTGATGCTCGGCGCCCTCCGCGCGGCCTGCGACGAGATGGGCGCGGTGCTCGTCCGCTCCGCCCACTCGGCCAACATCAAGGAGCGCCGCGACGCCTCCACGGCGCTCTTCGACGAGCGCGGCCGGATGGTGATGCAGGCGGAGCACATCCCGGTGCACCTCGGGGCGATGCCGTCGGCCGTGGCCGCGGTGCTGGAGGAGGGTCACGAGCCTGGGGCGGCATGGATCCTGAACGACCCGTATCGCGGCGGCACCCACCTGCCGGACATCACCGTGATCGCGCCGCTCTTCCACGGTCGGGAGCTGATCGGGTTCGCGGCGAGCCGGGCGCACCACGCCGACGTGGGCGCTGCCGAGCCGGGCAGCATGCCGGCGCACTCCCGCTCGCTGGAGGAGGAGGGCGTGGTGATCCCGCCCACGCGGCTGGAGGACGCCACGCTTCGGGAACTGGCGGGGCGTATGCGAAATCCGCGCCAGCGCGAAGCGGACCTGCGCGCCCAGCTCGCCGCCGGGCGAGCCGGAGCTGAGCGGGTAGGTGCCCTGATCGAGCGCTTCGGCCTGGCGACCTATCGCGACGGCTTGGAGGAGACGCTCGACTACGCCGAGCGCCGAACCCGCGCAAGGCTCGCGGAGCTCGAGGACGGCGTGCGGGAGGCGACCGACGTGCTGGAGGCAGACGGAAGCGACCTTCAGCTTCGTCTTCGGGCCACCGTCGAGGGCGATCGGCTCACGCTCGACTTCTCCGGGTCCGCCGGCCAGCACGAGGGCAACCTCAACTGCCCGCTCGCCGTCACGCTCTCGGCGTGCTACTTCGCGCTCCGCGTCCTCACCGATCCCGACGTCCCGCCCTGCGAGGGCGCCTACCGGCCCGTCACCGTGATCGCCCCCGAGGGCTCGCTGCTGAACGCGCGGTCGCCGGCGGCGGTGGCGGCGGGCAACGTCGAGACGTCATCCCGGGTGGCCGACCTCGTCCTCGCCGCGTTCGGCCACGCCCTCGGCCAGGGGACCATGAACAACGTCACCCTCGGCAGCGACGACTTCACCTACTACGAGACGCTCGGCGGCGGCCAGGGCGCCTGCGCGGACGCCGACGGTCCGAGCGCCGTGCACGTCGCCATGTCCAACACCCTGAACACGCCCATCGAGGCGCTCGAGCTGGAGTTCCCGCTCCGGGCGGTGGAGTACGGCCTCCGGCGTGGCTCGGGCGGTGCCGGGCGGCACCGGGGCGGGGACGGCGTCGTGCGAGAGCTGGAGGCGCTCGCCGACATGCGGTACTCGCTCATCACCGAGCGTCGCCGCCACGCGCCATCCGGAGCGGACGGAGGCGAACCCGGGGCGCCCGGTCGCAACGTGCTGAACGGCGAGGAGCTGCCCGCGAAGGCCTCGGGTTGGCTGAAGAAGGGCGATCGCCTGCGGATCGAGACCCCCGGAGGCGGCGGACACGGGGCGGCCTGAACGGGCGCCGGCGCCCGCGGCGAGGAGGCGCATGGAGCGGCGTGCCCACGGTGGCGACGGCGGACCGGCTAGCTTCACGGCATGCAGAACCTCCGCCGCGTTGCCTTCGCCGGCCTCGGCATCATGGGCGCGCCCATGGCCGCCAACCTGGTCCGGGCGGGCCTCGAGGTCGCCGTCTACACGCGTACCCGCGAGAAGGCCGAGCGCTTCGCCGCCGAGCACGACAGTGCCCGTGCCGCGGCCACGCCCGCCGACGCCGCCGAAAACGCCGACGCCTTCGTCAGCATCGTCCCCGACGCCCCGCAGGTCGAGGAGATCCTGTTCGGCGAGAACGGTGCCGCGGGTGCCCTTGACGAGCAGGCCCTCGTCGTCGACATGTCCACGATCGCGCCCAGCGCCTCCCGCGCCATCAAGGAGCGCCTCGGGGCGCGCCCCTACGTCGAGGCGCCCGTGTCCGGCTCGAAGCCGAAGGCCGAGGACGGCACCCTCACGATCATGGCCGGCGGCTCATCCGAGGACTTCGACAAGGCTCGCCCGCTCTTCGACGTCCTCGGCGGGCGCATCGTCCACGTCGGGCCGGTCGGCCACGGCCAGATGGCCAAGCTGCTCACCAACACGATGGGGGCCGTGAACGCGGCTGCGCTGGCCGAATGCGTCCGGGTGGCCAAGGCCGCCGGGCTCGACCGCGACGCCTTCCTCGAGGTGGCCGCCGGCAGCGCCGGCGCCAGCGCCATGCTCAACCTGAAGGGCCCGCCCATGTTCGAGGAGCGCTTCGAGCCCGCCCTCTTCAAGCTCGAGCACATGCTCAAGGACATGCGCCACTGCCTCGACGAGGCGCACCGGCTCGGCATGGAGCTCGAGCTCGCCGCCCTGGCCGAGACGCTCTACGCGCGGGCCGACGAGGCCGGTCTCGGGGAGCACGACTTCGCCGCCGTATACGCAGCGCGTTAAGTGCGTTTCGGCACGAAATTTCCCTTGAAACCGGGAATCTCTTTGGTAAGAATGAGCCCCGCCCGCGCCCCCGCCGCCGGAGGCACGCAAAGCTTGGCGCGGAGCTTGGAGGTATCCCTCGTCTATGCCAGTCGCATTCAAGGAATGGGCCGTAACCGTGCGCGCGCTCGCCGAGGGCGAGCAGCTACTCACGCTCCGCAAGGGCGGTATCCGTGAGGAGAACAAGCACTTCGAGATCGAGCACGACCGCTTCTTCCTCTACCCCACTTTCGACCACCAGCGCAACGACTGCGTCCGCGACGCCCACGTGCCGGAGCTCGGCCGCGCCCTCGAGGAGGGCGTCTGGCCCGAGAACGAGCCGCCGGCCCGGGCGCTCGTGCAGGACGGCGGCATCCCGCAGCCGGACCGCGTGCGCATCCGGGCCTGGGCCGAGGTGGCCGCGAGCTACCTCATCACCGACCCTCGCGCGATCGACGCGCTGCGGCCCTACTACATCTGGACGACCGACTACGCGGAGAAGCGGCTCGCCTGGAAGCGTCGCCATCCGCTGCACGTGATCGTCCTGCGGACCTTCCGCATCCCGCGGCCCGTCACGGTCAAGGTGCGCCCGGAGTACCACGGCTGCCGCTCCTGGATCGAGCTCTACCGCGACCTCCCGTTCGAGGGCACCCCGGTGCTCTCCGACGAGGAGTTCGAGCGCGCCTCGGAAGAGATCGAGGCGATCGCCTCGGACGCCGTGCCGGTCCTGGCCTAGCGGCGCTGCGCCTCCAGCTCCTCGCGCAGGGCGGCCGCGCGCTCCAGCTGCATCTCGGCGCCCCTCGTCATGACGTCGATCATGGCCCGCAGCTGGTAGCGCGACCCGCATGACGTCTATACGCCTGCGGCGAGCCGGAGGTTCCCGTGCCAGAGTTCCGCTCCGTGCCATGGGTCGAGTCCCACTCGCTGTCGTTCTCGGCGCGCCACGACTCCTCCCAGGTCGAGGAGGCGGCGGCCGTGCTCGCCGCGCTCGAGGTGCTGCGCGACGAGCTCGACGGCTTCTACGAGCGCACCCCGGGTGAGGTGGCGGTGGTGCTGCACCCGCGCCCGTGGGCGCTCGCCCTCGCCCACCCGTGGCTGCCGCTGGCGCGCCTGAGGGCCGCGCCGGCCAGCCGGCGCTACTTCGCCGGGTGGTTCGGCGAGCAGGAGATCCACGTGCTGTCGCCGCCGGCGCTCGAGCGGCGCGCGTCGGGCGTGCCGGGCTCGCGGCAGGCGCTGCTCCTGTCGCCCGAGCATGAGTACTCGCACCTGGTGGTGGGGGCGAACAACCGAGCCCTCCCGCCGCCCTTCTCCCCCGCCGCCTTCCAGCGCTACGTGCGCTGGGCGTGGCTATGCGAGGGCGCCGCGACGTGGCTCGCCGGCCAGGTGCAGCACCTGCGTCCCGCGATGGTGCGCCGGCTGCGCGAGGGTGGCCGGCCGAGCTTCCCGCCGGACGTGCGCGACGCCATGCTGCTCGGGGGCACGGTCTTCGACATGCTCGAGCGCGAACACGGCGCCCGGGCGGCCGCCGACCTCTCCACGAGCGCCCTCGACCGGGGGCCGCGCTCGGTGGTTGTGGATGCCTTCGGGCGTGAGCTGGCCGGCGTGGAGCGCGACTGGCGCTACCTGCTGGACTCGCTGACCGCGGGCTAGAGCCCCAGGGTCTTCGCGATGATGTTCTTCTGGATCTCGGACGTGCCGCCGTAGATCGTCCCGACTACGGCCGAGCGGAGGTAGCGCTCCATCGGGTACTCCGTCGCGTAGCCGTAACCGCCCATGATCTGGACCCCTTCGAGCGCGCAGCGCTTGGCCAGCTCGGACGCCGCCAGCTTCGCCATCGACGCCTCCTGGGGCCGCATCCGGCTCGGGTCCTCGTCGGTCAGCGACGCCACCCACCGCACCAGCAGACGCACTTGCGCGATCTCGGTGGCCAGCTCGGCGAACCTGTGCGAGATCGCCTGGAAGCTGCCGATCGGCCGCCCGAACTGGCGCCGCTCCTTGGCGTACGCGAGCGCGTCGTCGAAGGCCCGCTGGGCCAGTCCGAGTGCCGTGGCGGCCAGGATCGTGCGCTCGTAGTTGAGCCCGGCCATCAGCTGCTTCCAGCCGCCGCCCTCCCGCCCGATCAGCGCGTCGTCGGGTACCCGCACGCCGTCGAGGTGGAGCTCGTTCGTCTCCTCGCCGCCGAGCGTGGGGATCGGCGTGATCGTGAGCCCGTCGGCATCGCGCGGCACCAGGATCATCGACATGTCCTCGTGCCGGTCGCCGTCACCGGTCCGGCAGACGACCAGCGTGTGGCTGGCCCGGTGCGCGTACGAGCACCACATCTTCGCGCCGTCGAGCACGTACTCGCCGTCCTCGCGGCGTGCGCGGGTCTTCAGGTTCGCCACGTCCGAGCCCGCCTCGGGCTCCGACATCGCGATCGCCAGCGTGCCGCCCTTCACCACCCGCCCGAACAGGTCGCGCTTCTGCTCCTCGCTGCCGAAGCGGTTCAGCGCGCCGACCACGATCAGCGTGACCCCGTAGGCACTCACAGGGATGCGCCCGCGCGCCACCTCCTCGAGGAAGAGGGTGGCGTCCACGAAGCTGCCGCCCGAACCCCCGTACTCCTCCGGGATCTGCAGCCCGTACCAGCCCAGCTCGCCCATGCGGGCGGCCACCTCTGGGGAGTGGCCGTCGTGCGGCGGCTCCTCCAGGCGCTCGCGTGCGGCGAAGTCGCGGATCGCCTCGACGAAGGCGGTCTGCTCGTCGGTGAGTTTCACGCCGGGCTCAGCCTCACGTCCGCGGCGACCTCCCGCGCCCGCTTTGCCTCACGCCTTGACGGGGGCCGCCGGGGCGGGCGCTTCCGCCGCGTCGGCCTCGCGCGGCTTGAACCGGTTCAGCTCGCGCAGCGCGATCACCATCTTGTGCACCTCGTCCGGGCCGTCGGCGATGCGCAGCCAGCGGCCCTGACGCCACATCGCGGCCAGCGGCGTGTCGTCGGACATGCCGAGCGCGCCGTGAACCTGCATGGCGCGGTCCAGCACCCGCTGGTGCATCTGCGCGGCGATGACCTTGATCATCGAGATGTCCTGACGCGCGGCGCGCTTGCCCTCGGTGTCCATACGCCAGGCCGCGTGCAGCACCATCAGGCGCGCCGAGTCGATCTCCATGCGCGACTTGGCGATGAAGTCCTGCACGAACTGCTTCTCGGCGAGCGGGCCGCCGAAGGAGGTGCGCTTGTGGGCGCGGCGGCACATCAGCTCGAAGGCCCGCTCGGCCGAGCCGATCGCGCGCATGCAGTGGTGGATGCGGCCGGGACCGAGCCGGTCCTGGGCGATGGCGAAGCCGGCGCCGCGCGGTCCGAGCAGGTTGTCGGCGGGCACGCGGCAGTCCTCGTAGCGGACCTCCCAGTGGCCGGGCCCTTCGTCGTGTCCCATCACCGGCACCGGACGGACGCCGATGAACCCGGGCGTCTCCACCGGCACGAGGATCATGCTGGCGCGCTTGTGGGGAGGGGCGTCGGGGTCGGTGACCACCATGGCGATCGCCACCGCGGCTCCGTTGTAACCCGACGTGAACCACTTGTGGCCGTTGATGACCCACTCGTCGCCTTCGAGCTCCGCGCGTGCGGCGAGGCCGGTGGGGTCCGAGCCGCTCGTCTCGGGCTCGGTCATCGAGAAGCAGGAGCGGATGGCGCCGTCGAGCAGCGGCTGGAGCCAGCGCTCGCGCTGCTCCTCGGTCCCGTGCTCGGCGAGGATCTCCATGTTGCCGGTGTCCGGCGCGGCGCAGTTGAAGACCATCGGGGCCACGGCGCTGCGGCCCATCAGCTCGCAGAGCATCCCGTACTCCCAGTTGGTGAGGCCGGGACCGAAGCGGTCGTCAGGCAGGAAGAGGTTCCAGAGGCCCTCGTCCTTCGCGCGCTCGCGCAGCTCGACGAGGACGGCGGGGTAGGGCACGCCCGGCGCGACCTCCCGGTCGAGCGCCGCGACGGCCTCGCGCTCGACAGGCTCGACGTGCTCCTCCATGAACTCGCGGACGCGGTCGAGGAGGGCGGCGACGCGGTCGGAGGGAGCGAAGTCCATCGGGCGGCGAAGCCTACCTGGACGGCGCCTCGCGGCCGGACCGCGCGGCGGGGGACGCCCACCGGGCGCGGGTCGCCGCCGACGCTGCGCCCGCCTAGCCGCCGCCCTGCAGCAGCCAGGCCAGCAGGACGACGGCTCCGCAGCCGATGCCGATCACCGCGATCAGCTTCACCAGGCTCGGGCGGCTCGCCTCGCCGGCCGCCGGGGCGAGGTCCGTCTGGTGGAGCAGCTCGTGCGCGGCCTCGGTGGCCGCCTCCGGCACGAGAACGTCGCGCGGGCCGGCGGCGAGGTAGTCGGGCACGTCGAAGCCGGCTGAGCGGCGCAGCATGCTCGGGATCCCCTCCTCGAGCAGCATGCCCTGGATGAACTCCGCCTCCGCCTGGTTGCGCCCGCCGGCCACCCGGACGAGGCGTCCCTCGGTGTAGCGCGGGTCGATCTTGCGGGCACGGCCGTGGGCCTCGCTGAGCGGCTCGTCGAGCGGCTCCCCGCCGGGCTCCACGAGCGGCATGCCGCAGCGCGAGCAGAACGAGCGGTCGCCCTGCCCGTGCTCGAGCCCGCACGAAGGGCAGATGAGATCAGGCGACGTCAATCCGCTCCTCCTCCACTCCGCCGTTCGCGATGCGCCAGGCCCGCACGGTGGGCTCCCCGGCGAGCGAGACGATCCAGTAGGTCCAGTCGGGGTACTGCGCGAGGTTTATGTCGGTCTGCGACGGCTCCGGGGCGCTGCGCGGATGCGAGTGGTAGATGGCGACGCCGTAGCCCTCGTCGTCCAGCTCGTTGGCGGCGAAGAGGCTGCGGTGGTCGAGCTCGTAGCCGTACGGGGACGCCCGCTCGTTGACCGCGCGGAAGACCTCCTCGACCGTGCCGTCCGTCAGGCGCATGTAGCCACAGCACTCGTTGGGTGATTCCTCACGGGCGTGCGCGACGAGCTCGTCCCAGTGCGCGCGGGAGATCCTCACTGGGAGAAGGCTAGTGTGCGGCGGATGCCGGGTCGGCTGACACGGCGCGCGGCGCTGGGCGGTGCCGCCGCGGTCACGCTCGCCTCCTGCGGGGGCGGCGACCCTGCACCCGCGGGCGGCCCCGAGCCTGGCTCTGGCGCGGCGATGCTCCGCTCGGTGACTGCCTTCGAGCACGCGGCGGCGGCGGCCTGGGTCGCGATCGGCGAGCAGCTGCGGGGCGATGCCCGGGGCTATGCCCGCAGGATCCAGGCCCGGGAGGAGGAGCACGCCGAGCGGCTGTCGACGCTGATCCGCGAGCTCGGCGGGGAGCCGCCGGGCGGACGCCCGCCGGAGGAGTACGCGCCGCAGTTCGCACGGATGCACAACGAGGACGAGGCGCTGCGGTTCGCAGCGGACCTGGAGGAGCGCCTGGTGCGCGCACACCTCCACGCCCTGCAGACGCTCCCCGGCGCCGACCAGCGCCGGACGGTGGCCGAGATCGCCGCCGAGGAGGCGGAGGACCTCGCGGTGGTGCAGGCGCTGAGCGGCGAGCCCGCAGCGCAGCTCGCGTTCGTGACGGGCACTTGACGGGCGAAGAGAAAAACCTGCTTGCGAGGAGAGAAGGGCTCGCCCTCCTGATTGGGGGCGCAGCGGCCGGCGCCCTCATCCGGCCCCGGGCGGCTGCGGCGCAGCCCTCCGACGTCGAGCAGCTCGAGCGGCTTCTCGTCCTCGAGCATCGGCTCGCGTCGCTCTACGAGCTCGCCCTTGCCCGGGATGCCATCGATCCGCGGCTCGGGCGGACCCTTCTCGACCACGAGCGCGAGCACGTTCGGGGCCTCGAGCAGACGCTTCGTGCCCGTGGTCGGCGGTCGCCCCGCGCCACCGTGCCCCCACCCCGCCTCGGCGCCGCCCTCGGCAGCCGCGCGGGGTTCGCCCGCTTTGCGATCGACCTGGAGTCCGAAACCGTGAGCACCTACCAGGAGGTCCTGGCGACGCTTCGCAATACCCGCCTCCTCCTCCCGCTCGGGTCGATCATGACCTCGAGCGCGCAGCACGTAGTGGCCCTGCGCGAGGTCGCCGGCGAGGATCTCCTCGCACGTCCTTGATCCGGGCGCTAGCCTGAGCGGCGATGCTCGCCTTCATCTCGGCGCCCGGTCCACTCGAGCTGCTCGTGATCCTGGGCATCGCCCTGATCGTGCTCGGGCCGAAGAAGCTGCCCGAGGCGGCCCGCTCGGTCGGACGCGGGGTGCGCGAGTTCAAGGAGACGCTGCAGGGCGTGAACGACTACGACGACGACGCCGACGAGGACCGCCCGCGGGCGAAGCCGGTCCCGTAGGGCGCCCGGGGAAGCGGCCCGCGCCGGAGCGCCGCGCCTCTTACCAGAACGAGCCCTTTTCCAGCACGCCGTCAGCCTCGAGCTGCTCGATCGACTTCGAGTACACGCCCGAGCTCAGATACTTCCAGCCGTCGTCGGGCGCCACGAACACGATGTTCCCTTCGTCCATCTCGTTCGCCATCCGAACGGCGATCGAGGCGATCGCCCCGCTCGAGACCCCCAGGAACAGCCCCTCCTCCTCGAGCAGGCGCTTGGTCCAGACGACCGAGTCGCGGTTGGACACGAAGATCTTCCTGTCAAGCAGCGACAGGTCGATGATCGGCGGGATGTAGCCATCCTCCAGCGAACGCAGCCCCTGCACCAGCTCGCCCTGTAGCGGCTCGGCCGCCACCACGAGCGTCTCGTCGTTCTCCTCCTTCAGGCGCCGCGCGTTCCCCATCAGCGTTCCGCCCGTGCCGAGTCCGCCCACGAAGGCGTGGACCTCGTCGAGCTCCTCGAGGATCTCCACGGCCGTGCCGTGGTAGTGGGCGTCGGGGTTCGCCTGGTTCCCGTACTGGTACGGCAGGTAGTACGAGGGGTCCGCCTCGGCCATCTCGAGCGCCCGGGCCACCGCGCCGTTCGAGCCCTGCTCGCCCGGCGAGTACTCGATCTCCGCGCCGTACATGCGGAGGAGCTGCGTGCGCTCCGCGGTCACGTTGTCCGGCATCACGACCTTGAGCGGGTAGCCCTTGCGCGAGCAGATCATCGCCAGCGAGATCCCGGTGTTGCCCGAGGTGGGCTCGAGGATGGTCTGGCCGGGACCGATCAGGCCGTCCTGCTCGGCGCGCTCGATCATCGAGCGGGCCACGCGGTCCTTGACCGACCCGGTCGGGTTGTAGCTCTCGAGCTTCGCGTAGATCCGCACGCCCGGCTTGGGGCTGAGACGGCGCAGCTCGACGAGCGGCGTATTGCCGATCGCTTGAACGATGTCGCCGTACTTGCCCCCGCACGGCCTGGTGTCGAGGCCCGGCTCGAACACTTCAGAAAGTGTAGTACGGTGCCGCGCCGTGTTCGACGGGCAGGTGCTCCTCACCGGGTATCCCGGGTTCATCGGCCGGCGCCTCGCCGACCGCCTGGTCGAGGGCGGGGCGAGGGTGACCGCGCTCGTCGAGCCCCGCATGGCGGCCGTCGCCCGGGAGGCCTCGCGGGGCCGGGTAGAAGTGCTGGAGGGCGACATCGCCAAACGGCGGCTCGGCCTGGACGACGCCGACTGGGAGCGGCTCACCGCGGAGGTGTCCACGTTGTTCCACCTAGCGGCGGTCTACAACCTCGGCGTCCCGCTCGAGCTCGCCCAGCGGGTGAACGTGGACGGCACCGGCAACGTGCTCGAGCTGTGCTCCGCCTGCGAGCGGCTGGAGCGGCTCAACTACGTCAGCACGGCGTACGTGGCGGGGCTGCGCAAGGGGGTCGTCTACGAGCACGAGCTCACGCTCGGGCAGGACTTCAAGAACCACTACGAGTCGACCAAGTTCCAGGCCGAAGTGTGGGTGCGCCAGGAGCTCGACCGGATCCCCACGACGATCTACCGCCCGGCGATCGTGGTCGGCGACTCGCGCACCGGCGAGACCCAGAAGTTCGACGGCCCCTACTTCATGCTGCGCACGATCTCGTGGTGCAGTCGGCGCGGGCTGCCGATCCCGCAGCTCGGCCGCTCGAACGCGCCGGTGAACGTCGTGCCGGTCGACTTCGTGCTCGACGCCATGCTCGCGGGCGCCCGCGAGCCCTCCGCGCTCGGACAGACCTTCCACCTGGTCGATCCCGAGCCCGTCACCGCGGCGGAGGTGCAGCGCATCCTCGCCGAGGCCTACGCGGGGCGCGCGCCGGGTTACCGCCTGCCGGCCCGGCTCGTGACCAGCGCGCTTCGCGTGCCCGCCGTGCGCAACGCGTTCGGCGGGGCGCCACGCGAGTCGATCCGCTACCTGAACCACCCGGTCCGCTTCGACGTGCGCCGCGCCGCCGACGTGCTGGGCGGCGCCGCCGGCCTACGGGTGCCGCGCCTGGCGGAGTACGCGCCGACGCTGGTGCGCTTCTTCCGCGAGCACGAGGACGACCCGGCCTACTCCGTCAGGACCGTGTCCTCGTGAGAGTAGGCGGGCGCGCAGCAGCACAGGAAGCGCAGCGGCTCGTCGCCTAGGGCCCACACCTTGTGGCGCATGCCGGGTGCGATCACCACGGCGTCGCCTGGGCGGACCTCCTGGTCGTCGGCGGCGAGCCGCACCCGGCCGCGGCCGTGGGTGAAGAAGTAGATCTCCTCGGTCTCGCGGTGGAAGTGCTCCACGGTCTGGCCGCCGGGGGGCACGGTGGCCTGGGCGAGACTCTGGTTGAGCGTGGTGCCGACGGCCCGGCCGGCGATCTCCCGGATCTCCGAGCCGTCGAGGGTCACGAACGGCTCGACCTCGTGAACGTTGTCGATTCGCACGCCGCCCAGGCTACGCGACGCGAGCGCCGGAGCGGGCGGACGATCAGCGGTCGCCGCCGGCCATCGCCGGCAGGATCACGATCGTGTCGCCCTCGCTGACGCTCGTGTCGAGCCCGTCCAGCACCCGCACGTCCTCGTCGTTCAGGTAGACGTTGACGTAGCGGTTCAGGTCGCCGTCCTCCGAGAAGAGCTGGGACTGCGTGGCCGGGTGCTGCTCGGACAGAGAGCGCAGCACCTCGCCGACGTTGCCGCCGGAGGCCTCGACCTCCTTGGCTCCGCCCACGGACGAGCGCAGCACCGGGGGGATCTTGATCGTGCTCACGACGGCCGGGAGCCTAGCGAGGGTCGATCCGACGGCCTGGGGACGGGGCCGGACTGAGCCGGCGAAAACCGACAAGGACGCAGGGTCGAAGGCTTGCTGAGCAAGCCGAGACCCGAGGACGCAGGAATGCGACGGTTTGCAGCCGGCTCAGCCGGCACCGGCGCAGAAGGCTTCGTAATCGGGGAAGACCCCCATCTCCTCGTCGGAGATCGAACCCGGCTCCCGCGAGCAGATCGGGCAGTCGGGGTCCCGCCGCACCTTGAGCTCGGTGAATGTGGTGCCGAGTGCGTCGTACAGGAGGAGGCGGCCGGCCATGGTGTCGCCGGCGCCGGTAACGAGCTTGATCACCTCGACTGACTGGAGCAGCCCCATCACGCCGGGCAGCACGCCTAGCACGCCGGCCGCGCCGCAGGAGGGGGCGAGCTCGGCGGGCGGCGGGGTCGGGTAGAGGCAGCGGTAGCAGGGCCCCTCGTACGGGTGGAAGACCGATAGCTGGCCCTCGAACCCGAGGATCGAGGCCGAGACCACCGGCTTCTGGAGCCGAACGCTGGCGTCGTTGAGGAGGTAGCGGGTGGGGAAGTTGTCGAGGCCGTCGACGATCACGTCGTAGCCCTCGATGATCTCCATGATGTTGTCCGCGCCGAGCCGGACGGGGTGCTTCTCGACATTCACGTCCGGGTTGATCTCATGCACGGCGATCTCGGCGGAGTCGACCTTCGGGACCCCGATGCGGTCGTTCGAGTGGGCCACCTGGCGCTGGAGGTTGGAGAGGTCCACAACGTCGTTGTCGACGATCCCGAGCGTGCCCACGCCGGCGGCGGCGAGGTAGAGCGCGGCCGGGGAGCCGAGACCGCCGGCGCCGAGCAGCAGCACCTTTGCGTCGAGCAGCTTCATCTGCCCCTCGAGGCCGATCTCGGGGATCAGCAGGTGGCGCGAGTAGCGCTCGCGCTGGTCGGACGTGAGGGCCCGGGGCACCTCGACCTCGTAGCCGCGGTCCTTCCAGAGCGTGATACCGCCGCGCATGGAGGCCACGTCCTCGTAGCCGAGCAGCTCCTTCATGGTGTGAGCGGCGAGCGCGGAGCGGTTGCCCGACGCGCAGTAGAGGATCACGCGGCCGGAGCGGTCGGGGACGAGGCCCTCGACGCGGGACTCGAGGTGCCCGCGCGGCACGTGTACGGCGCCGGGGATGTGCGACTCCTCGAACTCGTGCTGCTCGCGCACGTCGACGATCACGGCACCGTTGCCATTGGAAGATCCCACCTGGGGGCTCGCGGACCCTCGCGGCGCCTGGCCGGCCGCGATCGCCTCGCGGACGTCCTTGGGATCGATCTCCTGGATCTGCTGCTTGATGTTGCGGATGAGGTCAGCGCCCGAAGCCATTACTTCAGAAAGGATAGCTCCCGTGAACCAGAACCGGGGCGCCCCATTTGGAGCGCCCCGGCGAAGACCCAGACCTAGATTTTTTTGCGGAAGCCCCGCCGGCAGGACCTGCCTGCCTGAAAGAAGCCTCGCCAATAGTTTCGTCCTGAGGGCCTCCTGCCGATATGGGGTGAAGACCCCATTTGACCCTCATGGGCGGAATCCGATCCATTCATCGACCCCGGATGACGCGCCGCGACGACTCCCTCATCGGCCAGATCGTGGCGGCGAACGTCGTGCTGGTGGCGCTCACCCTCTTCGCGGCCAGCCTGGCGGCCGGCCTCGACCTGACCGTGCGCGACCAGCGCTGGCAGTTCCTCATTCTGGCTCTGTCGATCGTGCTGTCGCTGTGCGTGAACCTGTGGATGCTCCAGCGGCGCTTCCGGCCGCTCGAGAGTCTGATCCAGCGGATCGAGGCGATCGACCCGGCGGAGCCGGCCACGCTCGGGCTCGGCCAGACCAACGACCCCGTGGCCGAGATCAACCGGCTGTCCGCATCCTTCACGCGGCTGCTCGACCGGATCGAGGACGAGCGGCGCCGGTCCGGGCAGCTCGCCATGCGGGCCCAGGAGGAGGAGCGCCGCCGCCTGGCGCGCGATCTCCACGACGAGGTGAACCAGGCGCTCACGGCAATCCTGCTGCGCCTCGAGGCGCTCGCCCAGGACACCGCGCCCGAGCGGATGCCCGAGCTGGCGGAGCTGAAGCGGCTCGTGAACCAGGCGATGGAGGAGCTGCTCACGCTGGCTCGGCATCTGCGCCCGTCGGCCCTCGACGACCACGGGCTGGTGCCGGCCGTGGAGGCCCAGCTGAAGCGCTTCTCGGCCCGCACCGGGGTCGAGGTGCGGATGAGCACCGGCGGCGACCCCAACGAGCTGCCCGAGGTGATGCAGACCGCGATCTTCCGTGTGGCGCAGGAAGCGCTCGCCAATGTCGCTCGCCACGCGGGCGCGACGGTGGTGGAGGTGGAGCTCGAGGAGGAGGACGGCCGCGCGGAGCTGCGGGTGCGGGACGACGGCGCGGGCTTCGACCCGGGCGCCATACCGCGCGCCGGGTCCGAGGGCCCCGGCGCGGGCCTCGGCCTCGGCGGGATGGCCGAGCGGGCGCGGCTGGTGGGCGGGGAGCTGGACGTGCGGTCGGCGCCCGGCGGCGGCACGAGCGTGACGCTGCGGGTGGGAAGCGTGAAGCAGCCTCCCGGCGGCGGCACGCGGGTGCGCGCGTGATCGACGTCCTCATCGCGGACGACCATGGGATCGTCCGCTCGGGCTTGCGCATGCTGATCGACCGCCAGGGCGACATGAAGGTGGTCGCCGAGGCCGAAGACGGCGTGGCGGCGCTCGAGTCGACCCAGGCGCACCGGCCGGACGTGGCGGTGCTGGACGTGTCGATGCCGCGCATGACGGGGCTGCAGGCGGCCCGCGAGATCCGGGCGCACGTGCCGGACACGCGCGTGCTGCTGCTTTCGATGCATGACGACGAGCGCTACTTCCTGGAGGGCCTCGAGGCTGGCGCGGCCGGCTACGTGCTGAAGCGGGCGGCAGACACCGACCTGATCGGGGCGGTGCGCACCGTGGCCGCCGGGCGAACCTTTCTCTCGGACGACGCCCAGCGGGCGCTGATGGACGAGTGGCTCGAGCGAGGAAGCCCCGAGCCGGACGATCCGCTCACTCCCCGCGAGCTCGAGGTGGTCAAGCTGATCGCGGAGGCCTTCACGAACCGGCAGATCGCGGAGACGCTGAAGCTGTCGGAGAAGACGGTGGAATCACACCGTTCCAATCTGCTGTCCAAGCTGGGGATGCGGGATCGGGTGGAGCTGGTGCGGTATGCGATCCGGCGGGGGCTCGTGGAGCCGTAATCCCTAGCCTGATGCGCGGATGAATGGCCGCGTTCTGATCGCCCTCTTCCTCGTTGGTGTCTTTTCACTCGGCCTCATAGTGCTGGCCGCGCCGGACCAAGATGAGGACGACGACGGCGTCGCCACCGCCGGCACCCGCTTCGAAGGCGCCGTCATGCCCGAGGGTTTGAAGGCCCCCGACTTCACGCTGCGCAACCAGGACGGCGAGACCATCTCCATGCGCGACTTCCGCGGCCAGCCGGTGATCGTCACGTTCCTGTACACGCACTGCGAGGACACCTGCCCTGTCCAGGCCCAGACGATCAGGGGCGCGCTCGACGACCTCGGCGAGGACGTGCCGGCCATCGCGATCGCCGTCGACCCGCCGCGTGACACTCCGGAGAGCGCCCGCGCCTTCCTGTCGGAGCAGCGCGCCCTCGGGCGCATCGACTTCGTGCTCGGCTCGCGCGCGGAGCTCAAGCCGCTGTGGGACGACTACTTCATCCGGCCCCAGACGATCACCGAGGAGCACAACGCCCGCTTCACCCTGGTGGACGAGCGAGGCTTCCAGCGCGTCGGCTACCCCGGCTTCGAGGCGACCTCGGAACGGATCGCCCACGACATCCGGCTGCTCCAGGCGGAGTAGCGCAACCCTCAGGACTTCTCCGACCCGCCCGGTAGGATTTAGCCCGTCCAATGATGTTCTCGACCAAAGCCGAGTACGGCGTGCGCGTGATGGCGCATCTGGCCAGGCAGGGCGGCGAGCAGCCCATCAGCCTGGGCTCGATCGCCGACGCGGAGGGACTTCCGCTTGCGTACCTCGAGCACCTGGTGCAGCGCCTACGGAAGGCGGAGCTGGTGGAGTCGCGCCGCGGCGCCCACGGCGGGTACACGCTGGCCCGCTCGGCCGGGGACATCACGATGGCCGAGGTGGTCGCCGCCCTCGAGGGCGACATCGCTCCGATCGAGTGCATCACCGCCGACGCCGACGGCGTGCTCACCTGCTCCCGCGAGGGGGCCGAGCCGTGCCCCACCAAGCTGCTGTGGACCCGGGTACAGGGGTCCATCGTCCGAACCCTGAACGAAATGACGCTGGACGACCTCGTCCAGCCGCTACGAAAGATGGAGAAGCCGACGCTGGTATGACGCTCGAGATCCAGAACCTGCATGTCCGCACCGAGGATCGGGAGATCCTCCACGGCGTCGACCTCACCGTGAGGAAGGGCGAGACCCACGCGCTGATGGGGCCGAACGGCTCCGGCAAGTCCACGCTCGCCAACAGCCTCATGGGCAACCCGGTCTACGAGGTGACCGAGGGGCGCATCCTGCTGAACGGCGAGGACCTGACCGAGGCCGACCCCGACGAGCGCGCAAAGGCCGGCCTGTTCATGGCCTTCCAGTACCCGGCCACGATCCCCGGCGTGTCGGTGGCGAACTTCCTGCGCATGGCGGTGAACGCGGGGCGCGAGGAGCCGATCAAGGTCAAGGAGTTCGGCGCGATGCTGAAGGAGCACATGGAGCTCCTCAGGATCGACAAGGCCTTCACCAGCCGCTACCTGAACGAGGGCTTCTCGGGCGGCGAGAAGAAGCGCGCCGAGATCCTCCAGCTGGCGATGCTCCAGCCCGACTTCGCCGTGCTCGACGAGACCGACTCGGGGCTCGACATCGACGCCTTGCGGATCGTGGCCGACGGGGTCAACGCCATGCGCGGCGAGGAGCGCGGGTTCCTCATCATCACGCACTACACGCGCGTCCTGAACTACGTGCGCCCGGACTTCGTGCACATCATGATCGACGGGCGGATAGTGCAGGAGGGCGGGCCGGAGCTCGCGGACGAGCTCGAGCAGAAGGGCTACGAGTGGGTCCGCGAGGAGGTGGCCGCGAGTGCCGGCTAGGAACCCCGCCGTCGCCAGTGCGGTGGACAGCGCACGCACCGCGGCCGAGCTCGTCGAGGAGCGCCGCCGCGCGGCCCTCGAGGTCTTCGAGGCCGAGCCGCTCCCCACCTGGCGGCGCTCCGGCTTCTGGACCACTTCACTGCGGGGTCTCGACCTCGACGCGCTCGAGCCCAAGCGCTACGAGCCGGGCCTCCCGGAGGTCGACCTCGGCGACGAGGAGCACGCCGCGCTGATCGTGCAGCGCGGCGCCAGCGTGGTGCACGTGGACGTGTTCGACGAGCGCGTCACCGTGATGCCGCTCGAACAGGCGGCCGAGGAGCACCCGGAGCTCGTTCGCGAGCACCTAGGCAAGCGCCTCCCCCACGACGAGAGCAAGTTCGCCGCCGGCACGGCCGCCTTCTGGACCGGCGGCGTGTTCGTGCACGTGCCGGCGAACGAGCGGATCGAGAAACCGATCCAGGTGGTCTGGCTGATAGACGAGCCCGGCACGGCCCAGTGGGCGCACACTCTGGCGATCGTCGGCGAGCACGCCGAGTGCAAGATCCGCGAGTACTTCCTCGCGCCGGACTTCGAGGGCCAGGCGCTCCACTCGGGCGCCTTCGAGCTGTACGCGCACCCGGGCTCGCACGTGGACCTGGCGCATTACCAGGATTGGGGACGGGGCGAGGTGTACGACCTGTCGACCCGGCGGGTCGAGATCCGGCGCGACGCGCGCGTGAAGTGGGTTCCGATCCACCTCGGCGGGCGCCTCACCAAGCAGACGCTCGACATCATCACCGCCGAGCCGGGCTCCGACATGCGCCACACCGGGCTCTACTTCACCGAGCGCGACGAGCACCTCGACCTGTTCACCACCGACAAGCACGAGGCCGGCCACACCACGGGCGACACCGTCTGGAAGGGCGTGCTCACGGGCGACTCGCGGGCCTCGTACGAGGGCCTCATCCACATCGTCCCGAAGGCGCCCGAGGTGGACACCTACCTGCAGACCCACCAGATGCTGCTCTCGCCGAAGGCGAAGGGCGACGCGATCCCGTCGCTGATCGTCGAGGTCGACAACGTGAAGGCCTCCCACGGCGGCACCGTGGGCGAGCTCGACCCCGAGCAGATCTTCTACATGATGACTCGCGGCATCCCACGCGCCGAGGCGGTGCGTGTGCTGGTGGAGGGCTACTTCGAGGAGGTCGTGCAGCGGCTCGAGGACCCGGGCCTCGAGGAGCTCGTGCGCCGCCGGGTGGCCGAGAAGCTGAAGGGCGCCGAGGACCAGGTGCGCGAGTTCATCGGGGAGCGCGCGGAGGCGGCGTAATGGGCGCGGTCGCCGCCACCCTGGTCGACCGGCGCGCGGACTTCCCCGTGCTGGAGCGCGAGATCAACGGGCACCCGCTCGTGTACCTCGACTCGGCCGCCACCGCGCAGAAGCCGCGCCAGGTCATCGAGACCATGGAGCGCTTCTACTCGTACTCGTACGGGACGGTGCACCGCGGCGTCTATGAGCTGGGCCGCGAGGCGACCGAGCAGTTCGAGGGCGCGCGCGAGCGGATCGCCGCCTTCCTCGGCTGGCCGGCCGACTGCTCGATCTTCACCCGCAACGCCACCGAGGCGATCAACCTGGTGGCGTACGCCTGGGGCCGCCCGAACGTCCGGGCCGGCGACGAGGTGCTCATCACCGAGATGGAGCACCACTCCAACATCGTGCCCTGGCAGCTGCTGTGCGAGGAGACGGGGGCGCGGCTGCGGTATCTGTCGGTCTCGGAGGGCGGCGAGTTGTCGCTCGACGAGCTGGACTCGGTGCTGGCCTCCGGCCGGGTGAAGGTGGTGGCGGTCGGGCATGTCTCCAACGTGCTCGGCACGATCAACCCGGTCGGGGAGATCGCCCGCCGGGCCCGGGCCGCCGGGGCCGTGAGCGTGGTAGACGGCGCGCAGGCGGTGCCGCAGATGCCGGTCGACCTGGGCGCGATCGACGCGGACTTCTACGCCTGGACCGGCCACAAGGCGCTCGGCCCGGCCACGGGGATGCTGCACGGCCGGCGCGAGTTGCTGAAGTCGATGCGGCCCTTCCTTGCGGGCGGGCACATGATCTCGCGCGTGGAGCGTGAGCACTCGAGCTGGAACGAGCTGCCCTGGAAGTTCGAGGCCGGCACCAACGCGATCGCGGAGGCGATCGGGCTCGGGGCGGCGATCGACTACCTGGCCGACGTCGGGATGGAGCGCGTGCGCGAGCACGAGCGTGAGCTGGCGGCGTATGCGCTGGAGCGGCTGCCCGCGGTCGAGGGGATCACGCTGTACGGCCCATCGAGTGTGGACCGCCGCGGCGGGGTGATTCCTTTCACGATCGACGGGATGCACCCGCACGACATAGCCGAGCTGTGCGACCGCGAGGCCGTCTGCGTGCGGGCGGGCCACCACTGCGCGCAGCCGCTGATGAGATGCCTCGGCGTGGGGGCGACGGCGCGGGCCTCGTTCCACGTGTACAACCGGCCGGAGGACGTGGACCGCCTGGTGGACGCGCTCGGCAAGGCGCGCGAGGTCTTCGATCTCTGATGGACGCCCTGTACCGCGACTACATCCTCGACCACTACAAGAACCCGCGGAACTTCGGCGAGCTCGATCCGCACGACCTCGAGTGGCATGACCACAACCCGCTCTGCGGCGACGAGCTCGGTGTGCACATCGTGGTCGAGGACGGACGCGTGAAGGACCTGCGCTTCCACGGGCAGGGCTGCGCCATCTCGCAGGCGGCGGCGTCGATCACGTCGGAGGAGCTGATCGGGATCCCGGTGTCCGAGGTTCCGGATCTGGATGCCGAGTGGGTGATCGACCAGCTCGGAATAGAGATCTCCCCCACCCGCCGGAAGTGCGCGCTGCTCGGCCTGAAGGTGATGCGCGGCGCCACCACGGGGGACGCCTCCTGGCCCGAGTGACGGTCCCAGCCCGCGCCCGCCTGGTCCGGGTCCCGCTGGACGGGGGACCGGAGGCGGCGCAGGGCGCCCTGCTGGTACGAGACGACGAGCACCCCTTCGCACTGGCGGGCGACTGGGCGGGAGGCGGGGCACTGGTGGGCTCGGAGCCGGTGGTGGTGGCGGCGCCGGCAGCGGATCCCTTTGCGCTGCTCGACGCGCAGCCGGAGGTGGAGGGCCCCGTTCGTGGCGATGCGGCGGGGGCGGCCGGCGTGCCCGCGGCGGACGCGGCCGTCGGCGGCGGCTGGTTCGGCTACCTCGGCTACGCGCTCGGCGCGACGCTCGAGCCCGTCCCGCCTTCGCCGCCTCGGCCGGTGCCCCTCCCCCGCTTCGCGCTTGCCTTCTACGACCACCTCCTTCGACGCGATCCCTCCGGCCGCTGGTGGTTCGAGGCGCTCTGGAGCGACGCGCGCGACGCCGCTCTCCGCGAGCGCCTCGAGGTCCTGGCGGAGCGCGTCGCGGCCGGCGAACATGAACGGCCCGTCGACGTGGGCGCGTTCCATCCCGTCGCCCCCGGCGCCGCCGGCCACGTCGCGGCGGTGGCGGAGTGCCGCGAGCGCATCGCGGGCGGCGAGAGCTTCCAGGCCAACCTCTGCCTGCGCCTCGAGGGACGCTGGTCCGGCGAGCCCGTCGACCTCTTCGCTCGCGCCGCGCGGTCCCTCGAGCCGCGTCACGCCGCACTGATTGCCGGGCCGTGGGGCGCCGTCTGCAGCCTCTCCCCGGAGCTGTTTCTGCGCCGCCGCGGCAGGCGAGTGATCACCGAGCCGATCAAGGGCACGGCGCCGCGGCTCGAGAACCCGGAGACGCTCGCCGCCTCGCCCAAGAACCGCGCCGAGAACGTGATGATCGTGGACCTCATGCGAAACGACCTCGGGCGGGTGTGCGAGTACGGGTCGGTGTCGGTGGCGGAGCTCGCGGAGCCGCGACCCGCCCCCGGGGTGTGGCATCTCGTCTCGACGGTCGCCGGCACGCTCCGGCCTAAGGTGGGCGACGCGGAACTTGTGCGAGCGAGCTTCCCACCGGGGTCGGTGACCGGCGCACCGAAGATCCAGACGATGCGGGTGATCGCCGAGCTGGAGGCGACCGCCCGCGAGGCGTACACCGGAGCGATCGGGTACGCGAGCCCGCTGGCGGGCCTGGAGCTGAACGTGGCGATCAGGACGCTGGAGACGCGCGGCGACCGGATCTGGCTGGGCGCCGGTGGCGGCATCGTGGCCGACTCGGACCCCGAAGCAGAGCTGGAGGAATGCCTGGTGAAGGCCCGCCCCGTGGTGGAGGCGGCGGGCGGGCGGCTGGGGGGCGAGGCCGGAGGGCCCAGCGCGGCGGGCCGACCGGCCCCCCGCGGAGCGCCTGTCCTTCCGCGCCCTGTCTTTGCCCTCACCGGCGGCGGCTCCCGGCCCGATGCAGATTGCGGGGTCTTCTCCACCATGCTCGTCCTCGGGGGCGCGGTCGTCGATCTGTCCGCCCACCTGGAGCGGCTGCGAAAGAGCGTCGGCGAGCTGTACGCACGCGCCCTTCCCGACGACCTGGAGCGCCGCGTGATGGCGGCCGCGCGGTCACACCGGCGGGCGCGGCTGCGAATCGTGATACCTGCGGACGGGGGACCGGAGCTCGAGGTGAGTCCCCTCCGCCGCGAGGCCGGCGCCACCGCCGATCCGGTGAGCCTGGCTCCCGCCCTTCTCCCCGGCGGCCTCGGCGCCCACAAGTGGCGCGACCGCCGTCTCCTCGACGACCTCGTGCGCCGCCTCGAGGCGGTGCCGCTGATAGTCGACCTCGAGAGCGACGTGCTGGAGGCAGCCCACGCGAACGTCTGGATCCGGGAAGGGAGAACGCTCGTCACCCCTCCCCTCGACGGCCGCCTGCTTCCCGGCACCGTGCGTGCCCGCCTCCTCGCGGACCCCCCCGCCGGCCACACGGCACGCGAGGAGCCCATCCCGCTCGAGCGCGCCACCGCCGCGGACGAGCTCCTTCTCAGCTCGTCGCTCCGCGGCCTTCACCGGGCCGCACTGACCGGCGGGCGCACTGCGCAAGCGGCGCCGAGCCTCGTTCCCGCGTTCAGGTAGGCGCCGGGCCCTCGCGCGCCGCGTCGTGTTCGGCACGCTCCTGCTTCCGCACCTCGACGAAGCCGAGCCCGAGGCGTCGCAGGATGTCGACGAGGATGCCAATGCCGACGAGCAGGTAGAGGACCGCGAAGAGCTTCAGCCAGCCGTCTTGGAGCACCAGGTCAGGATCGGAGACGCTCGTCATGGTCAGCGTCCCGACCGCGAAGTAGAGCGCGTCGACGACGTTCCAGCCAGACCCCAGTGAATACGTGACGGTCCCCCACCACCAGGAGGACGCCGGCGCCGAACACGTTGAGGAACTCCTCTTCGCGGACGGCGTAGCGGAACGCCTTCAGCACATGCCGTAACAGTGCGGAAGGCTATTTCTGCACGCCGGGGCGGCCCTCCGAGGGCTGCACCAGCACCCATCCGCTGCCGGCGAAGCCGAGCTGGAAGCTCTCGCCCGACCAAGCCCGATGAGCGTCTTGGCCTGCACGTCTGCCCTCAGGCTGGTGCTCACCCCGCCGGACCACGCGATTGCCGCCCGGGATCCGCGAAAGTCGGCGCCTCCGAGACGTTGAGCCGGACTGGCTCCCCGTCCGAGAGCAGTGCGACATTGCCCGTGCCGCTCAGGTGCACGTTGAAGAGGCCACCGGCGAGCACGCCGGCTGCGCCTCCCTTGATGCGCGTGATGTCCCAGTCGATGCCGTCCTCGAAGGCGAGGAGGTTGAAACCGTTGACGGTCAGCGAGTCGTTGTCGAGGCGAAGCCCGTGCACGAGCATCGCCTGGTACGCCAGGAACAGCTCGCCGCTGCCCGAGGCCTGCATCAGCCGGAGACTCTCGCCGGTAGCGGCCAGACGGCGCGCCGGCGCCGGAAGGGGATGTCGAGCAGCGCAAACAGAGCCAGGGCCAGCAGCGCCGCGCCCAGGATGTACCAGGGCCAAGAGCCCAGGTAGTCGAGCAGGCTGGCGGTTTCGGGCCGCTCGTCGAGAAACATGTAGTTGCCGCCGGTCAACGCGTTCCCGGTGGCGGCGAGGGAGGCCCATGTCGCGGTGGCGGCGAACACACGCGGCACCGCGTGGGAGCGCGCGGTCAGCCGGAGACCGAACGCCAAAAAGATCGCGGCCACGACCACCCCCGAGTGGGTTATGAAGTAGTGCCAGAAAAAGAAGCTCGGGAAGCGGTCGTCGGGGTCCAGACCAGGCGTCAGGACGGCCTGGAGCGATGCTGTCAGACCCCAAAAGTAGGTCAGCTCGAAACGCAGCGCTCCGGGGCTCCACAGCGCGAGCGCGGCCACCACGGTCGCGGCATCAGTGAGGTGC
Organism: Thermoleophilaceae bacterium; assembly: GCA_035947555.1. Classification (GTDB taxonomy): domain Bacteria; phylum Actinomycetota; class Thermoleophilia; order Solirubrobacterales; family Thermoleophilaceae; genus JACVRW01. Next base: position 772 of record DASZJZ010000168.1, on the reverse strand, counting down.
AGCGGCAGGTCGAAGTCGAGCGCGTAGGAACCCTGCAGGGCGACGACCAGGTGGTAGGCGACGAACCAGGCGAGGAGCACGACGCTCAGGGTCCGCGAGACAAGGCGCGTCCAGTCACCCGGATGCGTCCGGGCCGCGACGGGCAACGCCACGCACAGCGCCGCTGTCGCGGCCAGCACCGCCAGGTGCTCCGCGGAGAGGAAATAGCTCTCTGAGCGCTCGGGCGTGCGTCCAAGCTACACCGGCCGCCGTCGACCTCCGTCCCCTCGCCATCCAATTGCCAGCTGTACGCTCCGTGCACGGCGTGCGGTCCCGTTTGCCAGGTGGAGCGCCGGGTCCCCCTTGGCGGCGGCGCCGGACGGAACTACCCTCGCCCGATGCGAATCGCCCGCCGGGCACGAATCGCAGCCGCCCTGTTCGTCCTGCTCGCCGCGTGCTGTCGTTCGTCGCCGTCCGTCACGCGCCGGCGCCGGCCCATTAGAGGCCATAGTCGCGGAGGGTGGTGTCGCCGAAGGGTCGAAGCTGTACGTGCCGAGCACGCTTCGCCGGTTTCGGACGTCGTGCAGCCACCTGATCACCGCGCGGCGCCTCGGCCCACCGCTGCCACCGCGTCGAGCACCAGGCGCATCGCGTCGTAGCCCTGCACGGCATCCGCATCCGCGGCGGCGCGCTGCAGTGGGCCGGCCCGGTGCGGGCGCGTTAGGGGCGCGAGGCGCGCGCCCTAGCGACGTGGCCGCTCTGCGCCCGTGCGCGGGGACTCCGCCTCGGCGCG
>DASZJZ010000167.1:0-10644 GCA_035947555.1 Thermoleophilaceae bacterium | reverse complement strand
CCGCGCCCCGCCACGAGCCCCGCCGCCACCAGCGCCATCGCCGCCGGGCCGGGCACGAACCACGTCCAGTCAATCGCGGACTGGAGGCCGAAGACCACAGCGATCAGCCCGAGTGCGACGAGCGCGGCCCGCTCAGGCGTCCAGTCGCGCCTCGGCGGCGGCTCGCCGTGGTTGCGGACGAACGGGAGGCGGTCCGCGAAGGGCAGCCGGCGCGGGTAGAGCGAGGTCGCCCGAGCGGCGGCCACGAGCCACGCGAGCAACAGCGCGGCCGTCAGCGCCACCCCCACGATGCCGAGGTCCGCGAGCGTCTGCGGCACGAAGCCGTGGGCGTGGCGGGTGACGCTTGCGTCGGTGCGGTGGCGCAGGCGGGTCGTCGCGAAGTTTCCGGCACCGGTCCCCACCGAGGGACGGTCCTCGAACACCCGCCCCGCCTCGCGCCAGTACTTGCCGCGCGTCGAGGAGGCTGCGGCGAAGCGGCCGGCGCCCTGCTCGGTGGGCGCCGTGTCTGTCTCGCTCGTGAGCTCGTCGACACGGTCTTCGATCGTCCCCCCGAGGCCGCGGTCGCTGAAGGCCACCGAGGTGAACGCCACCAGCGGAATGGCGCATGCCACCACCAGCGCGGCGATGCCGAGCCGGCGGCGCACGCGGACCGTCGGCGCGAAGCGGTCCCGCCCCATGTTCACCGCAAGCCCTCCGAGCACAAGCACCGCGGTCATCAACAGCAGCAGAAGGCCGAACTCGCCGGCCACGCTCTCCTTCACCGCGAGCGGCTGCGCCGTCTCGGCGAAGGCGTCCTTCGACAGGGCCCACGCCGCCACCAGGCCCGCACCGAAGCTCGGCACCAGCAGCACCGGCAGGCTCCGCAGCCGGAGCGGCACGATCGCGAACCAGGCGATCGCGCCCAGCGCGGCGGCGGCGAGCGCTCCGCGGGACTGGGTCAAGAGGATCGCCAGGATCACCGCCCCCATGGCGGGGTAGGCCGCCACCCGCGCCGCCACGCTGCCGCCCCGCCGGGAGCCGAGCCAGAGCAGCCCGGGGATCGCCAGCGCCGCGGTGGTGCCCACCGCGTTCCAGTACTCGAACGGCTGTCCGATCCGGTTGGAGATCTCGTTCTCGCCGATGCTCGCCGGCCACACCCGCGCCGCCAGCGCGTAGACCGTCGCGGCGGTGGCCGCGAGCACGACCCCCTTGATCGCAACGTGGGCCGCGCGCGGCGCCAGCCGGGCGGCGGCCACGGCGGCGGCGAACACGGCGAAGTAGGCGAACGTCCGGCCCACCTCGATGTACGCCAGCTCGGGCACCACCGCCCAGGTGATGGACAGGGCCGTGAAGGCGGCCAGGGCGGCGAACAGCAGCACGGACAGCGAGCCGTACATCGGACCCCGCCTTCCCCACACCACGGCGGCCGCCACCACCGCGCCGCCGAACACCACCATCAGGACCTCCACCACCGTGGTGCGGCCGATCTGCGTACCGCCCGCCGCGCCGAAGGCAATTCCGGCGAGGGCGCCGCCCAGCACCGCCGTGGCGACCCAGTCGGGGCGCACCCGGCTGAGCGGGGAGCGGGGAGCTAGGGAGCTGGAATCAGCGTCTGAATCGGGGGAACGAGACACGTGGCGTCGGGATCTTGGACAGGAGCGGGATGCGCGCCAGCGCCGGAACGCGCTCGCGCACGGCCACGAGTCCACCGATCAGGGCCACTAGGGCAAGCGCGATCAGCGCCACGAGCAGCGGTGCCGGGAGGTCGTTGCTGGACGTGGCGAGGTCGAACAGGCCGTTCGAGCCGGGCTCGACCTCCTCGCCTCCGACCTGGACAGACGGGGGGTTGCTCTCGGGGTCCGCCGTGATGGCGGCCAGATCCTCGTTGTCCTCGGCTCGGGCCGCGGCCTCCTCGGGCGGGAGGGCGGTGCCGTCCGCTCCGACGGTCGGGCGGTTCCCGCCCTTGTCCGAGCCGCTGGTGATCGCACCGGACAGGATCTCGCGACAGTTGCTGTACTCGTCCAGGTCCGTGGGGAGGTCGTCGAGCGCCTGACGGAGCTCCTTGTTCGAGTAGTCCTTGTCGAGCTTCCCGTCGTCGTTGCAGTCGCGGATCGGGTCCGCCATCGCGCTTCCGGGCAGCGCCAGGACGGCGAGCACGGCTACGACAAGCAGTCTTGTTGCGGCTCGAAGCACGTTGGTGGATTCCCTCCTAGGGGGCGGCGGGAGATCGAAGGAGGTGGCGGCACAGATTGCCGGGGCCGGCACCCCAAGACCGCGCCGGGCAGGCTAGCAGCAGCTTCGGCCGACCCATCCGACTCAGCACCGCGTTGTCACCGGTTTCGACCATCGCTAAACGCTTGCGACCCGACCCGTCAGGCAAAGTTGCGGTGTGCCGGTGCGCTGCGCGATCGTCCCGCCGGTTCCCGTGCCGTACCGGGAGCCGCTGTTCGCACTGCTGGCCGAACGGGGCCGGCTCACCCCTCGGGTGATCTACCTCGCGGAGGCGCAGCCGGGCTGGGACATGAGCCCGTCCTGGTTCGGCGCGCGGGGCGGCTACGACGTCGAGGTGCTGCGTTCCTGGCAGTGGCGACGGCCGGGGCGGACGCCCCTGATGGTGGCGCGCGGGCTGGGGAGCGCGCTTCGGCGTTTCTCGCCTGACGTGGTGGTGTCCTCCGAGTATGGACCGGCCACCTGGCGGGCGCTGGCGTGGTGCCGACGGCGGAGTCGCTCGCTGGTGGTCATGAGCGAGCTCACGCCGTGGAGCGACCCGATGCTCTCCCCGCTGCAACTTCGCGTGCACCGGCTGCTGGCGCCGCGCGTGGACGGATTCGTGGTGTTCAGCTCGCAGGGCGTGGAGCGGCTTGCGCGGCTGGGGATCGATCCGGGGCGGGTGGAGGTGAGCGTGCAGAGCGCGGATCTGGCTCCGTTCTCGCGTGTGGCTCACGTGCGGTCTACGGGTGAGGGGCCGGTGCGGGTCCTGGCGGTGGGGCGGCTCGTGCCGGACAAGAACCTGGCGCTGCTTCTCGAGGCCTTTGCGGCATGTGGATTCGCACCCGGCGAGGCGGAGCTCGAGGTGTGGGGTACAGGGCCGCTCGACGGGTCGCTTCGAGCGCTGGCCGCTCGGCTGGGCGTGCCCGTGCGCTTCGGCGGCTACGTGGCGCCGGACGCGCTGCCGGACGTGTACGCGGCGGCGGACGTGCTGGCTTTGGTGAGCACGTACGAGCCGTTCGGGGTGACGGTGCGGGAGGCGGCGGCCACGGGGCTGCCGGTGATCTGCTCGGAGCGGGCCGGGGCTGCCGGCGACGTGGCGGTGGACGGGGAGAACGCGTTGGTGGTGGATCCGTCGGACCTTGGCGCGGTGAGGGAGGCGCTGGCTGCGCTGGTGCGCGACGGCGAGCTGCGGGCTCGTTTTTCGGCGGGCAGCTTGGCGGTTACCGAGCGGCACCCCCTCGAGGCGGACGTGGAGGCGTTCGAGCGGGCGGTGCTGCGGGCGGCGCGGCGCCGTTAGCTCCGTGCCTCCGCGTGTGGCCGCGTCCCTCCGGCGTGGTCACCGGCGACAGTTCGAGCCGGCAGGAGCGAGCTCCCTGAGACGGGTTGGCGGCGCCGGGCAGGGAGAAGATGCCTCACGCCCGTCGAAACGTCGCACACCCCACCGCCGCCTACGCGGTGGGATGCCGAATTGCTCGAACGCGTTAGGAAGTTCACCCACGCCCGCGCGCGCCGGGGGGTGGGTGACGAAACACGCGTGCGGTCCTTGCCCTTGAGGGCTGCCGTTCGCCCACGGAGAAGCGAGAGAGGGCTGGGCTACCGGCCGAGCAGCGTCGGGAGCACTTCAGCTTCCACGACCCTCTGAACGGTCTCGGGGCGAAACTGATCGACCAGGCCCGCCGCCTCGGCACGGTAGCGCTCGACCTCCTCGTCGGGAAGCGCGAACGCGGCGCGGAGCGCGGCGGCAAGCGGGATGGGGGCGACGACGTCGGCTACGAGGGAGGGTGAGAGCCGTCGCGCCAGAGTCAGTGCCTCGAACGGACCCCCGGACGGGACGGTCACGAGCAGGGCTCCGTCGACGAGAGCCTCGAGAGGAGCCATGCCGAAGTCCTCCCAGCGAGCGCCTCCGACGTAGGCGCGCGCCGTACGGAGTGCCGCCCGAAACTGCGCTGGCGGCGTCTTGCCGAGAAACTCGACCCCGTCGGTCAGGGGTACCCCGGTGCGTTCGAGGTGGGCCATGGCTCGGTCGTGGTCCACACCGAAGACGAGCAGCCGCGCGTCGTCGAGGTCTGCGTGGGCCCATGCCGCACAGACGATGTCGAGGCCCTTCGCCTTGACATCGGGGGTGTAGGCGACGGCGAGCCGCTCCCGAGTCGTGGCGCGCTCGCCAGAGGACGTCACGGGTGGGGGGACGACGACCGCGCGGGCAGGGGTCGGCGGCAGCGCGTCGAGCGCGGCGCGGCTCCAGGGAAGGACGAGGCGTGCACGGGCAAGGGCGCGCCGCTCCAGGGCGTGAAGGGCCGCGTTGTGGAGGCCGGGCCGGTTGATTCGGGCGGGCGCATCGAGGCGGACGGCGTAGGGGAGGCCCTCGACGTCGGCGAGCATGGCGGCGGTGGTGGAGGAGATGACGAGCGAGCGCGGCCGCTGCCGCCGAAGCACGCCCCGAAGAGCCCGACGAGCGGCAACCGCCTCGACGAAATCGGTCACCGGATAGGCGCGGCGCAGGCGCCCGGTGGCTCCCATCCGGACGGCGGCCGCGACAACCGAAGCGCCCGCGTGCCGGAGCTGATCGGCGAAGACGGCATCGGCAGCCCGCCAGCCGAGCGTGGTGCCGAGCGAAAGGAGAAGGACATCGGCCCGCCCCGAGGCGGCCGTTCGCGACGCGGCGCCTAAACGGGGCGCCGGCGTGGCTTGCCGCGTGCCGCCCTCTGCGCCCGAGTGTTCCTCCGCCGGCGTCATCGCGTGCCGCCCTCTCCATCCGAGCGATCGGGCGTGTGCTGCTCCGCCGGCGTCACCGAGCCGCCACCTCCGCTAGCGCTCGCCAGTAGGCGTCGACCATCGCCTCGCCGCCGTAGCGCTCCCGCTGGCGGGCGCGGCCGCGTTCGCCCATCGCTTGGGCACGGGCCGGGTCGGCTGCCAGCTGCGCCAATGCGGCCGCCGCGGCATCCGTGTCACCGGGCGGTACGACTATGCCGGTTTCGCCGTCGGCCACAGCCTCCGCGGCGCCGCCCACATCTGTGGTCACCACGGGCCGGCCGAGCGCCATCGCCTCCAGAATGCTCATCGGCAGCGCCTCGGCCTCGCTCAGCAGAGCGACGGCGTCGCACGCGGCGATGAGATCCGCGGGGTCGCCTCGCGACCCGAGGAGCTCCACGCCGTCGAGCCCGGCGGTCAGCTCCTCCAGGCGCCTGCGCTCCGGCCCGTCCCCGGCCACCAGCCCCCTCAGCATGGGCGTCCCCTCCGCCCGCCCGCGCGCCACGGCTTTGGCGAAGACGGCCACGCCCTTCTCCGGTCGCAGGTTGGCCACACACAGCACGGCGAAGTCCTCGGGCGCCAACCCGAGCGTCGCGCGCATCGTCGCTCGATCGCTCCCCACATGCAGGTCATGGGGAAAGACGCCGTTCGGGACGGTCATGATCCTGTCGCGCTTGTAACCGAGTCGTTCGAGTGGCTCGCGCTGACGCTCGCTCACCGTGATCACGCGATGGACGTGTGGCGCGACCAGCCGGGTGAGCAGCCGTTGCCGGGGCCGCATGGACAGGAGTTCACCGGCCGCTGTGAGCGGCGTGTGCTCGTTGAAGACGTGCACCGCCCCGGCGCGGCGGGCGATGGCCTGTCCCGCGACCTGGGGAGTGATCGTCCTGGTGATCACCGCGTCCGGGCGTCCGCGCGACTCGGCCAGAAGACGACGGACCCCGCGTACGTCGTTCGGGCCACGCAGCCCGAGGCACTTCGCCGACACCCCGGCGGCACGCACCTCGTGAAAGAGAGGGCCCTCGTCGTATATGCAGACGAGCCGCACCTCCGCGCCCCTTGCTGCAAGCGCTGGGATGAGCGTGGCCCACTGCCGCTCGGCGCCGCCCCGGTGCATGTCCGGGCAGAGGAAGAGGAGCCGCATCAGCGCCATGCCTCAGCGTGTACGTCCGGACACAGCACTTGGTGCCGCATCAGCGCCGCGCCTCATCGTGTACGTCCGGACACAGCACTTGGTGCCGCATCAGCTCCGTGCCCTCCGGCGGACGTCCGGGCACTTGAAGAGCAGCCGCATCAGCGCCGGGGCCGGCGTTCCGGGGCAGGCGCGCCCGCGGCGGCTCGGGTGGTGCCCGCCCGCCGGTGCACGGCGATCACCTCGTTCGCTCGCGAGGCCGGCAAGTACGGGCGCGACGACAGGAAATCGGCGGCCTCGGCTTCGGCGTCTGTCCGGGGGTAGGCCGAGCCGACGGTCGCCGACTCGTGGCGCACCGGTGTGGCGTCCACGACGCCGAGTCGCCAGCCGCTGTCCGCGGCGACGGCGGCCCAGTGCAGGTCGAGACCCCACCCGAAGCGCAGCTCCGGGAACGGCAGAAGCTCCGCGGCGGCGCAACGGGCGAAGGCTGTTAGTGGCCCGATCTCGACGAACCGCGTCTCCCGGACGAGCGACGCCGGCCGCCTCCGCGTAACCCGCCACGCCGAGTGGCTCCGCAGGGTCTGGGCGGGCTGGGCCATGTCGAGTGCGAAGCGCTCGCAGAGGGCGATGAAGCGGTCGAGGAAGCGCGGTGGGAGGAGGAGGTCGTCGTCGACCACGAGGATCCAGTCGAAGTCGTGGGCTGGGGTGGTCGGGGGAGCATCGCCCGACTCGCTCGCAGCGGCAGGCGGTCTGCCCGGCTCCCGCGCCGAACTGCTCGGTGCGCCGGCCGGCGCACTCGAGCCGCTCGGCACGCCGCCGCGGGCGCTTGGGCTCGCGGTCGGTCCGCTTGGGCTCGCGGTCGGCCCGCTCGGGCTGGCGGTCGGCCGCCCGCTCGGGCTGGCGGTCGGCCCGCTCGGGTTGGCGGTCGGCCCGCCCGAACTCCCCGCCGGCCCGCTCGGGCGGCCCGCCGCCGCCAGCACCGCGTTCAGGTTCTCGAACTTCCCGCCGCTCAGGCCTTCGGCGACCGTGTGCTGCACCAGTGCTTCCTCTGCCGTCGTTACCGCTCCGAAGGCAAACGTCACGTCGTGCTGGTTTGAGCTCAGCCGGGGTAGCGCTCGGCTCAGCAGCGAATCGGGGCGGTACACGCCTGTAACCAGCACTCGCCGGCCCGGAAGGGCCCGCGCCAGCCGGTCCACGCGTGCGCCGGTCAGCAGCGCCGCGTCGATCGCCGAGAAAGCCGCCTCCCCCAGCGTGCGCTTTGCGCGTCGCCACGGGTGCGTGACGTCGCCGGCGTCCCCTGAGAACAGGTCGTTCGTCATTCCGGATCCGGACGCCGCCTTGGCAGCGGTCGCAGCGTCTCCATCACCCGCCCCGCCGAGTGCGCTCCCATGATCAGACCCTGCGGGCACGCCCGCCTCGCCGTGTGCCACACGCATCCGCCTAGCACCCTCAGCTCGCCGGCCAGGGAGGGTGCCCGCGAGCGGCGCCGGTCGCTGGCGCGCGCCGCTCGTCCTCGCGCGTAGGCGGCCCGCGCCAGCGGGCCGAGCCGTGCGTCGTCCGCCGTTCGCCGGTGGTCGAGGCCCGCGTCCGCCAGGTACACGATCGACCCCCCGGCCGCGCGCAACCGCTCGAGCCACTCCTCCTCGTCCCCGTGAGGCCGCACGATGCGCTCGTCGAACGCGCCGATTCGCTCCACCGCTCCCCTCCGCAGCGCGAAGTTCGCGCCCCAGGCCTTCGTCGCCTCGCAGTCCTCGACCCCCAGGTCGAGTGTCGTGATGGGTGGCTCCTCACGTCCGCACCCACGCGGGGTGCGTCCCTCGAAGCGAGCCCGGATCGGGCCGCCGAAGGCCTCCGCGCCGGGATGCCGACGCGAGCCCTCTACCAACGCGCCGATCCACCCCGGGGGCGCGAATACGTCGTCGTCGACGAACGCGATCAGCTCAGCATGGCTCTCTTGTAACCCTGTGTTGCGCGCCGCGTTGAGACTGCGTGGCTCACCGTGCGCGACGTACCGCACCGCCGGGCGAGCCTCCACCACGGCGGCCGTGGCGTCCGGCGCGCCGTCGTCCACGACGACGATCTCGTACGGGATCTCCGTGCGCTGGTCGAGCAGCGAGTCGAGCGTCACCTCGAGGTACGCCGCCCGGCCGCGCGTGGGAACCACGACTGACACCACGGGCGGGTCCATCGGGGCCGATAGCGTAGAGCGCCGCAGTGCGCAGCCCGCCAAGCCGGGCTCCGCGGCGGCCGAACCCATGCGCGTGCTCCTGCTGCACAACCGCTACCGCTTCGAGGGCGGCGAGGAGCGCTCGGTCGAGCTCCAGATGCGCGCCCTTGAAAATGCGGGGATCGAGCACTGCCTGTTCGAGCGGCGCTCAGCGGAGTCCGGCCGGGTGGCGGCCGCCCTCGCGATGCTCCGCGGAGGCGCGAGAGACAGGAGCGGGTCGATCGGACGGCGCTCGCGACGGGGGCCCGCCGCTCTCCCGGTGCTCCGGGGTCGGGCGGGGCACGGGCGCGGCGCGGTCGAGCGCGAGGCGAGCGGTCTCGAAGACGGCGAGGTAAGCGACGCTCGCGCGCGCACCGAACCGGCGCACGGTGGTCCGAATGACGGCGGTGTCGCCGCCGCCGTCCGCGAGTTAGGTGCCGACGTCGTCCACGCCCACAACATGCAGCCGCTCATCGGTCCGCGTGGCCTTGCGGCCGCTCGCGCGGCGGGGGCCCGGGTTGTGCTCCACCTCCACAACGCGCGCCTCTTCTGCGCCATCGGCGTGGCCGCACGGGACGGCGGTCCCTGCTTTCGCTGCCGTGGGCGCAACACGCTTCCGGGCCTCGTCCTCAACTGCCGTGGATCGGTGCCGGAGGCGGTCGTCTATGCCGCCGGCCTCGCTGCACATCAGCCGCTGGTGTTCGAGTCGGTCGCGCGCTTCGTGGCGCCGAGCCGCTGGGCGGCCGGGCAGCTTGCGCTCCTGGGGGTGCCCGGCGAGCGGCTCGACGTGCTCCCCCATTACCTGCCGGAGTCAGAGCTCGCGTCCGAGTCAGTCGCCCACGAGGGCCGCTACGCGCTGGCCGCTGGAAGGCTCGCGCCCGAGAAGGGGTTCGAGACCGCGATCGAGGCGGCCGCCCAGGCCGACGTCCCGCTGCGGATCGCGGGCGACGGCCCGTCCGGCGCCGAGCTGGCGAAGCTGGCGCGTGAGCGCGCCGCTCCCGTCGAGTTCCTCGGCCGCGTCCCTCGCACCGAGATGCCCGGCCTCCTCGCCGGCGCCGCGATGCTCGTCCTCAGCTCCCGCTGTCACGAGTTCTCGCCCTACTCCGTGCTCGAGGCGATGGGCGCGGGCGTGCCCGTCGTGGCCACCCGAAGCGGTGGCGTCCCCGAGCTGATCGGCCCCGAGCGCTGCGTGCCGCGCGGCGATCCAGACGCCCTCGCCGGCCGCATGCGCGCCCTCTGGCTCGACCCGGGCCTCCGCCGCGAAGAGGGGGAGGCGCTGCTTGAGCGCGCCGGTGCAGACCACTCCGAAGAGCGCTACATCACTGATCTGCTCGGGATCTACGACCGCGCTCGCGAGTGACGCAGGGCAACCAGGATCCGCTCAGCCGAGGAGCGGCACGTCGGCGGTGAGGATGTCGGGACCGTCGTCGGTGACGAGGACGTTGTGCTCGATCCTTATGCCGCCGAACTCGAGCATCCGGTCGACACGGTCCCAGTCGACCGCGTCGCGATGCTCTCGGCGGCGTTGCTGGTCCTGCAGCAGAGCGGGGACGAAGTAGACGCCCGGCTCGACCGTGAAGCAGTGGCCCGGCTCGAGCGGCAGGTCGACACGTACCGGCGGGAAGCCCGGTCGCGTGCCGTCGCGGCCGCGCAGCACCTCGCCGGCGTCCCGTATGCCGAGGCCCACCATGTGGCCGATGCCGTGGGGAAAGAAGAGAGTGACCGCGCCGGACTCCACGAGGGCATCGGGCACGCCGCTGAGGAGACCGAAGTCGACGAGCCCCTCGGCGATGACCTCGGCGGCGGCGGCGTGCACGTCGAGCCACTCGGTTCCCGGTACGCACTGCTCGATTGCCGCGGTGCAGGAGGCGGCGACGAGCGTGTGCAGGGCCTGCTGCTCCGGTGTGAAGGAGCCGGAGGCGGGATACGTGCGGGTGACGTCGCTCGCGTAGCCGCGTACCTCGGCGCCGGCATCAACCAGCACGAGCTCGCCCTCGGCGAAGGCGCGCGACGTCGGCGCAAAGTGGAGGACGGCGGTGTTCGGCCCGCCGGCGACGATCGTCTCGTACGCCAGTGCATCGCCGCCGTTGCGGAGGAAGGCGGCCTCGATCTCGACCTGCAGCTCCCGCTCGCTTCGGCCGGGTGCGATCAGCTCCGCCGCGACAGCGAATCCCGCCTTGGTCGCACGCTCCGCCTGTCGCATGCGCTCAATTTCAAGCTCGTCTTTGACCCGCCGTATCCGGTTCAGTGCATAACGCACATCGGCCTCGAGATCGGCGTCGGAGGCGACCCCTCGCACGGGTGCGCCGAGGTTCGCGACCCGCGCGCCTCGTCGAGCTTCGAGCCAGCCCGGCAGCTCCCGAAT
>DASZJZ010000166.1:0-6146 GCA_035947555.1 Thermoleophilaceae bacterium | reverse complement strand
AGCTTGAGCGTCGGCCGCGCGACGTAGCGCATGCGCTTGCGGGCCTTCTTCGTCAGCTTGGCGACTCCGCGGACCCGGTCACCCGCGCGCAGCGCGGCGGCGCGCAGGCGCGAGGCGCCTTGCGCTCCGGAGCCCGACAGCGGAAGCCTGGCGCGCCGCTTGATGCTGGCGCGCACGTTCCTGGTGCCAAGCGCGAGCCGGCTGCCGGCCAGGCTCGTGAGCTTGAGATCCACGGTCACGGCGCCGCCCCTGACGGAGGGAGTGCCGGTGACACGGCCGTCGACCTTGTAGTTCTTGGCCTCGGCAGCGGCCGGGATCGCGGCGAGCACGAGAAGCGCAAGCAGAATGCTGCGCTTGGGGGCGGCTGACCGCGTGGCGAAATGGAGCACGGGATCTCCTCACGCGACGACCCCGGCGGCACCGTACAGCTTCGGCCCTCCGCCGCTACGCAGAGGGCGGCATCGCACACCTTCGGGAGCGCAAAAGTTGGACGGGAGACGCCCGGGGCGTTTCAGTAGGTGCGCGCGAGTGCCTGCCAGGCGTCCCAGTCGTGTCCCGGGATGACCACGGCGTCGGGTGTCTCGCGCGCGTACTGCTGCATCTCTCGCAGGGAGCGGCGGTAGAGGTGGTCGTCCTCTGTGCGGTGGGGCAGATGGGCGTCGTCGAGGTTGCGGCGCAGGTAGATGGCGTCGCCCGCCACGAACACCTCCCCGCCGCTCGTCCGCACGACCACCGACATGTGGCCGAGCGTGTGCCCGGGGGTGTAGACGGTCCTGACGCTGCCGTCGCCGAACAGGTCGAACGAGCGGGCGAAGCCGGAGAACGACGTCGGGCCGCCGTTCCCGGTGACGTCGAAGTCGAGCAGGCGGTAGTCGAAGGCGTGGTCGAACTGGCGCGTGGAGTAGCCGTGAAGCGCGCCCTGGGTGGCGGCGGCGTCCCACTCTGCGCGGCTCACGACGAAGGTCGCCTCGGGGAACTCCGCGATGCCGCTGGCGTGGTCCACGTGCAGGTGGGTCATCACCACGGTTCCGACGCTCGCGGGCTCGATGCCGCGCGCGCGGAGCTGCGCGGGGAGCGCCTGGCCGGCGTCCATCTGGAGGTCGCGGAAGGCGAGCGTGCCGAGGCGGCCGAGGCTCTCGGCGGGCTTGACGGCCACCGAGGGATGGAGGCCGGTGTCGATCAGGACCGGACCGGCGCCGGGGTGCTCGAGCAGGAACGCGACGATCGGGATCGGCAGCCAGGCCTTCCTCGGCACGCCGATGCCGAGGGCGCGCAGCGAGGCGAGGCGGCCGGGCTGGCGGAGGAGGTAGGCGGGCGGGGCGATCGAGCGGCCGCAAAGAAGGGGATGCAGGCGCACGGTGGCGCCCCGGCGGCCACCGGTCAGCGGGAGCTCGGCGGGGCGGGGCTCGGCCGCGGTCGCCATCGGCGGTGGACCCTAGCCAACGAGCGCCTCCCACCACTCGATCTGCTGCCGCGTAGAGGAGATCCCGGCCTCGAGCGCCAGCCGTGGCCCCTCGGGCACGGACTCCGGCATCGAGTCGCGGATCGCCTCGTACTCGGCGAGCTTGCGGCGGTGGGCCTCGACCTGAAGCGGGGCGAGCGCCGCCGGGTCGGCGCCGAAGAAGAGCTTCAGCAGAGCGGGGGAGCGGAGCTCCGGAATGGCGTCCGTGGGCTCGGCGCGCCAGTCCGCCAGGGCTTGGCTCCCCTTGGCGGTGATCCGGTAGAGCTTGCGGCGGCGCCCCGTCTGCTCGCGCTCCTCGGTGAGGTAGCCCGCCGCCGCCAGGCGCTCGGGCTCGGTGTAGAGCTGGGCGTGCTGGAGGGACCAGAAGTTGCCGACCGACATCGCCACGAGCTGCTTGAGCCGGTAGGGCGTGGCCTCGTCCGCCCATTCGACGAAGCCGAGCACGACGTAGGAGACGGGGTTGAGACGCAGCCGGTCGCCTCGCTCGTCCCGGGATTCTTCTCCACCGCCTTGCATCAGTCCAAACTAGACGGTACAGTGCCGACCATGGCTACCGCAACATCGCAGACGGCCGGGACGGACTTCGCGCTCGGGTTCACCAGCCAGGAGGAGGAGACGGCGGTCGACCGGCTGCCGGTCAGGGGCGAGCTGCCCGGCTGGCTGTCCGGCGCGCTGGTGCGCGTCACGCCGGCGAAGCTCGAGGTGGGCGACCGCCGCGTGGACCACTGGTTCGACGGTCTGGCAATGCTGAACCGCTTCGGCTTCGTGGACGGGCGCGTGTCGTACGGGAGCCGCTTCCTGCGCTCGCGCGCGTACGCGGAGGCCCAGGAGGGGCGGATGATGGGCGGCTTCGCCACCGACCCCTGCCGCTCGATCTTCAAGCGCGTGCAGGCCATCTTCTCGCCCGAGTTGACCGACAACCCCAACGTGAACCTGGCCCGGATCGGCGACCGCTACATCGCGATGACCGAGACCCCGATGCCGGTGGAGTTCGATCCGGCCTCGCTCGAGACGCTCGGCCATCTCGAGTACGCCGACAAGCTGCCTGCGCATGTGACGACCGCGCATCCCCATCACGACCCGAAGCGCGGCGAGCTCGTCAACTACGTGGCCCGCTTCTCGCGGGTCAGCGAGTACGTGCTCTACGGGCTGCAGGCGGGCAGCTCGAAGCGACGGGTGATCGGCAGGCTCCCCGTCGAGCGGCCCGCCTACATGCACGCGTTCGGGATGAGCGGGCGCTACCTGATCCTCGGCGAATACCCGCTTCGGGTGAACCCGCTGAAGCTCGCGCTGTCGGGCAAGCCGTTCATCGAGAACTACGTCTGGGACGGGGCCGACAGCACCCGCTTCCAGGTGATCGATCGCGAGACCGGCGAGTTGCGCGGCACCTACGAGACGGACGCATTCTTCGCCTTCCATCACGTGAACGCGTTCGAGCGCGACGGGTCGCTCGTCGTCGACGTCGTGGCGTACGACGACGCGTCCATCATCGACTCGCTCTACCTGAACGAGCGGGGGCCGCGCGGGGCGCTGCCCCATGCGGAGCTGCGGCGCTACACGATCGACCTCGACGGCGGCAGCGTGCAGCGCTCGGCCCTGGCCGAGGGGTCCGTGGAGCTGCCGCGGATCGACTACGGGCGCCGGAACACGCGCGACTACCGCTTCGCGTACTTCGTGGGGGCGGACGGCCGGTGGATCGACCGGCTGGTGAAGGTCGACGTGGCCGACGGCTCGAGGGCCGAGTGGTCGGAACCGGGGAGCTACCCCGGCGAGCCTGTGTTCGTGCGGCGGCCCGACGCGGACGCCGAGGACGCCGGCGTGGTGCTGTCGGTGGTGCTGGACGCCGCGGCGGGACGCTCGTACCTGCTGGTGCTCGACGCTGGGAGCTTCGAGGAGCTCGCGCGCGCGGAGGCGCCGCACCACATCCCGTTCGGGTTCCACGGGCAGTACTTCCGGTGAGGCACGCGTCTCGTCATCGGCTGCTGCCGTCACCGATGCGGGGTACGCTTCCGGCATGCCGTCGGAACGCTTCGTCGAAGCTCTCAACGATCAGATAGCCCGCGAGTTCAACGCGGCGCATCAGTACACGGCGGTCGGGGCGTACTACGACCGGGAGACGTTCCCGCGCCTGGCGAAGTTCTTCTTCGACCAGGCCGAGGAGGAGCGCGGCCATGCGATGAAGATGGTCGGCTACCTGCGCGACACCGGCGCCGACCTGCGGCTGGGCGAGGTGGCGTCGCCGCGCACGTCGTTCGCCGACCACGTGGAGCCGATCCGGCTGGCGCTCGAGCACGAGAAGAAGGTCACGGTGGCGATCTCGGCGCTCTTCGAGGTCGCGCGCGAGACGAACGACTATGCGAGCGAGAGCTTCATGCAGTGGTTCGTGGACGAGCAGGTGGAGGAGGAGGCGACGATGGACGCGCTCCTCCAGGTGGCCGAGCGAGTGCGCGAGTATCCGATGATGGTGGAGGAGTTCCTGGCGCGCGACGGGGACGAGCTCGGCGGCGACTAGGCCGGCGGGCCTGCGGCCGTCCAGCTCTTTCGCAGCAGCGGCTCGTACTTGTGGAGGCTGCGCGGCACGCCGCGCAGGTGCGGTGGGAGGGGCTCGATCTCGATGCCGATCGCCCTCAGCACGCGCTCCTCGGAGATCTGCCTGGCGGGGCAGTTCCGGCAGCGGGGTGTTGAGCGGCAGCACTTCACGGAGCCGGGTGGAAAGCTAGCACGATTGTTAGGGTCGCCTAACTAGCCGCCGGCGTTACGCTCCGCCGCCGATGCCCTCGAAGATCTTCCGGCCCGGCCTGCTCGAGGAGCAGGTGGCGATCGTGAGCGGCGGCGGCTCGGGGCTGGGCAGGGCGACCGCGCTGGAGCTCGCCGCGCTGGGCGCCCGCGTGGTGGTGTGCGGGCGCCGCGCGGGGCCGCTCGAGGAGACCGCCGCGGAGGCGGACGGCGGCCGCGTGGAAACGAGCCCTTGTGACATCCGCGAGGAGGACCAGGTCGAGCGCCTCGTGGACGGAGTGCTCGAGCGCCACGGCCGGATCGACCTGCTCGTGAACAACGCCGGCGGCCAGTACATGACCCCCGCGGAGGACATCACGCCGAAGGGCTTCCGCACCGTGATGCGGCTGAACGTGGAGGGCACCTGGCTGATGACCTACGCGGTGGCGACGAAGGCGATGATGGAAGGCGAGCCGCCCCGCGGCGGCAAGATCGTCAACGTGACGCTCTCCCCGCACCACGGCCTCCCGGGGATGGCCCACTCCTCGGCGGCTCGCGCGGCGGTCGAGAACCTCACTCGAGTGCTGTCGATCGAGTGGGCGCGCTTCGGCATCCGACTCACCGCCGTGGCGGCCGGCCACTTCGGCACCGAGACGCTCCGCACGAAGTACCCGAGGCAGGTCGTGGAGGGGGTGGCCGGCACGGTGCCGCTCGGGCGGCTCGGCACCGAGGAGGAGTTCGCCTGGCTGGTGGCCTACCTGGCGACGCCCGCGGGCGACTACTTCTCGGGCGCCGTGCTCACGCTCGACGGCGCGCGCGACAACTGGTTCGGCCGCTGGCCGCCCGGCGGCCTGGCGGACGAGTCGGGGAAGCCCGTGGCCGAGGAGCGAAGGACGGAGTCGTGAGCACTGCGGCGGAGCATCGGAGGCAGCGCCTGTGAGCGGCGCGCCCATTCTCGAGACCGAGCGCCTGCTCCTGCGCAGCTGGCGCGACTCGGACTATGAGCGTTGGGCCGGAATCATGGGCAACCCCGCCGTCGCGCGCGGGCACGGCAACGACGCCGGCATGACGCCGTCCGAGGCGTGGCGGGAGATGGCGATGATGGCCGGGCACTGGGCCCTCAAGGGGTTCGGCCACTGGGCGCTCGAGATTCGTGCGACCGGCGAGCTCGTCGGCCGCGCCGGCCTGTACTACCCGCCCGACTGGCCCGCACTCGAGGTCGGCTGGACCGTGGCCCACGAGCACTGGGGCCATGGCTACGCCCCCGAAGCCGCCCGCGCGGCGGTGGCATGGGCGCACGACCGTCTCGGGGCACGCCACATCGTCAGCCTGATCGCCCCGTGGAACAAGCAGTCGCTCAGGGTCGCCGAGAAGCTCGGCGAGCAGGTCGAGGGCCCGTTCAGCGCGCGCGGACACGACATGCTCGTGTACGGGGCCGACCTGCCGCTGGGTTCGCCTCGCTGAGGGTGGGTACACAGCCGGCATGGCCACCCACGAGGAAGACCGCGAGCGCACGAGCATGGACCACGACCTCGAGACACCCGAGGACCCGCTGCTGCGGCAGGAGGAGAGCGCGGCCGCGGCGGAGGCGGGGTCGATCGGAGGTCCGAAGCCCGAGTACGAGGGCGACGAGGCCGACCGCCCGCTGGAGGAGGCCGGCGAGGGCGAGGCGGAGGGCTTCGAGGTAGCCGAGCGCGATCTCGCGGACACCGCGTCCCACGGCGACAGCCGCTACAGCCCGGAGGCCGACGAGTTCACGCCCGAGGAGGAGTCAGACCGGGCCGACGCCGTCTACGGCGAGCCCGACGAGGTGGACCCCACCGAGGTAGTCGGTGACCCACGCGAAGGAGAGGACGACCCGGGGTCCGGGCCGGGGCTCGCGCCAGACCGCTGAGCACGACGCGCGCGTCGCCGCCCGCCGCGCTCACGTCCGCGGGCGCTGCGCGCCTCGCCGCCCGGCGCGCCTCCT
>DASZJZ010000165.1:0-2368 GCA_035947555.1 Thermoleophilaceae bacterium | reverse complement strand
TGACCTCCCAGCCCGCCCGCGGCAGGAAGCGGGCCAGGTAACGGGCGACCTGGGCGGAGCCGCCGCGCGGGAAGAACAGCAGCGCCATGACGGCGCGGGACGGCGCGGAGGCGCTCACGCGCTCAGAGGATCGTCGGCACGCTGCCGCCGTCGACCGACCAGGCCGCGCCCACCACGTTCGACGCCGGCTCGGAGCAGAGGAAGACGATCGCCGCGGCCACCTCGTCGTCCGTGCCCATCCGCCCGCGCGGCAGGCCGGCGCCGGTGGCCTCGAGCACTTCGTCGCGGGTGTTCCCGGAGCGCGCCGCGAGTTGGTCGGCGAGTCCGCCCTTCTTCGTCCACGACTCGCCGCTGATCGGACCGGGCGCTACCGCGTTCACCAGCACGTCGTGGGCGGCCCAGGCGTCCGCGAACACCCGGCTGAGCGAGAGCTGGGCCGCCTTGCTGACCGAGTAGGACGCGTCGAGCCTCGACGAGGGTCGCTTCCCCGACGACGAGGCCACGTTCACGATCCGGCCTCCCCCGGCCTCGGCCATCACCGGCGCGATCGCGCGCATCAGCCGCATCGGCCCCATCACGTGCAGCTCCCACTGCTGCTGCCAGTCGCCGTCGCTCAGCTCCTGGATCGGACGGGCCCGGGTGGTGCCGGCCGCGTTCACGAGTGCCCACGGCGCCGAGGGGCAGGCGTCGAGCAGGCGCTTGCCGGCGTCCCGCGCGGTGACGTCGAGCTCGAGGTCGGCGCCCCGGCGGGCCACGGAAAGCACGCGAGCGCCCTCCTGCGAGAGCATTCGGGCGGTGGCGGCGCCGATCCCGCGCGTGGCGCCGGTGACCACGCAGAGCCTGCCGTCGAGACCGAGGTTCACGAGCGATGAAGTCTCACACGCGATACAAGACCTTCCACACCGACCGGCGCCGCGAGCTGATCCGCATCACCGAGGACGTGCAGTCCGCGGTCGACGAGGCGGGGATCGCCGAGGGCATGGCGATCGTGGCCGCGATGCACATCACCGCGGCGGTGTGGATCAACGACGACGAGCCCGGCCTCCACCAGGACACGCTCGAGTGGCTCGACAAGCTCGCCCCCCCAAGCTGGACTGAGCCCGCTAACGAGGTGGCGCGCCAGCTCCTGCCCGACCCAGGCGACTACCGCCACCACGCGGGCGGCGAGGACAACGGCGACGCCCACCTGAAGAACCTCCTCGTGCATCACCAGGTGATCGTGCCGGTCACGGAGGGGCGGCTGGACCTGGGCCCGTGGCAGCAGGTCTTCTACTGCGAGTTCGACGGGCGCCGTGCGAAGCGTATGATCATCAAGGTCCTGGGCGAGTGATCACCGGCTGAGGGGGTACAGATGACCCATAGAGGCGTTCAAGAGAGTGAACGCCAAATGGGCCACCGAGCCCTTGTGCGGACCCCCTGGCGGTGAGCTAATGGACAGGTCCCCCACATGACTCCCTGGGCCGTCATCAATCCGGCGCGGCTCGCAGGCTCCGGGCTGCTCAGGACTCAGAGCGACTCGCGTCTCGTCGACCTCGTCCGCGCCGGCAACGACCGCGCCTTCGAGGCGATCGTCGTGCGGTATCACCGCCAGCTGCTGCGCCACTGCCGCAGGCTGCTGCCCGCCGGGCGGGCCGAGGACGCCGTTCAGCAGGCCTTCCTTCGCGCGCTGGAGGCGATGCGCGCCGACGAGCGCGAGCTCCAGCTCGGCCCGTGGCTGCACCGCATCGCCCACAACACCGCAATCGACTCGCTCCGCCGGCTCGACTCCCACTGGGAGGAGCTCGACGACCGGATGGACGGCGTGGAGCCCACGCACGCCGCCGTGGAGCGGCGCGCCCGCTTCGACTCGGTCGTCTCGACCATGGGCGACCTGCCGGAGCGCCAGCGGCGCGCGCTCGTCCTGCGTGAGCTCGAGGGGCGCAGCTACGACGAGATCGCCGCCACGCTCGGCGTGACCGGCGCGGGCGTCCGCCAGCTGCTCAACCGCGCGCGCAATACGGTCCGGGCGGCCGCCAGCGCGCTGGTGCCGCCGGCGCTGGTCGGGCGCATCGCGGGAAGCCAGGCGACCGTGCGGGTCGCCGAGATCATGGACCCACCCGCCTCGGCGCTGGTGGCGAAGGCGACGGCGGCCGTGGCCGCCGGCGCCGTGGCCCTGCTGGCCGTCAACGGCCCGCCCACGGGCGACGGCGGAAACGTCTCGCGCGCGGAGGTCGGCACCAGGCCGCCCGCGGTGGAGGTGCGGCCGGACACCGGCAAGCGCTCAACCGCGGCCGCCCCCCCGGCGGAGGCCGGCTCGGAGGCCCGGAGGTCCGGCGCGGGCCGCGGCGAGTCCCGGCCGGACGCCGGCGGCGACCGGAAGGATCCTTCC
>DASZJZ010000164.1:0-6223 GCA_035947555.1 Thermoleophilaceae bacterium | reverse complement strand
CGGCCTACGAGCGGAGCGTCCGCGGCAGCCCGAAGTGCCGGAAGACGGCGGTGTCCGTGAACCAGGTGATCGCCGAGGCCTTGTCGCCCTCGAGGGTGAGTACCAGCAGTCCGTAGGGGCGGGCGATCGCGGCTCGCGGGTCGGGGAGGTAGCAGCCGAAGGCGGGCTGGGTGTTGGCGCGGGTGGGTACCACGCGCAGCGGCGTGCCGCGCAGCTCGGCGCGGTGGCGGAGGAACGCGGCGATCGCCTCGTGGCCCTCGTACTCGAGCGGCTGGGGCGGCATCGTGAGCAGCGCGTCGTCGGTGAGCAGGGCGACGATGTCGTCGATGTCGCCGCTCTGGACGGCGTCGGCAAAGCGCCCCACCACTTGGCGCTCGGTGGGGGAGTTCGGCCGCGGGGCCCCCTCGCGGTCGGCGGCCGGCAGCCGCGCTTCCACGGCCGCCCGGGCGCGCTGCAGGGCGCCCTTCACCGAGACCTCGCCCGTGTCGAGCATCTCGGCCACCTCGGCGGTGCGGAAACCGAGCACGTCGCGCAGCACGAGCGCCGCGCGCTGGCTCGGCGGCAGCCCCTGGAGGGCCACGATGAAGGCGAGCTCGATCGACTCCCTGGCCTCGTAGCGCGCCTCCGGCCCCGGGGAGCGGTCCGCCATGTCCTCGAGCAGCACGTCGGGGTAGGGCTCGAGCCAGGTCGGCTCGGTCCGGCGGGTGGGCTCGGGGGCGCGTTCAGACATGGCTTGGACCTCCCGTGGGCGGCGCGACCGGGCGCGCAGCGCGTTCAGGCAGCGGTTCGTCGCGATCCGGTAGAGCCAGGCGCGCACGGACGCCCGGCCCTCGAACGCGTCCAGGCTGCGCCAGGCCGCCAGCAGCGTCTCTTGCACCAGGTCCTCGGCGTCCTGCAGCGAGCCGAGGATGCGGTAGCAGTGCACCTGCAGCTCCCGCCGGTGCGGCTCGGTGAGCTCGCGGAACGCCTCGTCGTCGCCCGCGCGCGCTCGCGCCAGCGTGGCCTCGCCTAGCGCGTCGCCCGGCACGAGCCGCCTCACCTGCTTTCCATTCGCGGTCATCACCGCTAAGGACACCAGTTCGTCCCGGAATGGACCGGCCGTTCCGTTTCCGCCGCCGCCGGTGTCTGAACGGACATGCAGCGAGACGAGACAAGCACGAGCACCGTCACTCCCAATCCGCGCCGCTGGTGGGCGCTCGCGCTCCTGTGCGGAGCGTTCTTCATGGTCATCCTCGACGCCAACATCGTGATCGTGGCGCTGCCCTCGATCGAGCAAGCCCTGAGCTTTTCCGAGCAGGGGCTGCAGTGGGTGATCAGCGCCTACGCGCTCACGTTCGCGGGCCTGCTCCTGTTGGGCGGCCGCGCCGCCGATCTGCTGGGCCGCCGCCGCGTGTTCATGGCCGGCCTCGTGTTCTTCACGGCCGCCTCGCTTCTCTGCGGGCTCGCCTGGTCGTCCGGCGTTCTCGTCGGGGCCCGTGCGTTCCAGGGCATCGGGGCGGCGATCATGACCCCGACCGCCCTGTCGATCGTCTCGACGATGTTCCCCGAGGGCGCCGAGCGCAACAAGGCGCTCGCGATCTGGGGCATGAACGGCGCCTTCGGCGCGACGGCGGGATACCTGATCGCCGGCCCGCTCGTCGAGGGCCCCGGCTGGGAGTGGATCTTCTTCATCAACCTCCCCGTCGGTCTCGTCGCGCTCGCGCTCTGCCCCGTGCTCCTCCCTGAGAGCCGGGCGACGACCGCGAGACGAAGCTACGACCCCGCCGGCGCGCTCACCATCACCGGTGCGCTCGTCCTGCTGGTCTACGGAGTCGTGGAAGCCCCCGACGCCGGCTGGGGCAGCCCGCAGACGATCCTCCTCTTCGCCGGCGCGGCGACCCTGCTCGCGATCTTCGCGGTGATCGAGTCGCGCCATCCGGCGCCGCTCGTGCCGCTGCGCATCCTGCGCTTGCGCACGCTCGTCGGCGCGAACGCCGTGATGCTCCTCTTCGGCGCCGTCGCGTTCGGCATGCCGTTCATCGTCACGCTCTACGCCCAGCAGGTGCTCGGCTACTCGGCGCTCGAGTTCGGCGCCGGCTTCGTGGTGACCCCCGTTGCGGCCGCGGTCGGCATGATCGCCGCTCAGGCGGCGGTCGCCAAGGTCGGCTTCAGGCCGGTCGCCGCGACGGGCATGGTGCTCCTGGGCGCGGGCACCCTGCTCCTCACGCAGGCGTCCGTCGGCGGCAGCTACTTCGGAGACATCTTCTTCGGCATCCTGGTCTTCGGCCTGGGCATCGGCCCCGTCTTCGCGACCGCGACGATCGCGGCGCTCGACGGCGTCGCCGAGCGTGAGGCGGGGCTCGCCTCCGGCCTCAGCAACACCGCGTTCCAGCTCGGCGGCGCGCTGGGCGTGGCGATCGTCTCGACGGTCGCCGTCTCACGCTCCGAGGACTTCCTGGCGGCGAACGAAGGGGCGAATCCGCTCGTCGTGCTGACCGAGGGCTTCCAGTCCGCGTTCGTGGCCTGCGTCGCCCTGACCGCGATCGGCGTGGCGCTGGCGCTCCTGCTCCTCGGCCGGCCGCGCCGAGCCCCGCGGGAGCGGCTCGAGGCCGCGCCCGCGCCGGCCGCGGACTAGTCGACCGCTCGCGTCAGGGGCTCGGGCCTCCCGGAGACCGCGCCCCTGACAGCGGGCTCGGGCTCACCCGGCCTTGCCGATGACGTTCCGCATCTCCTCCCTGGTGAACGCGCGCAGCGTCGTCGTGCGGATGTTGCCCTGGCCCGCGATCGACAGCAGCGCGGCGGCGAGCGTCTCGTCGTCGGGAGCCTCGATCGTCGCGACGATGTCATGCGTGCCGAGCGTCCAATGGATGTCGGTGAAGCGGACGCCGAGCCCCTCGAAGGCGCTCTCCGCGGCCTCGTAGCGGTCCACGGTGTCCTTGAAGTTGCGGACGCCCTGTTCGGTCCAGTCGATCAGCGCGACATACGTGGGCATGGGGTCCTCCCCTCGCGAACGATGGCCACGCCGCCGAGGCGCATCTCGCACAGCGCGACACTCAAGGCAGAGCGACCCTAACCGGCGGATGAGCGGTGGCGCAAGCGGCCGCGCCCGAGTCGCCGCCTCGCCATTCGATAAGCGCCGCCTATGGCTCCGCTTCAGGAGATATTGGACCGCGGGTCCAGTGTGAGGTTGGCTGATCGCATGACAACCACCACCACACCAAACACGCCCTTCCTCGTCATGCAGGACCTCGTCCGGCTCCATGCCCGCTACGAGCAGACCGGCGGGGGCTTCTTCGTCATGGAGGTCGAGGTGGCTCCCGGCGGCGGGCCCCCGCCGCTTCACACCCATCCCGCCCACGAGCTCTTCTGGACGCTCGAGGGCCGCTTGAGCTTCTTCCGGGACGACGGGCCCGACGGCCTCACCGAGATCTCCGGCGGTCCGGGTACGAGCGCGTTCATCCCGGGAGGGGTGCCGCACACGTACCGCAACTTCACGGACGAGCCCGCCCGCTACCTGGCCGTCCTGAGCCCGCCCGAGCAGATGCAGGACTTCCTCCTCGAGGCCGGCGTGGAGCCGGGCGGCGAGCCGCGCACCCCTGAGGAGGTGCTCGGCATCGGGGAGCGCTTCGGTCTCGAGATCCTCGACATCGTCCCCGAGCCGCGCGGTTAGGCTGCGCCCATGGCCATCGAGCTCCGGCTGCTGCGCTACTTCGCGATAGTTGCCGAAGAGCGCCACGTCGGTAACGCGGCGGCCCGCCTGTTCATCAGCCAACCGGCTCTCAGCCAGCAGATCCGGGCGCTGGAGGAACAGGTGGGCCTCCCCCTGTTCACGAGGCATCCGCGCGGGGTGGAGCTGACGGAGGCGGGCGAGGTCCTGCTCGAGGAGGCGCGGGCGGTGCTCGGCGGGTCCGACCGCCTCGAGGCGACCGTCGAGGAACTGCGCCGGGGCCGCACCGCAGGTCTGCGGATCGGGCTGCCGCCGGGTCTGCCGCAGGAGCTCCTGCCGGACCTCCTCGCCCTGCTTCGGCAGCGGGAGCCGGACGCACGGATCGAGGTGCGCGAGCTGACCACTCCGGACCAGCTCGTCGCGCTGCGCGACGGCTCGCTCGACCTCGGGCTCGTTCGGGAGCCCGTGGACGACGACCGCCTCTCGCGACGGACCCTGCTCGTGGAGCCGCTCGGTGTGAGCCTTCCCGCCGGCCACCCCCTCGCGGCCCGAGACGGCCTGACCCTCCGGGAGCTCGCCGACGAGCTGTTCGTGTGCTTTCCGCGTCAGTGGGCCCCGTCGCTCCACGACGTGCTGGTACGCGAGCTGCGCGACCAGGGGATCGACGCGCGCTTCCAGGAGGCCGCCCACCTGAGCACCACGGTCGGGATGGTGGCGGCCGGCGAGGGGTTGACCCTGTCGGCCCCGCCCTGGCTCGCCGCGGTGGCGGGCATCGTCTGGCGGCCGCTCCGGGACGTGCGGATCGAGATTCGCACCGCCGCGGCGTGGCGCCCCGCCAATCGCTCGCCGCTCCTCAGGGCTCTGGTCGACCTCCTCCCCGCCGCCGACGCCGAGGCGCCTCGGAGCGACATACTCCCGGGCGGTGTCTCAGGAGAACGTGGAGAAGACCGAGGCGTTCATCGCGGCGTACAACCGTCGTGACTTCGACGCCGCCGTGCGGGACTTCCATCCCCAGGTCGAATGGGTGCTGCCCGAGCACCAGGGCTTCGACTCCTGCCGCGGCCCCGAGGAGATCATCCGCTTCTGGGAGGGGCTCGACGACACCTTCCACGAACTTCAGCTTCTCCCTCAGGAGACGGTGGACGCCGGGGACCGCGTGGCGGTCCGGCTGCGCCATTACGGACGCGGCAAGGGCAGCGGCCTGGAGCTCGACACGGAGCTCTACCACCAGGTGACCACCTTCCAGGACGGGCTGATCGTGCGCTTCGACTACGTGACCACCTGGGAGGAGGCGCTCGAGCTGACCGGGGTGAATCCCGCTCGGTGAGCGGCCTCACCGTGCCGAGACCCCGCCAGGGAGCCGCAGCGCCTGCACCGCCGTCCAGGCGGGGCTGCAGCCGAGGGGCATGGCCTCGTACTCGGTGAACGAGCGGGCGATGGCGCGGGCGCGGCAGCTGATCGAATCGCGGCAGTACGTCCTGCAGAGCGAGTGGGGAAGCGTGCAGCCTCGCGCCGACGCGGAGAACGCCTTCCTCGAGTCGCACTCGTGGGAGGAGTACGCGGAGTGGCACCTTGGACTGACCGAGGGCGCCGCGGACCACACGAAGGCCCGGTACGCCTTCGTCTACGGCGACTTTCGGCGCCTCCACCGCATGGGACTGATCGCGTGCCACTACCGGGCGGCGGAGTGGCGGCACAAGGAGATCGAGCTGGCAGCGCACGAGCTGCTGCAGCTGCTGGATGCGGCGAGCGGGTAGGCGACGGCCGGCGCCGCGGCTTGACCCTGCCCTCGGGGGAGGCTCGATACTCGACGCGTGGCAAGACCTGATGAGCTGATCGGCATCGGCTAGTTCGCGCGGCGCGTACGTCTGAGCGTCAAGCAGCTGCGCAGCTACGACGAGCTGGGTTTGCTCGCCCCCGCCTACTCGGGATGCGAATCGCTTTCGAGGTCGACTGGTACGTCCAACTGCTCTCGCCCACCACCGCGGCCGCGCAGCTCGGGCTGGTCGCGACCGGGCACGAGTCCGTGCCGCCGGTCTTCAGGCGGCCGGCAGCCGGCGTGCTGGTGACGGTCGAGGTAGACGACGTGGACATCGTCCACGAGCGCGCGCAGGCTCGAGGTGTCCCGATCGAGCTATCGCATGGGCGGGCCTTGCGCTCTCACGACGGATCGTATTTAATTCAGTCATTATTTAACCAATCTGTTAGATGCCGACCGACCAGCTCAGCCTGACCTTCGCCGCGCTCGCCGATCCCACGCGCCGCTCGATACTGGCCCGCCTCGCCGAGGGCGATGCGACCGTGAACGAGCTCGCGGAGCCGTTCCCGGTGAGCCTGCCGGCGATCTCGCGGCACCTCAAGGTGCTCGAGCGCGCCGGACTGATCGTTCGCGGCCGGGAGGCCCAGTGGCGGCCGAGCCGGCTGCAGATCGAACCTCTCGACGAGGCGGTGGAGTGGGTGCAGTCGCGCAAGCAGACCTGGGAAGGCCGGATGGACCGACTGGAAGCGCACCTCAGCCGAAAAGGAGAGCAAGATGCCTGACTCAACCCGCACGACGCCCGCCGACCAGGAGGTGCT
>DASZJZ010000163.1:0-5215 GCA_035947555.1 Thermoleophilaceae bacterium | reverse complement strand
GCGGTCGCGGCCCCGGTGGTCCGGGCGGCGGTCGCGGACCCGGTGGCCGCGGTGGCCCCGGCGGCGGACGCGGACCGGGCGGTCCCGGCGGCCGTGGAGGTCCCGGCGGTGGCCGTGGCGCCCGCGGCGGCGGGGGTCAGGGTGGCCCGCCCCAGGGAGGCAGGCTCTGATGCTTCAGCCGAAGCGAGTGAAGTGGCGCAAGGAGCACCGTGGCCGCATGCGCGGGAACGCGAAGGGCGGCACGCGTGTGGAGTTCGGCGAGTACGGGCTCAAGTCGCTCGAGCGCGGCTGGGTGACCAACCGCCAGATCGAGGCCGCCCGTATCGCGATGACCCGCAAGATCAAGCGTGGCGGGAAGGTCTGGATCAACATCTTCCCCGACAAGCCGTACACGAAGAAGCCGGCCGAGACCCGCATGGGATCCGGCAAGGGCTCGCCCGAGGGATGGGTGGCCGTGGTCAAGCCCGGCCGCGTGATGTTCGAGCTGTCGGGAGTGCCGGAGCCGCTCGCCCGCGAGGCGATGCGCCTGGCCGGGCACAAGCTGCCGGTGAAGACGAAGTTCGTGTCGCGTGACGGCGGTGGTGGATGAAGGCCGTCGAGGTGCATAACCTGGAGGACCCGCAGCTCGTGGAGTTCGCGGCCAACGCGCGCACGGAGCTGTTCAACCTGCGGTTCCAGCACGCGACCGGTCAGCTCGAGAACACCGCGCGGCTGAAGCAGGCGAAGAAGGACCTCGCCCGGGCCCTGACGGTGGCGCGCGAGCGGGGGATCGACCTGGAGACGGAGATTCGCAGGCAGCAGAAGACGACCGCATGACTGAAACCGAAGACAACGTGAACGAGGAGCAGACGCCAGAGGCCGCGGACGTGGACGCGCCGGCCGCTGCCGACGCGCCGGAGCCAGAGGCCGCGGACGCGCCGGCCGCTGCGGACGCGCCGGAGGCGGAGGCCGCGGACGCGCCGGAGCCCGACGCGCCCCAGGCCGCTGAGGCGCCCGACGCGGGCGCAGAGGAAGCGGTGGCCGAGCAAGCCGAGTCTGCACCGGACGAAGAGGCCGCCCAGGCGGCGGCCGAGGAGGCGCGCGCCGAGGAGGCGGCGGCGGAAGCCCCTGTGCCGGAGGCTGCGGAGGCTCCGGCGACCGAGGTCGAGGCACCGGCGGCCGAGGAGGCCGCGGCCACCGAGGAGCCCGCGGAGGAGGCCCCTGCGCGGGAGGCGGCGCAGGCTCCCGGAGCCGAGGAACCCGCGGCGCCCGAGGAGGCTCCGGCCGACGAGGAGGCCGTTTCGGAGGCTCCTCCGGCGGCGGCCGCTCCTGCCCCCGCTGCCGCTCCGCCCGAGCCCGCCGAGCCCCAGGAGCAGCTTCATCCCAAGGAGCGGCGCAGGCGGACGCGGTCCGCTCATGGCGGCGAGACGAATGCGCCTCGGTCGCCCGAAGAGCGCGCTCGAGAGCGCCTCGAGCAGCGCCAGCGCAAGGCCCGCCACCGGCGCGCCTACCGCCAGCGGATGCGCGATCGGCGCGCCGGCGAGCCCAGGCGCGAGCCCCCGGCTCCCGAGCCCAAGGCCGGCGGCCGGCTCAAGGTGCGTCAGGGCATCGTCGTCTCCGACAAGGCCGACAAGACGATCACGGTCCGCATCGACGTCGCCCGCCGGCACCGGATGTACAAGAAGATCGTCCGCACCAGCACCACGCTGCACGCCCACGACGAGCGCAACGAGGCCGGGATCGGCGACACCGTCCGCGTGATCGAGAGCCGTCCCCTCAGCCGGACCAAGCGCTGGCGCCTCGTCGAGATCCTGGAGAGGGCGCGCTAACCGATGATCCAGCAGGAGTCCCGCCTCAAGGTGGCCGACAACACCGGCGCCCGTGAGGTCCTCTGCATCCGCGTGGAGGGCGGGTCGAGGCGCCGCTACGCGGGCGTGGGCGACACCATCGTCTGCACCGTCAAGCAGGCGATTCCGCATGGCTCCGTCAAGAAGGGCGACGTCGTCAAGGCCGTGGTGGTCCGCACCAAGAAGCAGTTCGGCCGCGACGACGGCACCTACATCGCGTTCGACGAGAACGCCGTCGTGCTCCTCGACCAGGCAAACACCCCGCGCGGCACCCGCATCTTCGGCCCCGTGGCCCGCGAGCTGCGCGACCGCAACTTCATGAGGATCGTCTCCCTCGCCCCGGAGGTGCTCTAGCAGCCATGGCCGCCCTGAAGATCCGCCGAGACGACACCGTCCGCATCATCGCCGGCAAGGACAAGGGCCGCACCGGCCGCGTCCTGCGCGTGGAACCCAAGAAGCAGCGCGTCTACGTGGAGGGCGCCAACATCATCAAGCGTCACACGCGCCCGCGCACCCTTCGCGACACCCAGCGCGCCCAGGAGCTCGGCGGGATCGTCGAGAAGGAGGGACCGATCCACGTGTCCAACGTGATGCTGATCGACCCAGAGTCGGCGGAGCCCACCCGCGTTGGCATTACGTACGAGGGCGGGCGGCGCCGCCGCGTCGCGAAGAGGACGGGCAAGGTGATCGACTGATGGAAGCGCAGACCCAGATCCCGCCGCGCCTCAAGGAGCGCTACGAGAGCGAGATCCGCGAGCGCCTGCAGCAGCGCTTCGGTTACTCGTCGATGATGGAGGTTCCCCGCCTCACCAAGATCACGCTCAACATGGGCGTGGGCGAGGCCAAGCAGGACTCGAACATGCTCGAGGCCGCGAGCGAGCAGCTCGCCACCATCGCCGGCCAGGCGCCGAGCGTGCGCCGGGCCCGCAAGTCGATCGCCGCCTTCAAGCTGCGCGAGGGGATGCCGGTGGGGGTGAGCGTGACGCTGCGCCGGGCCCGCATGTGGGAGTTCCTCGACCGCCTTACGGCCATCGCGATCCCGCGCATCCGCGACTTCCGCGGCCTCAACCCGCGCTCCTTCGACGGGCGCGGCAACTACTCGATGGGCGTGCGCGAGCAAATCATCTTCCCCGAGATCGACTACGACGCGATCGACCAGGTGCGCGGCCTCGACGTGACCATCACCACCACGGCCAAGACCGATGAGGAGGCCTACACTCTTCTGCGCGAGCTGGGGATGCCGTTCGCGCGCGAGGGCGCTCCGGGCCAGGACCTCGAGGCGGAGGCCGCCGCCGAGGAGGAGCGCCGCAAGGAGGAGGCGCGCCGGCGCGCCGAGGCCGAGCAGGCCGCGCTCGAGGAGCTCAAGGAGGAGAACCCCGAGGCATACGAGCGGCCGACTCCGGCCCGCGCCGAGGAGGGCGAGGAGGCAGGCGAAGGAACCGGACCGCAGGCAGCGGAGACACAGGAGTAGATGGCTAAGACGTCACAGATCGTCCGCCAACAGCGCGGATCGAAGTACCAGACACGGAACTACAACCGCTGCAAGCGGTGCGGTCGCCCCCGGGCGTACATCAGGAAGTTCGGCCTGTGCCGGATCTGCCTGCGCGAGATCGCTCACGAGGGCATGATCCCCGGCCTCACGAAGTCGAGCTGGTAGCGATGCAGACCGATCCGATCGCAGACTTCCTCACCCGCATCCGGAACGGTCTGCGCGCCGACCACGACGAGGTCGAGATGCCCGCCTCCCGCTTCAAGACGGAGATCGCCCGCATCCTGAAGGAGCAGGGCTACATCGACGACTACGAGACCGAGACCGGCCGGGTCGGAAAGGTCCTGCGCGTGCGGCTCAAGTACACCGAGGACCGCAAGCCGGTGATCCTGGGCATCGAGCGGCTGTCGAAGCCGGGCCGGCGGCGCTACGTGAACGCAGGCGAGGTGCCGAGGGTGTACGGCGGCATGGGCACGGCGATCGTGTCCACGTCGAAGGGCGTGATGACCGGCCACGACGCGAAGCGCGAGGGCGTCGGCGGCGAGCTCGTGGCGAGGGTCTGGTGAGGCGCGCGTGAGCCGCATCGGCAAGCAGCCCATCCCCGTCCCCGACGGCGTGGAGATCACGATCGAGCCGCAGCTCGTGCGCGTGAAGGGGCCCAAGGGCGAGCTGCAGGAGCGGGTAGCGCGCGACATCGGGATCGAGCAGCAGAACGGCGAGATCCTGGTCAGCCGGCCCACCGACCGCGGCGAGCACCGCGCCCTGCACGGGCTTACGCGCAGCCTGATCGCGAACATGGTCGAGGGCGTGACGAACGGCTACGAGAAGCGCCTCGAGATCCAGGGCGTCGGCTACCGCGCGCAGCTTCAGGGCAGGAAGCTCGTGCTGGCGCTCGGCTACTCGCACCCTGTCGAGATGGAGGCCCCCGAGGGCATCGAGTTCGAGGTGCCGCAGCCCACCCGCATCGTGGTGCGGGGCATCTCGAAGCAGGCCGTGGGCGAGGTGGCCGCCAACATCCGCAAGAAGCGCCCGCCCGAGCCGTACAAGGGCAAGGGCATCCGCTACGAGGGCGAGTACGTCGCCCGGAAGGTCGGGAAGCGGGCGTGAGTCTCAAGACCAAGCCCCAGGCGCGCCTGCGCCGCCGCCGCAGGGTGCGCGCCAAGGTGCGCGGCACCGCCGAGCGGCCGCGGCTGTCGGTGTTTCGCAGCAACCGCGGCATTCAGGCCCAGCTGATCGACGACGTGAAGGGCCACACCGTGGCCGCCGTGAACTGGCTCGAGGGCGACCTCAAGTCGCTCGGTCGCATGGATCAGGCCAAGCGGGCCGGGGAGCTGCTGGCGGAGCGGGCGAAGGCCGCGGGGGTCGAAACGTGCGTGTTCGACCGCGGCGGCTATCGCTATCACGGCAAGGTGAAGGCGCTGGCCGAGGGCGCTCGCGAGGGCGGGCTCAAGTTTTGATGATCGCTACGGTGAATCGTTCACATGGCCTCTAGGGACAGGACACGCGACCGCGACCGCGGCTCCGACCTGCAGGAGCGGGTCGTCGAGATCAACCGCGTCGCGAAGGTCGTCAAGGGCGGCCGCCGCTTCTCGTTCACCGCCCTGGTGGTGGTGGGCGACGAGAAGTCGCAGGTCGGCGTGGGCTACGGCAAGGCGAACGAGGTTCCCGTGGCGATCCAGAAGGGGGTCGAGCGGGCCCGCAAGGGGCTGTTCAAGGTGCCGATGCACGGCTCGACGATCACCCACGAGGTGGTGGGGGTGCACTCGGCCTCGCGTGTGCTGCTGAAGCCGGCCTCGCCCGGTACGGGCGTGATCGCCGGCGGCGGCGTGCGGGCGGTGCTCGAGCTGGCCGGGATCCACGACGTGCTCTCGAAGTCGCTCGGCAGCCAGAACCCGATCAA
>DASZJZ010000162.1:0-3045 GCA_035947555.1 Thermoleophilaceae bacterium | reverse complement strand
CGAGCCGCCGCGCAAGGTGCATCTCGCGGTCTGCCACGACCTCTCGTGCTGGCTGCACGCCTCCGACCAGCGGATCGCCGAGCTCCGAGCTCGGTACGGCGCCGACGTGGAAGTCGAGCTGCACGAGGTGTCGTGCCTGGGACGCTGCGACGCCGCTCCCGCGATCGCCGTCGACGAGCAGCCGGCTTCGTTCGCGCAGGCCGAGGAGCTCGTCGAGGGCGCCCGTTCCGGAGAGCCGCGGCGGAGCCCGGCCACGCGGCCGGACCGGACCTTCCCGAACGACCCGTACGCGGCGGACGACCAGCGCTACCGCGTGCTACGCCGTTTGCTTGGCGGCGAGTTGACCGACGACGAGGTCCTGACCGCCGTGAAGGAATCCGGCTTGCGCGGCATGGGCGGCGCCGGATTCCCGACCGGGAAGAAGTGGGAGCTGGTGGCCGCGCAGGACGCCACCCCGCACTATGCGATCTGCAACGCCGACGAGTCCGAGCCCGGCACGTTCAAGGACCGTCAGATCATGGCCGAGCAGCCGCATCTGGTGATCGAGGGCCTTCTGCTGGGCATGCTCGTCACGGGCTGTGAGGAGGGGTGGATCTTCATCCGCCACGAGTACGGGCCTGAGGAGGCCGTGCTGCGCGACGAGCTGGAGGCGCTCGAGTCCGAGGGCCTGATCGGCCCGGACGTGCTCGGCTCGGGCCGCCGGCTGCGCGTCGAGATCTTCACCTCGCCGGGCGGCTACATCCTGGGCGAGGAGTCCGCGCTGCTCGAGTGCATGGAGGGCCACCGCGGCGAGCCACGGAACAAGCCGCCGTTCCCGGGCGTGTACGGGCTGTGGGGCAAGCCGACGCTCATGAACTCGGTCGAGACGTTCGCCCACGTGCCGATCATCGTCGAGCGCGGCGCCGAGTGGTGGAAGGAGCAGGGCACCGGCGACGCCACCGGCCTCAAGTTCTTCGCAGTTTCCGGCCACGTCGAGCGCCCGGACGTGTACTGCGTTCCGATGGGCACGACGGCGCGCGACCTGATCGAGCTCGCCGGAGGCGTCCGCGGCGGCGCGGAGCTGTTGGCGTTCCAGCCGGGCGGCGCGTCGTCGAACTTCCTGGGCCCGGACGACCTCGACGTGCCGCTGGACTTCGAGCCGCTGGCGGAGGCGGGCTCGATGCTCGGCTCCGGTGCGCTCACGGTGGTCGCCGAGGGCACGAACCTGCTCGCCGCCGGCACGAACGTCCTGCGCTTCTTCCGCAACGAGTCCTGTGGGAAGTGCGTTCCCTGCCGGGTGGGGTCGCACAAGGCGCACGAGCTGCTGACCGACCTGCTCGAGCGCGGCCTCGGGGCCGAGGCCGTGGACGACAGCATCGTCGAGCTCGAGGAGACCCTCCGACTCACCTCGATCTGTGGGCTCGGGCAGGTGGCGCTGGGGCCGTTGACGAGCGTGTTGGGACTGGAGCGCGGCGGCAGCGCCGCGCGCCCGCAACCGCGCTAGACGCCATGGGCGTCCTTAAGCGAAGAGTGCTCACGGGCCACGAGACGCTGGCGGAGTGGTCGCCCGACGACCCCGCCTCCCTCGAGGCGGCCCAGCGGCTCTTCCAGCGCGAGCTCGAGGCCGGCTACGTGGCGGTGCGCGCTGAGGACGACGATAACGAGCCCGTCACGGAGCTTCCCGCCGACGCCGAAGTCGTCATCCTCACCACGCCGATGGGGGGCGGCTAGCGGATACGCTCGGGCTCCGCTGACAGCAGCGCCTCGCGCTCGTGCTCCGTGAGCTCTCGCGACTTACGGCTCTGCTCGTCCCAGGCCACGAGGATGGCACGCCCCTCGACGGCCACGTCTCCGTCGGGCAGCAGCAGGCGGTTGTCGAGCTCCACGCGCGAGCGACCCAGCTCGGCGACACGGCACTCGCCTATCAGGAAGCGGTGCTCGATGCGGACCTCCCGCCGATAGTCCAACTCGACGTGCACGAGAACGTAGCCGGTGAACGGCAAGTCCGGGAGGGTGTGGCGGAAGAACGCTGCGCGCACCTCCTCGAGGAGCTCGTGGTAGACGGCTTGGTTGACATGCCCGAGCGCGTCCATGTCTCTGTGGCGCAACGGCAGCTCGGCTCGCACCGGCGCCGGCTGGTCACTCGTCATCTGTTGCTCAGTCACGCCGGCTGACGGCGCTCCCACCGCTCGTCGACCTCGTCGACGAGTTCGCTGACGGAGTCGCGGACGGACTGTTTGTGCAGCAGGGCGAGCCGGGACGCCCGGTCGGCGTCGTGGTCGCGGAGCGCAGCCATGATGCCCTCGTGCTCACGCTGCGAGATCGCGATTCGCCCGGGCATCATCCGGAACACCCGCTGGAAGCCGGAATGACGCCGCCAGATGTCCATGGTCAGCTCACGCAGCATGTCGTTGCCGCAGCTGGCCACGATCGTGCGGTGGAACTCGAGATTGAGGTCGGAGAACCTTGGGCCGTCCCGTGCCTCGACGGCCGCCCTCATCTCGATCATGAGCAGGTCGAGCTGGGACAGCTCGGCGTCGGTGATGCGCTCGGCGGCGAGCCCGGTCGCGATGCTCTCGAGGTGCGAGCGGATGAAGTAGGTCTCCTCGACCTCCTTGGCGGTAAGCGTGGTCACTCTCGCCCCGCGATAAGGAGCTGTTTCCACCAGGCCGTCTCGCTCGAGCATGCGCAGCGCCTCCCGGACGGGGATGTCGCTGGCCTCGTATTGGTTGGCGACGTCGCGCATCACGAGGCGCGTGCCCGGGGCGATGTCGTTGGACAGGATCCGCTCCCGAAGGGCTGCGTAGATCGCGTGAGATTTGAGGTTGCTCATGGCGCGGCCCAAGAACATATCTGATATGTTCGCTCACTTCTCGGGGCTGACGGAGGAGCGGTCATGAAGAGAGTGTGGGCACTCGTTGCGATCCTGGCGCTGGTACTCACGGCGTGCGGCGACGACGACGACTCGGGCGGGGGCTCGGAAGCGGAAGGTGGCGGCAGCATCCGGGTCGCTCTCGGCGACATCGAGTCGGTCGAGACGCTTGCCCTCTTCATCGCCATGGAGCG
>DASZJZ010000161.1:0-9319 GCA_035947555.1 Thermoleophilaceae bacterium | reverse complement strand
CCTCGCGGGCGTGAAGCCGATGTCGTGCATGAGCGTGAACGCGACCGCGAACATCACGACGAGCACGACGCCGCGCAGCACGAACGGTACTCCGAGGCTGGTTCGCTGTGCGATCGCACCTCCGGCGACCGAGCCACTCAGCATGGCTGCGCCGCCGACGATCTGACCGCGTCCGAAGACCGTCTCGAGGTCCCCGGTGTAGCCCGTCGCTCCGAGCGCGTCGACCAACCACGCCTCGACCGCCCCGGAGAAGAACGTGAAGCCGAGGCCGATCAGTATCGAAACGACCGCCCATTGCCAGAACGGCGCGGTGACAGACCACAGCAGTACGTACAGGAGCGTCGAGGCGCTCAACGTCAGGGTCCCGAATAGGTACGACGCGCGTCGACCGATCGTGTCGGCGACGACGCCGGTGGGCACCTCGAACAGGACCATGCCGGCGGTGAAGAACGCGTTGGCGGCGAAGGCCTCCAGGTTCGACAGGCCGGCGTCCAGCAGGAAGATCGTGTTGATGCCCCAGATGAAGGACGCGGCCAGCGTGTTGCCCAGCATCAGGAGCAGGTAGGTGCGCTCGATCGAGCGGGCGGTGGGCGCTGTCGGGGAGTTCTGTTCGATGGCCGTCGAACAATACCAACTCGCCCCGATGTACCAATTGATTCAATCCGCGGGCGGCGGTATATTCGCGCGCGGCCACAAGACCAAGGCAGCACCGGGGAGGTTGAGCCTTGATTTCCATGTTGATCGCTCAGGCGGGACAGATCGTGCCTGAGCAGGTAACGACGAACTCGCTCGCGCAGAACATCGTCTACGCGTCGGGGACGCTGGGAGCTCTCGTCATCCTGGCCGGCCTTCTGATGGTCGACATCGGCGGGGTCAGGCGCGTCAACCTCTTCGACACCGTCATCCAGAAGCTCATCGCCTTCTTCATCGGCTTTGTCGTCTACTTCCTGATCGGCTTCGCGATCTGGAACTGGCAGTACTACGTGGCCTTCGACATCGACCAGCCGTACTGGACGGCGATCAAGGACTGGTGGCTTGGCGGCTCGCTGAGCGGCGCCTTGGCGCAGGACATGTCGCTGGAGCAGAACGCGATGTCCGCCAACCTGAACAACCAGCAGATCTTCATCTTCTTCCTCGCGTGCTTCGCCGGAATCATCAACGTGCTGATCGGCCTCGCGGTCACGGAGCGGATCAAGGCCTCCGCGTACTTCGCCATCAGCGCCGTCTGCGCGGTCGTCTCCTCGCTGCTCAGCTGGCTGACCTGGGGCTCCACCGGCCCGCTGACGAACGAGGGCTACCACGACTTCTTCGGCGCCGGCTTCGTCTACGTGTTCGCGGGCGCCGTGGCGCTCGTCCTGGTGCGGAAGCTCGGGCAGCGCCCCGGCATGTACAGCCCGCACCGGATCGTGGGCGAGTACCGCTCGTACAACCTCGGTCTCACGACGATCGGCCTGGTCCTGATCATCACCGGCCTGCCGTTCGTGATCCTGTCGTGCGGCTTCTTCTTCCAGCCGGAGGGCGTGGAGGCGCTGTTCGTCGGCGTGAACATGTCCGACACGAGCATCGGCGTGGCCTTCAACAACCTCGGGCTGGCGTGGGCCGGCGGCGCGCTGACCGGCGCGGTGATCGCCTACAGGACGAAGAAGTACATCTACACCCTGTTAGGCCCGTTCGCCGGGTACGTGGCTGGGTCGCCCGCCTTCGACATCTACGCGCCGTGGGAGATGTTCCTCGTGTCCGCGGCGGCGCCGCTCGTGGCCTACGCCGTCTACGAGTGGACGCAGAAGCGCGAGTTCGACGAGCACAAGCTCATCCCGCTGTTCCTGGGCGTCGGCTCGTACGGGATCCTGATCGCCGGCGTGCTCAACTGGGGCACACCCGGCGGCGGCTACTTCGGCCTCACGGAGGGCGACTACGCCTTCCAGCACGCTGAGGTGAACCTCTTGTGGCAGGCGATCGGCCTCGCGGTGTGCATCGCCGCCGGACTCCTGACCGGGTGGGTCATGACCGCGATCCTCGGGCGCAATCTCGGCGTGTCCGACGACGTCCAGGTGGCCGGCTACGACGCGACCTACTGGGACATCGTCCACGACCCGCTTCCCGTCACGCCCGCGGGCGCCAACGGCGAGCCGGTGACGATCACCGACGGCGAGTCGCGCCCCGCGGACGTGAGAACCACCCCACCCGCGGTCTGAACCTCGCCGAGGGGCGAGCGGCAGCTCGCCCCCTCGGCTCTCCGCCTGAGGTGGTGGACAGGCGCTAGGCTGCGCGATACAACTCGCTTGTACAAGTTTGTACGAACGAGCCTCGACCCGGGGAGAGAGATCGTGGAGAAGACGTGGGGTGGCGAGCCCTTCTGGGGGCTCGGGTACGACTGGGACCCGGACTGGTTCCTGACCGAGCGCCAGAAGGAGCTTCGCGCGAAGCTCATCGAGCTCTGCGAGAAGGAGATGCGCGCGAACGCCAAGCGCTCCGACGACGAGCTCCTCTACCCGCGCCGCAACTTCGAGGTGCTCGCCGAGCACGGCTTCCTCGGGCTCACCGTGCCCGAGGAGTACGGCGGCCTCGGCGAGAACCACGTGGCCTTCACGATGGTGTGCGAGACGCTCGCGCGCTACGGCTGCGCGTCCACCGCCATGTGCTACGTCATGCACATCGGGGCGGTGGCGACGATCATGCTGCGGCCGACGCCTGAGCTGATCGACAAGTACATCCGGCCGATGAATCCCGAGGTCAAGATCGGGACGCTCTCGTACTCGGACCCGGAGACCGGCTCGCACTTCTGGTACCCGTTCTCGTCCAGCGCCGAGCGCTCGAACGGCGGCTTCAAGGTCAACAAGAAGGCGTCGTGGACGACCTCCGGCGGCTTCGCGGACTTCTACGTCGTGCAGACCACGAGTCCGGACTTCAAGGGCTACGACGACCTCTCGGTCTTCGTCATCGACGGCGAGGACGTGAAGGCGCAGCCCTCCCTGTGGGACGCGCTCGGACTGCGCGGGAACCAGTCCGGCCCCATCCAGGTGGAGGGCGTGGAGATCCCGGAGGACCAGATCGTCGGCCCGCTCGGCGACGGCGCCGCCTCGAACGACGAGGCGGTGGACCCGTGGTTCCTGATCGGGTCGTCGTCGGTATGGAACGGGATCACGATGGGGGCGATCGACATCGCCAAGCGCCACACGACGCGCAAGAAGCATGTGGACGTGGGCATGCGCGTGGCCGACTACCCGACGATCCAGGACTACGTCGGCGAGGCAGTGATGGACACGAACGCCTGCCGCGTGTTCGTGATGTCGGTGGCGCAGGCGATGGACCGCGTGACCGACGACAACCGGCGTGTGCTAGAGCCGGGCGAGACCGCCCGGGCCGACTACCTGCACTGGGCCTGGCAGATCAAGTTCGAGGCGGCCAAGAACACGGCGCACCACGTGGACAAGATGCTCCACGCCTGCGGCGGGTCCGGGTACAAGCGCGACATGGAGCTCGAGCGCTACGTGCGCGACGCCAAGGCCGGCTGGGTGATGGGCCCGACCAACGAGGTGCTGAGGCAGTTCGTCGGAAAGGCCGTGCTGCTCGGATTCGAGGCGCTCGACTACTGGAACCAGACCTACAACCGGCGCGTGGTGGAGAACGAGGTGAAGAAGCTGGACGCGGCCGGCAAGCGCGACCTCGCGAAGACGCTGATGGAGCAGGCCGAGAAGGACGAGGCGAAGGAGCCGGCCGCGAAGGCCTGAGGGCAAGCCATGGCGGCGGTTCCCACGCTCGTCTCGGGGCTCAGGCCGGTCGACCGCGCCTTCGAGCAGTGGTGGGTGCGGCCGGGCGGGTCGACCACCCTCCAGCTACACGGTGACGACCGCGTCACGGTGATCGATCCCGAGGGCGGCCAGCCGGCCGAACTCGTGGCGCGGACCGCTGACGGGCGGGAGGACTTCGGGGCACTGGGCGCCGCGCGGGAGGCGACCGCGGGCGTGCTACGCGTCTTCGGCCCCGACAGCCCGCCGGGCGCCTCCGAGTCCTTCTCCTGTGAGCGCGACGTCCTGCTGGTGGTAGCCGCGCCCGGCGGCCGCGTCGTCGACGGCGACCCGCCCGCCTCGGCTCTCGTCGTCGAGGTCAGGCGCGCCACTCCGCGCACGGTGGAGGACCTCGAGCTCCCGCCGCCGCTCGCAGAGCCGCGGCTCGACTTCCGCATCGATCGCGCCTCCGCCCTCGCCTACGAGGTCAAGGAGGGCGAGTACATCCAGATCATCGACGTGAAGGGCAAGCAGTGCTCGGACTTCCTCGCCTTCCACGAGCACAAGCTGCAGAAGGGCCTCGAGCGGGGGATCGACGGGGTCACCACCCGCACGCTGATGGGCGCTGCAGTGCCGGGACCGGGCCTGTACGGGAAGTTCTACGACGTCGACATGGACCCGCTCGTTGAGGTCGTGCAGGACACCGTGGGCCGCCACGACATGTTCGCGCTCGCCTGCCAGGCGAAGTACTACGAGGACATGGGCTACCCCGGCCACGTGAACTGCACGGACAACTTCAACGCGCAGGTCACCCCCTACGGGATCGCCACCCGCAAGGGCTGGGAGGCGCTCAACTTCTTCTACAACACGGGCCTCGACTGCGACAACATGCTCACTTTCGACGAGCCCTGGTCGCGGCCGGGCGATTACGTCCTGCTGCGCGCGGCGAGCGACCTGGTGTGCGCCTCGTCCGCCTGCCCGGACGACATCGACCCCGCCAACGCGTGGGAGTGCACCGACGTGCACGTGCGCGTCTACTCGCCCGAGAACCGCTTCTCGAAGGCCATCGCACATCGCGTGACCCCGGAGGCAGAACCGGTGATGACCAAGGAGACCGCGTTCCACCCGCGCACCAGCGAGCTCACCAAGAGCTTCGTGGAGTACCGCGGCTACTGGCTGCCCCACTGCTTCAACAACGAGGGCGGGATCGCGGAGTACTGGGCCTGCCGCGAGAAGGCGGTCGTCATGGACCTCTCGCCGCTGCGCAAGTGGGAGGTGCTCGGCCCGGACGCCGAAAAGCTCGTCCAGCTCGCCATCACCCGCGACGCCCGGCGCCTGGCGGTCGGGCAGGTGGTCTACACGGCCGTCTGCAACGAGACCGGCGGCATGGTCGACGACGCCACCGTCTTCCGGCTCGGGGATGACAACTTCCGCTTCATCGGGGGAGACCCCTATGACGGCGTGTGGCTGAAGGAGCTGGCCGAGCGGTCGAAGCTCAAGGTGTGGGTCAAGCCGACCACGGACGAGCTGCACAACGTCGCCGTCCAGGGTCCGGCGAGCCGCGACCTCCTGAAGGAGATCGTCTGGACGCCCCCCACCCAGCCCTCGCTCGAGGAGCTCAAGTGGTTCCGCTTCCTCGTGGGCCGCTTCGGCGGCTACGACGGGATCCCGGTGGTGGTGTCGCGCACCGGGTACACGGGCGAGCTCGGCTACGAGGTCTTCTGCCACCCCGACGACGGCCCCGCCGTGTGGGACGCGATCTGGGAGGCGGGGCAGCCGCACGGCCTGAAGCCGCTGGGGCTCGAGGCGCTCGACATGATCCGCATCGAGGCGGGCCTGATCTTCGCCGGCTACGAGTTCGACGACCAGGTGGACCCGTTCGAGGCAGGGATCGGCTTCACGGTCAAGCTCGACTCCGAGGACGACTTCGTGGGCAAGGAGGCTCTGATCGAGCGCTCCTCCCACCCCCAGCGGACGCTCGTGGGCCTCGAGCTCGAGGGCAACGAGACGGCCGGGCATGGCGACGAGGTCTACGTGGGCCGGCGGCGCGTGGGCGTGGTCACGAGCGGCACGCGCAGCCGGGTGCTGCGCAAGAACGTGGCGCTGTGCCGAATGTCCGTGCAGTACTCGGAGCTGGGCACGGCCGTGGAGGTCGGCAAGCTCGACGGGCTGCAGAAGCGGATCCCGGCCCAGGTCGTGCGCTTCCCCTTCTACGACCCGGACAAGACGCGCCCACGCTCGTGAGCGAAGCGCCCCGCCCACCCGAGTTCGACTTCCCGCTCAGCTGGTCGGGCCCGGACGGCATCGGGGCGAGCCCGTTCGACGAGTTCGCCGAGGCGGAGAAGCCCGACGTCGACGGAGACGATCCTGCGCTGGCCCTGCGCAAGACCCTCGGGATGTTCGCCACCGGCGTGACCGTGATCACCACGCTCAAGGGCGAGCAGGTGCATGGCATGACGGCCAACGCCTTCATGTCGGTCTCACTCGAGCCGCCGCTCGTGCTGATCTCGGTCGACCGGCGCACCAAGATGTGCGCGCTCCTGCACGAGGGCAGCCACTACGGGGTGAGCGTGCTCTGCGCGACACAGGCCTCGCTGTCCGACCGCTTCGCCGGCCGTCCCTGCGACGACTGCCCGGCCCCGCGCTTCGACGTCGTCCGGGAGACCCCGCTGGTCGAGGGCGCGCTCGCCCATTTCGTGGCCCGCGTGGAGCGCTCGTACTGGGGCGGGGACCACTCCCTGTTCCTCGGCCGGGTGGAGTACGCCCGCCAGGGCCCCGGCACGCCGCTGCTGTTCCACGGCGGCCGGTACGAGCGGCTCGGGGCCTGAGAGGCTCCATCCGACTGACGTTGACCGCGTTATACGCGGCGAACGTCAGGCGCGTGTGAGCTCGACATCCGCCGGTTCCGCGTCGAGCGCCGCATCGAGCGCCGCCAGCACCCGCTCCGCCGTCTCGACGCTCGCGTTCCGCCCCATCAGCCCGATCCGCCACATCGCCGGCGCGTCCGGGCCCAGCCCGCCGCCGACCTCGATGCCGTGCTCGCGCAGCAGGCGCGCCTGGACGGCCTTCCCGTGCACGCCCTCCGGCACCCGCACAGCCGTCAGAGGCGCCAGGCGGCAGTCCGGACTCGCCAGCACCTCCAGCCCGCGCGCCTCGAGCTCGGCGCGCAGGTGCGCCGCCGCCTGCGCGTGTCGCGCCCAGCGCGCCTCGAGTCCCTCCTCCAACGCCAGCCGGAGCGCCTCGTGCAGCGCGTAGATCCCGAGCACCGGCGCCGTGTGGTGATAGGCGGCGGGGCGCTCGATCCAGTAGCGCTCCAGCAGCAGCAGGTCGAACGAGAACGGCACCGGAGTGTGGCGGGACCGGATCCGCTCCATCGCGCGCTCGGACACCGCCAGCGGCGACATCCCGGGCGGCGCCGCTAGGCACTTCTGCGTGCACGAGTAGGCGAAGTCGACTCCCCATCCGGCGGTTTCGAGCGGGACGCCGCCGAGCGAGGTCACGCAGTCCGCCATCAGGAGCGTGTCGCGGCCGCGCATGGCCTCGCCGAGCTCCGCCAGCGGCTGCTCCACGCCGGTGGACGTCTCCGCGTGCACCACCGCGAGCATGCGCGCGCGCGGATTGCGGTCGAGCGCGTCGATCAGGCGATCGGTCGGCACCGCCTCGCCCCAGTCCGCGTCGACCTCCTCCACGCTCGCTCCGTGGCGCCGCGCGATCTCGCCGATCCGCCGGCCGAAGTAGCCGCACTGGGCGACGATCGCGGTGTCACCCGGCTCGAGCAGGTTGGCGATGCCGGTCTCCATGCCGGCCGTGCCGGTGCAGTGGAGCGGCAGCACGAGCCCGTCGGGCATTCGCCACGCCTCGCGCAGCATCGCGACGACGTCCAGGAGGATCTCGTGGAATGCCGGGTCGAGGTGGCCCAGCATCGGCTTGTGCATGGCCTCCAGCACGGCCGGGTCGACGTTGGTGGGGCCGGGGCCGCACAGAAGCCGCTCGGGTGGGGAGAGTTCCATCCACGGAGCGTGGCGCAAGACCACTGAACCCGCAAGCTAAGAATTTCGAGATCTGCTGAAGCAGATGTCTATATGAGACCGCCTATTTCAGCGCGGGCAACTCGGCCAGCCAGGCGCTGCGGCCGCCGTTCTCGTCCCACACGACCGGGAAGAACGACTCGTCGAGCGAGAGGTCGCCGCGGCGGCGGTAGCGCGAGTAGGTGATGTCGGTGTTCATCGGGTGGAAGCGCGCCTCCACCGGGATCAGGTGGGACACGAGCGAGCGCCGCTCGACGGTCGCTTCGTTGGGGCCGGAGCCGTGCCACGTCAGCGAGTGGTGGAACGTGGCGCCGCCAGCCTTCACGACCACCGGCACGCGCTCGGGCTCCACGCCGTCGGGTGCGGCCTTGACCATTGGCGCGAGCCAGTCGTCGGGGGCGTGGAAGCTGCCGCGGTCGGGCGGTGACTTGGGCCACTTGTGCGAGCCGCGCACGTACTCGATCGTGCCGCCGCCGGCCTGCGTGTCGTCGAGCGCAACCCAGCACGTAATCATCTCCGCCGGGACGAGGTAGTCGGCGAACGAGCCGTCCTGGTGCATGCCGAGCGACTTCGTCCCCGGCGGCTTCCAGAGGCAGTTGTCCTGCAGTATCCGGGTGCCCCGGTAGCCCATCAGCTGGGCGGCCGCCTGGCCGGTTCGCTCGCTCAGGACCTGCGTCGCGATGAGATCGTCGGCCCGCCAGCCATTGCAGATCTGCCGCGTCACGTCGTCGCGGTCGCGTCCCTCCTTCCAGTTCACCTCGTCCGGCGCGATGCCCGTGGCGTACTCGCCCTTGAAGAGCGCGGCGAAGCGCTCGCGGAGGACCTCGATCGCGGGCTCGTTGAGGAAGCCCTCCTCGATGATGAGGAAGCCGTCCCGGTGGAAGGAGTCGACCTGTTCTTCGCTGAGCGGGCCCATCGTGGACGAATTGGTACAGAAACGTACCGCAAGCGGGGCGCGGATGCCGCAGCGGGCCGAGCGGGGCCGCGCCGGGCCGCGCCGTTACGATCGCCGCCGTGTCCGAACTCGGAGGGCAGCCGCTCGCGTCGTTCCTCGACGAGGTGGCGCGCGCCACGCCGGCGCCCGGTGGCGGGTCTTCGGCCGCGGTTGCGCTCGGGCTGGCGGCGGCGCTGGTCGAGATGGCGGCGGGGCTGGCCGAGGACGCGAATACGGCCACGCGGGCAGGCGAGCTGCGCGCCCGCGCGCTCGAGCTCGCGGAGCGGGATCTCTCGTCGTACGCGCGGGTGTTCGACGCGATCCGGCTACCCGAGGATGACCCCTCGCGCTCCGGTCGAGTCGAGGACGCGCTGCTCGAGGCGAGCCGGCCCCCGACCGCGATCGCCGAGGGCGCGGCCGAGGTGGCCGAGCTCGGCGCCGAGATGTGCCGGGCGAGCAGCCCGCACGTGCGCGGGGACGCGCTGACTGGAACGCTCCTGGCGGAGGCCGCCGCCGCGGGCGCCTCGACGCTCGTGCAGATCAACCTGGAGCAGCAGCCCGCCGCGCCGGAGCTGGAGAGGGCCCGGGAGGCGCGCGCCCGCGCAGGCAGGGCGCGCGCCGAGGCGGAG
>DASZJZ010000160.1:0-5503 GCA_035947555.1 Thermoleophilaceae bacterium | reverse complement strand
CGCCGCCGTGACGGCGGCGGCCGCGGCGGGTGGCCTGGCTGCCGTGCGCGGCGCCACGCAGCGGCCCGCCCTCCGGGCCCGGCCCGCCTCCGTGGCGGCCGTCATCCCCGTCTTCGCCTCCGAGCGGGCCGTCGAGGTCGCCCGCGCCGCCCTGAAGCACGTCGACGAGCTCGTCCTCGTAGACGACGGCGCGCCGCCGCATATCGCGGCCTCGCTCGACGCCCTTCGGGGAGACGACAGGGTGCGCGTCGTGCGCTTGGGCGGGAACGTCGGCAAGGGCAGCGCGGTCGCCGCCGGGACCGAAGTGCTCCTTCGCGAGTCGCGGCGCCCGGAGGCCATCGTCGTGCTCGACTCCGACGGCCAGCACGATCCCGAGCGCATCCCGGCCTTCGTGGAGGCCGCCCGGCAGGCGGACGTGGTGATCGGCGACCGCCGCGACCGTCGCGCCATGCCCATCATCCGGCGCATCGCCAACCGCGTCGCCAGCCTCACCCTTCTGGCCTCCACCCGCGCGTGGATCTCGGACACGCAGAACGGCATGCGCCTGTTCTGGACGAGCGCGCTGCGGGACGTGGCGCTGCCCGACGGCGGCTACGAGGCCGAGAGCCGCCATCTGCGCGCGCTGCTCCGCACCGGGCACGCAGTCGCCTCGGTCGAGATCCCCACGATCTACGACGGCGAGCCGAGCCACTACCGGCCGGTCCGCGACACGCTCCGCGTGGGCCGGGCGCTCGCCGCCGCCCCGCGCGACCCCGCTCCGGTGTCCGACGCCGTCGCCGTGCTCCGCGACTGGCTCCCGCGGCTCGGCGCCGTGGTGCTCGCCGCGATCGCGCTGGGCCTCGCCACGCCGCTCTTCCAGCCGCTCGACAACACCGTCTTCCTCGCGATCAACGGTCTCGGCGACGGCCCCGAGTGGCTCTACCAGGCGCTCGACCCGCACGCCCGCAACTACGTGCTGCTCACGGCCACCACCCTGATCGCAGCCACGCTCCTGCTGCGCCGCCCCCGCTACGTCATAGGCGCGACCCTCGCGGTCGTGCTGGCGGCCTACGTCGCCGGCGCCGCCATCGAGCTCGTCAAGCTGTTCGTCGAGCGCCCGCGCCCCGAGGAGGTG
The DNA here is from genome assembly GCA_035947555.1 of Thermoleophilaceae bacterium. GTDB lineage: Bacteria > Actinomycetota > Thermoleophilia > Solirubrobacterales > Thermoleophilaceae > JACVRW01. The sequence continues at coordinate 4,389 of DASZJZ010000160.1, read as the reverse complement.
CTCGGCGGTGAGGTGCTGCTGGCGGAGGGCCGCAGCTGGGCCCACCTCGCCTCGTACCCGTCCGGGCACCTGATCGTGACGACCGCGATGGCGTCCGCGGCCGCCGTGGCGATCCCGGCGCTGCGCACGCCCCTGATCGTCTACACCGTCCTGGTCGGGCTCACCCGCGTGCTGTTCGGCGCCCACTTCCCGCTCGACGTGCTTGCCGGCGCCGTGCTCGGCTACGAGATCGGGCTGTTCGCCGCCCGTCTCATGGCGAGCGCCCGGCTGCTGCCGGCGGCCGTCCCCGAGCTCGGCTCGGCCCCGCTCAGCCTGCGCCCGGCGGCCGCGCGAAGTCCTCGGCCCCGATGAGGTCGAGCTCGAGCGCGGTGGCGAACGAGTCGGCCTGGTCCTCGAGCTGCTCCTTGCTCAGCCGCTCCGCCTCACACCGCATGTGGTGCTCCGCCTCGTCGAGCTCCAGGTCGTAGCGCTCGGCGTCGGCGTCCGGCACGGTCTCCTCCCGGCTCGTGCCGCAGGCGCCGCAGCGCAGCAGCATCCACCAGGTGCCCCCGTCGTTGGGGCTCCACTCGACTGGATGGACGAAGTCGGTCCCGCAATCGGTGCAATGCGAGAGCGTCGCCCGGCGGCGATTGAAGATGCGCTTGAACAAATGAACTTCCGGCGGCGAGTCCGCCTATCAGCTTCGCTCATGTGGCCGCCGGGCGCAAGGCCGGTTCGACGGGGTGGTTCGAGCGGAACAGGTCATTCGCGTCGTAGCGCGACTTGATCTCCCGCAGGCGCCCGTAGGTCTCCTCGTCGAACGCGTCAGGGGCGCCGCCGCCGCGCCGCTCGCAGAAGTTGAGGTACACGCCGGCGCTCCAGGGGGCCATCGCCTCGCGGACCCGCGCGAGGTGGGCCCCGATCGCCTCGGCCATGCCCTCGCCCATCACCATGCCGACCCCGTACAGCGTGTACTCGTCGGCCAGCGCGGCGAGCGCGCCCGCGCCCTCGGGCGCCTCTGCCAGCGCGCCGCCGAGCTGGCGCAGCTCGAGCATCAGCAGCGGGCTGCCCGAGCCGGGTCCGCCCAGCTCCACGAAGACGTCGGCGGCCTCCGGCGTGAGCTCGCGCAGCTGGAAGCCGTCGCCGATGCCGGGCACAGGCTGCTCGGGGTCGCCGTGGAGGCGAACGAGCTGAGGCGCCGGGATCGTGGCGAAGGTGTCCATCACGAGCGGCGCCACCTCGCGCAGCGGCCGCACCAGCTCCGCGCCGTCCGCCTCCAGCCCGATGTAGGCGCCGTCGAAGGCGATCACCGGCCGGTCGCGCAGCGGCTCCGGGACGTCCGGGAACGGCGGCAGGTGCAGGAAGCGCAGCGAGGTCGTGATCTCGCGCGGCGCCGACCGCGACCACTCGCGGAAGGCGTGCACGACGTCGCGGGCGGCGCCGGCGTCCCACACGAGCCAGCCCGCGTAGACCTCGGTGAGCGGCAGGAGCTCGAACTCGAGCGCCGTGACCGCCGCGAATGAGCCGCCGCCGCCGCGCAGGGCCCAGAACAGGTCGGGCTCCTCGTCGCGGCTCGCCCGGCGCCGCTCGCCGTCCGCGGTGACCGCCTCGGCCGCCACGACCCGGTTGCAGGCGAGCCCGTGACGCCGCGACAGCCAGCCGAGGCCGCCGCCGAGGGAGAAGCCCACCACGCCGACGTCGGGCGATGACCCGTGGAGGGCGACCAGGCCGTGCTCGCCGGCGGCCACGGCCACGTCGGCCCACAGCGTGCCCGCCTCGACCCGGGCGCGCCGGGCGGCGGGGTCCACCGAGAACCCGTTCATGCGCATCGTCTTCAGGAGGAGGGTGCCGTCGAGGTCGCCCATCGGGGCCGCCGAATGGCCGGTGGCCTGTACCGCCACGCGGAGGCCGCGGTCGGCGGCGAGGCGCACGGCGCCGGCCACGTCCTCCGCGTCATCCGCGAAGGCCACGGCCGCCGGGCGTTGGTCCACGGCGAGGTTCCAGGCTGCGCGGGCGGCGTCGAAGCCCTCGTCTTCAGGGGTGAGGAAGGTCCCGTTGCTCAGGTTCATGGCGCCGATCCTCCCTGATCCTTGCCGTCGGCGCGTGAATACCCGCCAAAACCCGCACGATGTGCCGGGCTGTGAGAACATGCATCTCGATCATCCGTCCAGGCAGGCAGGACTCGCCTAACTGGCATAGACAGATCCACCGACGCGGGATCGGAGGACCCGACCTACGCCCCTCTTCCCGGGGGCGTCCGCCCACCCTCCTATGGCCACTACCACACGCCAAGCTTCAGGCTTGCACCAGATGTCCGTCGTCGGCTCGCCCAAGGCCCTCCGCCTGAGCATTGCCGGAGGCCCCCGCGCGCCCGAGCGCGCCCGGGCCTGGCTGCAGAGCGCCGCCGGCTGGCTGCCGGAGGAGGTGGAGCGCAACTTGCTGCTGCTCGCCTGCGAGCTCGTCAACAACGCCGTCCTGCACGGCCAGGCCGGCGAGCAGGACATGATCGAGATCGAGCTCACCACCACCGACACCGGCGTGCGCGCGGAGGTGAGCGACACCGGTCCCGGTTTTGCGCCCAAGCAGCGCGACCGCGACCTCGACGAGCCCGGCGGCTGGGGCCTCGTGCTCGTGGAGTCGATCGCCAAGCGCTGGGGCGTCGAGCGCGACGGCCGCACCTGCGTCTGGTTCGAGCTGGCGCGGGTCTGAGCGGCGCCCGGGACTGCAGCTAGGCGGCGGCCAGCCGGCGCCCTCGCCGCCGGCCGCGCTTCGCGAACCGCACCCGCGTGAGCGGCCCGTCCGGCACCACCTCGAAGTGGTCCACGACCGCCTCGATGATCGGGATGCCGCGCCCGTGCGAGGCCTCGCGGGACGGGGGAGCGGGCGCCGCCTCGAAGCTCCCGCAGTCGCACACCTCCACGCAGAGCCCCTCGTGCCAGTGCAGCACGCGTACCAGGATCCCCCTCTCGCCCTTGGAGCACGGCGTGCCGTGCAGGATGGCGTTCGAGACCGCCTCGCTGGTGGCGAGCACGAGGCTCCAGGCGTCATCGCCGTCGAGCCCCTGCTCCACGGCGGCATCGCGCACGAACGCACGCGCGCGCGTAGCGCTCTCCGGCTTCGCCGGCAGCCATGACTCCCGCATCATGACCCCTGAGTTGTGCCCGCAAAGGAGGGATCCGACACATAGGTGAAGGTCCCTCCAACCATTGTGGCCACCACCCGCACGTCGGGCAGCTCCTCCGGCGGACAGGCCATCGGGTCGCGGTCGAGGACCACCAGATCGGCGAGCATGCCGGGGGCGAGCGTGCCGCGGCGGCGCTCGTCGCGGGCGAGCCAGGCCGGCTGGACGCAGGTGGCCCGCAGCGCCTCCTCGAGCGTTACCGCCTGGCCCGGCCGCCACGGCGGCCGCTCGTCGAGCGTGCGCAGCACGCCCGCCACGATCCCGCGCAGCGGATCGAGCTCCTCGACCGGGGCGTCGGACCCGTTCGCCAGCCTGGCGCCGTGGTCGAGCAGCGCCCGATAGGCGTAGGCGCCCTCGTGGCCCTCCCAGAAGCGGTCGGCCAGGTCGCGGTCCGACGGGGCGTGGCTGAACTGGACCGACGCCGCGACACCGGTCTCCGCGAAGCGCGGCAGCTCGGCGGGATCGAGCAGCTGGGCGTGCTCGATCCGCTGGCGCAGGCCGAGCGGGCGCCAGACGGGGGCGCTCGCCTCGAAGGCGTCGAGCGCGGCGCGGTTGGCGGCGTCGCCGATCGCGTGCACGGCCACGGGCCAGCCCGCCGCCGCGGCCCCCCGCACCACCTCCTCCAGCCCCTCGCGCGACGTGAGCTCGACCCCGGAGCCGTCCAGCAGACGCGCCGTGGCCGAGCCGAGCGTGCCGTCCATGAAGAGCTTGAGGTAGCCGAGCCGCAGCAGGTCGTCGCCGAAGCCTGAGCGAAGGCCGACCGCCCGCAGCTCCGCCAGCCGCTCGGCGGGCAGGGACTGCCATACGCGCAGCGTGAGCTCGTCCCGCTCTCGGAGACGCTGGAAGACGTCGAACGAGCCCATCCAGCCGTCCTTGTCGTGGATTGCCGTCACCCCGCGCGCGGCGGCCACGCGCAGGCCCTCGCGGCTTGCCTCGACCATCTCGTCGACCGTGGGCAGGCTGTGGCGGTCGCGGAAGCGCCAGGCCGCGTTCTCGCGCAGGATGCCCGTGGGCTCGCCGAGGTCGTCGCGCTCGACCACGCCGCCGGGGGCGTCGAGGGCGCCGCCGGCGCGCGCCAGCGCGGCCGAGTTGAGCCACAGCGAGTGGTAGTCCCTCGACATCAGCGCCACCGGCACGTCGGGCGCCACGGCGTCGAGCGCCGCGCGGTCCGGCGGCTCGGTCCAGGCCGCGTCGCGCCAGCCGAGTCCGCGCAGCCAGCCGCCGCGTGG
>DASZJZ010000159.1:0-5247 GCA_035947555.1 Thermoleophilaceae bacterium | reverse complement strand
GGCCACGTTCCCCACGCCCGCCGACGAGGTCCCGAAGTTCGCGATCTTGCTGGGCGTCGGGTCGTCGAGCTGCGCGATCTCGTAGTGGTTCGCGCCCCCGAAGCGGAAGTCGCCATTGAGGACCCAGCCGCGCCCTTGGGCGCGGAACTGGACATCGTGGATCATCGCGCCCTGGTAGATGTCGGGCGTCACGTTACTCCCGGCGTCTCCGAGGGCGGGCTGGTTGTAGTTCGAGAAGGCGAAAATCGACGTCTGCTGAGGCTGGGGATGGTTCAGGACGTCGAGCACGCGTCCGGTCGGGCCGTCGATCACGAATGCGACGCCGACATCCCCGAGGCCGTTCGCGTCCACGCGGTGTGCGGACAGGACGATTTCAGGCCTCGCATCCGGCGCCGTGGTGTTGTCCGTGTTGAGGCAGTAGTAGCTGTCCGGATCGTCGGTCGGGAGGATCGGCGTCGTGGTGGCGGTGCACCGGCCGAGATCGCCGACCGGCGCGACGGAGTAGCCCATCGCCTCCCGGTGGAAGCGCGAGTTGATCGTGGCGACATCGTCCTGCACCAACGGGTTCTTGATGGTGTAGAGGGTGTTCTCGAGTGGGGTGGAGGGTGGGAGGCCCGCCAGGTCTTCGCCGCGGTAGACGAAGTAGCGGCCGGTCTGGAAGCAGCTGGATGTGGTGCAGTTGGGGTTTGCCGCAGGGTCACCCGCGTCGGCGCCGGTCGTCCCGTCAGTGAAGTCGGAGGCGCCGACTCCGATATCGGGCTTGCCGCCTCCATCGAGGTCGCCACGAGCGACGAACGATCCCGCGGGGTACGCACATGGGTTCTGGTCCACTCCGGCTATGTCGAATGCGGCACCGCCGAAGCCGACACACGGGGGCTGGCCGGACGGCGAGAGTACGGTGCGGCCGAACGCCCCGCCCTGGGACGCGCTCGGCGAGTTCTCCGCCTGCTCAGCGCGGTCGGCCAGTGGCATCCGTATCCGCTTCGCAACCGTGCCGGTCGCGCCGTCCAGCACGTACACGACGCCCATGTCGTCACCGTTCGTGTCCACGTCCACTCCCACTGCCGACGCCAGGTGATCGGGGATCCCGTCGCCTGCGTCAATCTGTGCCGGTGTCGCGGGACAGTTCTGGCCGGGCTCGCCCCCGCCTGGGCAGCTCACGATGTCGGTGATCTTCCCCACGAATGTCCCGAAGGCGTCCGGGTTGTCCCCGCTACCTCCGGCGTCGGGATCGGGCGGCGGAATCCGACGGATCAGCGAGCCGTCCGCTCCGCTGAAAACGAAGACTTCCCCGGTGATCGTCGCGTGCTCGTCGATCCCGACTAGCAGGTCGTCCTCGCCGTCGCCATTCACGTCCCCGCCGTTTACGAGCCCGTCACCGAAGCGCTCGTTCGCCGCCGGCGTTGGGTTCTCGATCCGCTGCACCTGATAGGTGCGCGGCAGATCCGCCTGCACCGGTGCCGCTCCAAGTACGGCAACAAGGCCTGCAGCGATTGCCAGTCCTGCGAGTCCGGAACGGCGAGACAGCACGGTCTTTCCCCCCCTGACTGGCAAGTTCGCCAGCCCGATGGTGTACGTGCCGCGAACCTAGACCTACGCTGAGGGAGCCGTAAGTGCCCCGCTCACATAGTTTGTCCGCTCAGGGACACCAGGCGATCGGCCAGTGACCTTGCGGCCGTCGCCACCGCTCCGGGCGCGACGGATACGCGGAGCGCGCGTACGTTCCGGCGGCGGCAGGCGAGCTCGACCCGTTCGGCGGTGAGGTCCGCCACTCGGGTTTCATTCGCCAGCACGACGCAGACCTCGGCCGGGTTCAGCAAGCCGCCCACGGCCATCTCGGTGAACTCCGGACCGGCGCCGAGGTCGGTGACGACCGCGTCGAAGCGCTCGGCGAGCAGCACGCCGGCGATTCCGCGCGCCACCGCGTCGGCGAGCGGGGTATCGCTCGGCGGTCCCCCGAGGAGGACGGCACCACACTCCAACTCGACCACCTCCGGGTCGCGCTCCAGCGCCAGCGTCTCCCCGGCGCGCCGCAGGCCGCTTCCCTCCAAGCGGGCCAGCGTGCTCGAGTCGAGGCCGAAGCTCTCGGCAAGGTTTGGATTCGGATCGCAGTCCACTGCGAGCGTCCGAAGTCCGCGCGATGCGAGCTCCCGCACGAGGGCAGCGGCAAGCGAGGTCTTGCCGACGCCGCCCTTGCCCGCGATCGCGATCTTCAGCGTCGAGCGCGCGCCGGCTCGCGCGGAGGCCGCATCGCCACGAACTCCTCGTAACGGGCGAGGAAGCTCCCAAGCACGTCGGCCGCTTCAGCGAGCCCGCTGGCCGCGCGGTGCAGCTCCTCGACGCCCGCCCGTGTCAACTCGTAGATCCGGCGGTCAGGCCCACTCGACGAGCTCTCCCACGCCGAGTGCACGAAGCCCTCCTCCTCAAGGGCGCGCAGGACCCGGTAGAGGCGTCCCGGATCGTCACGCACAAAGCCGAAGGTGCTCAGCCGCTGTAGGAGGTCATAGCCATGCGCCGGCTCCTCGCGCAGCAGCAGCAGCACGCAGGGCCGCAGGAAGTTGCGTGGCAGAGCGAGCGGACCGGCGTCAGGCATGGGCGTGCCCGGTCCGCTCCTCGAGGCACCTGGCCGCCTCCTCGGGCGACTCGTGGCACCAGCAGTCGTCGTCGCACTCGCCGTGAGTCGGGCGCGTGAGGTCCGCGAACTCGTCGGCGAATGTGCGCTTGCCGACCTCGGCGCCCTCGCCGGTCAGCCGGTAGCCACCGCCGGCGTGCTCCAGATAACCGTCCGCCACGAAGCGCTCCAGGTACGGCGCGAGCGTGTCCGCGGACACGGCGAGGAAGCGCGAGAGCTCCTTGGCGGGCGGCGCGTCGGCGAGGCCCTCCGAGCGCATCCAGTACATAGCCTGGAGCACCTCGTCGCGGACGCGAAGTGCCTCGAGCTCGCTCATCGCTCAGGCCGTGACGGGGACCAGCTGGCCGGCGATGTCGTCGATGGCGCGCACGGCCGGCATCTCCGGATCGTATTCGAGCGGAGCGACGCCCGCCCGCTCGGCGGCCGACATGCCCTCGTCGAAGGGCACGGCGCCGATCAGCTCGAGCTCGTGGGCGCCGGCGAACTCGCGCACGGCCTCGAGGTCGCGCTCGTCGCGGATCTTGTTGGCCACGAGCACCACGCGCTCGAGGCCGAGCTCCGTCGCCAGCGCCGCCATGCGCCGGCCCGTCTCGAGCGACTTGTAGTACGGCTCCACGACCGTGACGAGCACGTCGGCGTACTTGGCCGTGCCACGGCGCAGGTGCTCCGGGGACGCCTCGGTGTCGAGGATAGTCACGTCGCGCTCGCCGTCGGGCAGGGCCTCGATCAGCGTGCGCACGGTGGCATGCATGCCGCACAGGCAGCCCTGACCCGCCTCCTCGGGCTGCGGGTGGGCCATCACGAGCAGAGTGGTGCCGTCGGGCCCCTCGAGCGAGTGAGAGGAGCGGACCTCGTCGACCGACTTCGTGAGCTCGATGCCCGACTCCGTCCGCCGTACGAGGTCGCGCGGCAGCGTAGGCACCGAATTGAACTGCTCCGAAGGGACGCCGAGCGTCAAAGCGAGGTTCGGATTCGAGTCGCCATCGATGGCGAGCACGCTGAGCCCCTTCCTCGCCAGCAGCCGGGCCATCGTCCCGGAGAGCGAGGTCTTGCCAGAACCGCCCTTGCCGGCCACCGCGAGCTTCATCGTGGCTCGAAGGCTAGCGCGGTGGTGGGCTCCCCGGTGCGGCAGCCGGAACGAGCCGCAGGCCGCGCTGGACGAAGTGGCGGTCGAACGCGAACGCCTCGTCCACCCCCTCGCGCGCCATAAGCGCGAACGAGCTGGCATCCACGTAGCTCCAGTCCTTGTCGGCATGGGACTCGAGCAGCGTCCAGGCGTTGTCGTCGATCTCCTCGTCGACGCGTAAGAGCTCGATCGCCTGGCCGGCCCTGAAGCGCCGGCCCCACTCAACCGACTCGGTCCGCCCGACTCGGACCAGCAGCGCCGTGTACGTCTCGGCGAACACGTAGTTCGAGGTGAAGAGACTCACCCGCTCCGAGATCAGCTCCCTCAGCGCGGCGCGCGCCGGCTCGTGCTCGCGCTCCGCACGGTTCCTCAACGCCACGAAGGCGCTCGTGTCGACGAAGACCCTCCTCACCGTCCGTAGACGTCGTCGTCGAGCGTGGTCACGCTCGTACGGCGCGACCCCTCGCTGGGCTCCGCCGCGAGGAGGTAGTCGAGGAAGGCGTCGTCCGCGGGCGGCTGCTCCGAGCGGCGCGCTGCGTCGATCAGCTCGCGAACCACCCCGGCGATGCTGCCCGTGCGCGCTGCCCTCCGCTTCAGCCAGCGGTACTGGGCGTCATCGAGGTGAAGCTGAGTGCGGTGCTTCATGCTGTATTACAGCTTACAGCAAGTGCTGGCCCCTAGGCGCGCTGCCGCCGCGCGGGGCGGCCCGACCCCAGGCTCGCCACCAGCGCGGCCAGGTCACGCGCCGCCCGCGGGTCGTGTCCGGGCACGAAGTCGTCCACGTGCGGCAGCGCGGCGCGCATGCCCACCGCCAGCGGCTGCGCGTCGAGCATCGCCGGGCGCGGGTTGAGCCAGGTCAGCCGGCGGCACTGCAGCCGCAGTCGCTCCAGCTCGTCCACCAAGACATCGGGGTCGCCGCGGTCCCAGCCGTCCGAAACCACGACCACGATGGCGCCGCGGGCCAGGCCCAGGCCGGCGTAGCGGTCGTTGAACTCCGCGAGGGCCCGCCCGATTCGGGTGCCGCCCGACCAGTCGGGCACCGCCTCACGCGCGCGCTCGAGCGCCGCCGCCACGTCGCACCCGCGCAGCGCGCCGGTGACCCGCGTCAGGCGGGTCGCGAACAGGAACGCCTCGGCCCTGATGCCCGCCCCCACCGCCGCCTGCAGCGACGCGAGCAGCGCCCTCGAGTAGCGGTCCATCGAGCCCGACACGTCGCACAGGAAGAGCAGGCGGCGCGGGCGCCGCGAGGGGCCCGAGTAAGCGGGCCGGAACGGCTCGCCGTCGGTCGCGAGCGAGCGGCGCAGCGTACGCCGCACGTCGAGGCGGCCGCCGCCGGCTGCTCTTCCTGTGCGACGTCTCGGGCTCGATGGACCGCTACTCGAGGGCGCTGCTCGCGTCGCTGCAGGCGGCGGTGGGGGCGGGCATCAGGGCCGAGGCGTTCCTGTTCGCGACCCGCCTGACGCGGGTCACCGGCGCGCTGCGCGGGTGC
>DASZJZ010000158.1:0-6428 GCA_035947555.1 Thermoleophilaceae bacterium | reverse complement strand
CTCGGCGAAGCCGAGCGTGGCCGCCGCCGGCTGGACCGGGTAGCCCGTCTCGAGCCGGCAGCCCCATAGCTTGCGCCCGAGGCCGGGCTCGAGCCGCTGCAGCTCGCGCGGGTCGAGCAGGGCGGGCTCGAGCTCCGGCTGGCCGGCGGCGATCTGGGCCACCGCCGGCACGAGAGGCGCGCGCGAGCGGGCGAGCATCAGCACACCGGCGGGGCGCTCCGGCAGGTCGAACCCGTCGAGCTCGCGGTAGTGGCCGAGCGTCTCGGCGTGGAGCTCGGCGAGCACGGGGTCGAACGGATGCTGGATCGAGCCCGAGTTGCGCCCGGAGGCCGCCCCCGCGAGCTCGCCCCGCTCGAACAGCTCGACGCGCGCGCCCGCCTCGGCGAGAAACGCGGCGGCCGCGCAGCCGACTATGCCGCCGCCGATGATCGCGACATCGGGAAGAGGCCCACCCGGCCGTCGCAAGGCGCGGCGAGTCGCGTCCGCGCGGCGCTCCTCCAGCTCAATCCTCTCCGTCGGCCGCGTAGTCCACGATCGACTTGTCGATCAGCCACTCCACCGGCGCCTTGTCGTCCGTGTACACCTCGCCGCCCCGCAGCGCCGGCGCCAGCCTCGCGGCCGCCGCGAGCGCGGTCCCTCGCAGCGCCGCCGGCATGTCGTCCGCCGCTTCGCGCAGGCGCCCCGCCGACAGCGGCGCCTCGCTCGCCACGAGCAGCGTGTTGGTGTCCTCGATCGGGTCGCGCATCACGTTCGGGAAGACCTCGCCGATCGTCGCGGTGAGCACCTTCTCGAGGTCGTCCTGCCCCTCGGGATGACCCACGTTCAGCACCAGCACGCCACCCGGCCGCAGCCGGTCGCGCACCGTCTCGAAGAACTCCTCTGTCGTGAGGTAGAACGGGATGTAGGGCTGGCGGTAGGCGTCCACCGAGATCTGGTCGTACTTCGCATCGATCCGCCGCAGGAAGGGCCGCGCGTCCTCGTGGTACAGCTCGAGCCGCGGGTTGTTCATGTCGAAGTACTCGCGGCCGATCTCGGACAGCTCGCCGTCGATCTCCACGCCGTCGATCCGCGTCTGGGGGAAGAACTCCTCGTAGGCGCGCGAGGTCGTGCCGGCCGCGTTGCCGAGGATGGCCACCCGCCGGGGCGGCTCGGACAGGCCCGCGAACCCCAGCACCAGGTGCCCGTCCCACACGTCGCCGGTGAGCACCGACCCCGGATCGCGCGGACCCTCGGGCCCGGCGTCGCACTCCGCCTCGCACACCGAGTGCTGCGCCTGCCCCTCGTTCAGCTCCAGGGTCCGCGTGCCGTCCGGGTACTCGATCACGCGCGCGTACTGGTACTCGGTCTCGGCCTCGTGGATCACCCGCCCGCCGTCGGTGTCGGCGGCCTTCAAGGTGCCCACCGGCAGAGCGATCAGCGCCGCGATCGCCGCCGGGGCCACCGCGTAGCGCCGCACCGGGCGGAGCCCCCACACCGCCATCACGGCGATCGCCAGAGCGAAGATCAGGAACGTGCGGCGCGTGCCGACCAGCGGGATCAGCACCAGCGCCGACAGCAGCGTGCCGGCGAGGGAGCCCGCCGTCGACAGCGCGTACAGACGCCCCGCCACGGTGCCGGCCTCCTCCACCGTCGAGACCGCGAGCCGGATCGCGTACGGCGACACCGCCCCCAGCAGCAGCACCGGCACGGCCACGAGCACCAGCACGGCGAACAGAGAGCCGAGGAAGGCGCCGGCGGAGATGGAGTCGAGCGCGTCCACCGCCACGTCGAGAAGCGGATCGGCCGCAAACGGCACCAGTGCGAGCAGCGCGGCGGCGGCCAGAGCGAGGAGGCAGAGCCCGCGCATGTGGGGGTGGCGGTCGGCCAGCCGGCCGCCGAGCCAGTAGCCGACGGACAGCGCCACCAGGACGATGCCGATCGTGTTCGCCCACACGATCGTGGAGGCGCCGAAGTAGGGGGCGAGCAGCCGCACCGCCGCGATCTCCGCGCCGAGCGAGCCCGTCCCCACCACGAAGACGAGCAGCGGCAGGGGCGGCATCGCGCCGCAGATTAGCTAGGGCCGAGCGGCGTCCTCACGGGCGCGGCGTCGTACATCCGGGTGCGCGGGTAGCTTCGCGTCTCATGGACCTCGCCGCTCTGGACCGCGCCCATCTCTGGCATCCGTTCACCCAGCAGCAGGGCTGGGTGGAGGAGGAGCCGCTGATCGTCGAGAGCGCCGAGGGCACCGACCTGATCGACGTGCACGGGCGGCGCTACATCGACGGCGTCTCGTCGCTGTGGTGCAACGTGCACGGCCACCGTCACCCCCGGATCGACGCCGCGGTGCGGGAGCAGCTCGACAGGGTCGCCCACTCCACGATGCTCGGCCTCACCCACCGGCCTGCGATCGAGCTCGCAAGGCGGCTCGTGGAGCTGGCCCCGCCGGGCCTCACGCGAGTCTTCTACTCGGACTCGGGCTCCACGGCCGCCGAGATCGCGCTGAAGATGGCATTCCAGTACTGGCGCCAGCGCGGCGATGACCGCCGCCGGTTCGTGGCGCTGCGGATGGCGTACCACGGCGACACGATCGGCTCGGTGTCGGTGGGCGGGATCGACCTGTTCCACTCGCTCTACCGGCCGCTGCTGTTCGACACGCTCAAGGCCTCGCCGGGCGATCTCCCCGAGATGGAGCGACTGCTGGCCGCCCACGCCGGCGAGGTGGCGGCGGTGATCATGGAGCCGCTCGTGCAGGGGGCGGCCGGGATGCTGTTGCACCCGCCCGGCTACCTGCGTGGGGTGCGCGAGCTGTGCGACCGCCACGGCGTGCTGCTGATCCTCGACGAGGTGGCCACCGGCTTCGGGCGCACCGGGCGGATGTTCGCGTGCGAGCACGAGGACGTGGCGCCCGATCTTCTGTGCCTCGCGAAGGGGATCACCGGCGGGTACCTGCCGCTGGCGGCAACGCTCGCCACGGAGCGGATCTACGAGGGGTTCCTGGGCGAGTTCGAGGAGTTCCGGGCGTTCTTCCACGGCCACACGTACACGGGCAACCCGCTGGCGTGCGCGGCGGCGCTGGCGACCCTGGACCTGTTTGCCGAGGAGCGGACGCTGGAGCGGCTCGCGACGAAGATCTCTCTGCTGGGCGACCTGCTGTCGCCGCTCGCCGATCATCCGGCGGTGCGCGAGGTCCGGCGGTGCGGGTTCATGGTGGGGATCGAGATGGCCGAGTACCCGCTTCCGCTTCGCATGGGCCACCGGGTGACGCTGGAGGCGCGCCGCCTCGGGGCGATCGTGCGCCCCCTGGGCGACGTGGTGGTGCTGATGCCGCCGCTGGCGATCTCCCCGGGTGAGCTCACGCGGCTGGTGGCCATCGTCGCGGAGGCGATCGACGTGGCTACCGCGGACGCCACGGCCGCCTCACCCGGCGCGTTGCGCGAGGCCGCTTGAACGGGCTTAGCCCGTCGCTTGCGTCGGCTCGGCCCGGAGCCGCCGCGTGTCCGGCACGGCGAGCTGCACGCAGATCAGTGCGATGAACAGTCCGAACGCCAGCCAGAGGGCGCTCGACACGCCGATGGCGCCCGCCAGCGGGCCCCAGATCGCGAGGCCGAGCGGGTAGAAGGCGAGCGAGCCGAACCAGTCGTACGAGGCCACGCGCGACAGCGACTCCGCCGGCACGTGGCGCTGGAGGGTCGACTCCCAGACTGAGTTGCCGAGCATCATCCCGGCGCCCGACAGGAACGCCGCGCACGCGAGCAGCGCCGTGGGCACGCCCGCCGCGAGGAACGCCATCGGGATCGCGAAGAGAGCCTCGGTCAGCACCAGCCACAGGAGCGGTCTCTGCGGCCGCGCGCCGGTGGCCAGCAGGCCGCCGGCGAGCGCGCCGATGCCCACTGAGCCGAGTACGGCGCCCCAGGCCGCGGCGCCGCCGAGGTCGCGGTCGGCCACCACGGGGCCGAGCGCGCTCCATGCGCCCCACAGCATGTTCACGAAGGCGGCGTAGAGCACGAACGTCCACACCCACCTGCGAAGACGGAATTCGTCCCACCCCTCGCGAAGGTCGCCCAGGAAGGAGGCGGTGGCGCGCGCCGCGCGCGGCGGCACGCGGAGTCGCCACAGGCACAGCGCGCTCACGGCGAAGGTCGCTGCGTCGGCGGCCATGGCCCAGCCGGCCCCCGCCGTCGCCACGACCACGCCGGCCGCGAGCGGCCCGCCGATCTCGCCGGCCGAGAAGGCGGTCGCCCGCAGGGCGTTGGCCGGCTGGAGCTCCTCGGGAGGCACGACCTCCGGAAGGAGCGCGGTCGAGGCGGGGTTGAAGAAGCCGGTGGCGGCGCCGGTGATGCCGGCGAAGACGGCAAGCGACCAGATCTCGGCGGTGCCGGCGATGAGAAGAGCCGCGGTTGCGCCCTGGCTGGCCACGCGAACGAGGTCCGCGACGATCATGACGCCGCGTCGCGAGGTCCGGTCGGCGACAACACCGCCGATGAGGACGCTCGCGACGAGCGGAAGGGCGGAGCATGCGAGCACGAGCCCGACTGCGGAGGCGGACCCGCCGACCTCGAGCACGGCAAAGGCGAGCGCGACCACGACCATCCGATCGCCGAACACGGACACGCCATGGCCGAGGAAGAGCAGGCGAAAGCCGCGCCTCCGGAGAATCGCGAGGTTGTCGGGAAGCAGAGACACGCGCCGAGCTATGCGGAACCGCCGGGCGTCGCGAGCGGGGCCTGTCGTACCAGCGCGTCGAGCACCGCCGCCAGCGACGGCCGGCGGGCTGCTCCGCTTCGCACCAGCGCCGTGACCTGGCGGCGCGGGGGCGCGGGGGTCGCCTCCGCGAAGCGGACCGCGTCCGATCGCGAGGACGCCAGCGCCGGCAGCAGCGCCACGCCGAGGCCGGCCTCCACCAGCGACTCCACCAGACGCGCGTCGTCCGCACGGTGCACGATGCGCGGCGCAAAGCCCGCCTTCCGGCAAGCCCCCTCGAGTGCCGCCGCGAACTGCGTGCCCGCCAGCCCGGCGATCCACGGCGCATCGGCCAGCGACTGCAGCGCCACGGGGCCGCGCACGGGCTCGCCGCGCGGCAGCACCACCAGCAGTGGCTCGCTCAGCAGCGCGTGCGCTTCGAGCCCCCCTGTCGGCACGGCCTCCACGCCTTCGTAACCCTCCGATACCAGCACGTCCAACTCGCCCGAGCGCAGCACCGGTATCCCGTTCTCAGGCTCGTGCTCGACCACCTGGCACGACAGCTCCGGGTGCCCCTCGCGCAGGTCTGCGACGGCCGGGGCCACCAGGCCCGCCGCGGCGCTCGGGAAGGCCCCGATCGTCACGGTCCCGCGCACCGTGCCGTGGGCCGCGGCCAGCTCCGCCTCCGCGGCGTCCAGCTCCACAAGCACCCGGTCCGTGCGCGCCACCAAGCCGCGCGCCGCCGGCGTGAGGCGCACCCGGCGGCCGTCGCGCTCCAGCAGCGGCACCCCCGCCTCCCGCTCGAGCTGCAGGAGCGACTGTGAGATCGCCGACGGCGTGTACCCCACCACCCTCGCCACCTCCGCGATGGTGCCGCGCCGCGCCAGCTCGCTGAGGAGCCTCAGTCGCCGCAGGTCGAGCATCGTTCAGTTGAGCTTACGCTCACCACAAGCCATCGGTGCTTGTGCTTGACCTCCACGGCCCGCAACATGGGCGCCCGTGCCGAGCCAGACCCCGACCGAGCAGGACCGCCGGGAGACCGAGCGCTACGAGCCGATGCCCGGCGTCGGCGAGCTGCCCGCGTGGCTGTGGCGGCGGGTGGGCCGCGGCGGCCGGCTGGCCGCGCTGGGCGCCTTGATTGTGATCGTCGCCACCGCGGGGGTGCTCGTGCCGGCGACCCTCGAGTCGAAGGAGGAGAGCGCGGAGCGCGATCGACGCGCGCGAGCGGAGCAGCGGGCTGAGCTGGTGCGCCGGCTCGAGACGGAGCAGCGCCCACGCTTCCGGCGCTCCGCCTTCGTCGCCCCGGCCGGGGCGACCGCGGACGAGCGCCTCAACGCCCGCGCCGCACTCATGGAAGAGCTCAACGCGGAGATCCTGGCCGATGCCCGCGGGCGCGCCCGCCGTGGCGAGCTCGACGGCCCGATCCGGCGAGTGGAGTGCGAGCCGTTCCCACGCACGGTCGCCGGAGTGGGGGCGCACGAGGTCCTCTCGCGCGACCGCGGACGGTACGCCTGCGTGGCGGTGACGGCGGAGTTCGGCTCCCGCGAGGTCGGCGCAACCGGGGTGATCGGCCACCAGTACCGCACCGAGGTCGACTTCACGAGCGGACGCTACGCGTTCTGCAAGGTGTCGGGCCAGGCGGGCCCCTCGCGAGAGCAGCTCGTCACGACGCCGAAGGCCTGCGGCGGCTGAGCGGGCGGGCGCCGCTCGCCTTGGGGCGCCCAGCGCGCGCCGCTTCGCCAGGGCCCCGCGCAGCGCCCCCGCTCCGC
>DASZJZ010000157.1:0-23856 GCA_035947555.1 Thermoleophilaceae bacterium | reverse complement strand
GGGGCGGCGGCGGCCGGCGCGTAGGCGGTGCGCGGCATGGCCTGCGTTGCCGAGGTGGCGTCCAACGCCCTGGTGGCGTCCGTCGGATCGGCGTCGCTCAGCGCCATCCGCCGCGTGGCCTCCGTCTCCTGGCCCTGCAGGCCCGCCTCCAGCGCCTGCGCCATCTCGAGCGCCGAGCGATAGCGGCTGCCGGGATCGCGCTCCAGGCAGAGCCGGATCGCCTCGTCGAGCTCGGGCGGCACCTCGGGGCGGAAGTCGGTGATCGGCTGCACCGGGTCCTGCACCTGCTTCAGCGCGAGCTCGGTGAGCGACGCGTACTCGTGCGGGAGCCGGCCCGTGAGGAACTGGTAGGTGCACACGCCAAGCGAGTAGATGTCGGACGGCGGCCCCGACTCCTCGCCGTGCGCCTGCTCCGGCGACAGGTACGCCGCGGTGCCGAGCACCGACCCCACCTGGGTGATCCGCGTCTGCTCAGCGGCTTTGGCGATCCCGAAGTCGGCCAGCTTGATGATGTTCATCTCCTGGGCGATCAGGAGGTTGCCCGGCTTCACGTCGCGGTGCACCACCCCGGCGCGGTGCGCGTAGTCGAGGCCGTGACACGCGTCGCGCACGATGTGGACGGTTTCGTCGACCTCGAGCCGCTTGCGCTCGCGCAGCAGGTCGGCGCAGGATGGCCCGTCCACGTACTCCATGACGATGTAGTGGCGCCCGCTCTCCGGGTCCTGGCCGGAGTCGAACACCTGCACGATGTTGGGGTGCTGGAGGCGCGCGGCCGACAGCGCCTCGCGCCGGAAGCGGGCCACGAAGGCCTCGTCCTCGGCCAGGTGCTCGGCCAGCAGCTTCACGGCGACGGAGCGCTCGAGTACCGAGTCGGTGGCCCGGAAGACGGTCGACATCCCGCCGGCGCCCAGGCGCCCCTCGATCCGGTAGCGGCCGGCGACGGCCCGGGGCGGGCTCACCGGCGCCCCTCGATTCGGTAGCGCCCGGCGGCTGTCCGGGGCGGGCTCATCCCGTGCCCTCGGGGACGAGCGCTCCACCGCCACCGCCCTGGCCGGGCGTCCCGCCCTCCCCCGCGCTGCCGCTGCCGCCCTGGCCGCCGCCGCCGCCCTCGCCCTCGGGCGTCGTGGTCTCCGGCGGGACCTCGACCGGAGGCTCGGTCCCCGTGTCGCCCTCCTCCGGCGGTGGGGCCTCTTCGTCCTCCTCGCCGTCGTCGTCGTCCTCCTCCTCGGGCGGGGCCGTCTCGGGCGGCGTCGTCTCCACCGGCGGAGCCTCCTGCTGCTGCTCCTGCTGCTGCTCGCTGGGCTCGTCGTCGCACTGCTGCTGGACCAGCTCGAACAGCCGGTCGAAGCTCTGCTCGAGCGCGTCGCGCACGTCCGGGTCCGTGTCCTCGGGGAGCGAGTCGAGCACCGCCCTGACCTCGGTGGTGTTCGGGGAGTCGTTGCCGGTGATGTCTTCGCAGGCGCCGCCTCCGAACTGGAAGCGGTTCTCGATCGACTCGAGCTGACGCTGCAGGGCCGCCGCAGCGTCGGGCGGGATCGGCTCGCCCTCCTGGTCGTCGGATCCGCAGCCGGCGCCGAGGCCGGCGGCCAGGACGAGCATCAGGGTCGTTGTCGCGCGAGGTCTCACTGTCCGCTGTAGAGCCGATCGGCGAGCACCTTGGGGAGGCCCGCCTCCTCGATCGCCCGCGCCGCCTCGTCGATCGGATAATCGACGCGACGCCACTGGGCTTTCCACCCCTCTGTGTCTAGCAGGAGCCAGGCCGCCCGTGGGTCCCCATCGCGCGGTTGGCCGACTCCGCCGGGGTTCAGGAGCCACTCACCCTCGCTCAGATCGCGCTCCAGGCCGCCCCTGGCCGGGGCGCCCTCCACCTCGCCCTCGGCGCTGCGCGAGAACCACAGCGCCACATGCGAGTGGCCAACGGCGCCCACGCGCGGCTCCATCAGGTCCATGCACTCGTCGGCCTGCCAGTGTGAGAGCACGTATTCCCAGACGGGGTCCCGTGGGGAGGCGTGGTAGAGGCCGATCTCGCGGCCCGGCTGGGTAGGGCGGAGGCTGCGCAGGAAGGCGAGGGCCTCCTCGCTGATCGTCTCCCGCGTCCAGCGGGCCGCGGCGGCGGCGCTGGAGGAAAAGTCGGCGATGTCGATGTCGCCGGTCACCACCATGTCGTGGTTGCCGGCCAGGCAGAGATCGCAGCGCTCGCGCGCCAGCTCGACGCACCCTTCGGGCTGCGCGCCGTAGCCGACGAGGTCGCCCAGGCACCAGATCTGATCGGCCCGGTCGGCGTCCACGTCGGCCAGCACGGCCTCGAAGGCCGGCAGGTTGCCGTGCACGTCGGAGAGCAGGGCGATGCGCATCGGGGTGCCTTCTACAGTGTCGGGGAATGAGGAGGTCGCGACTGCCGCTGGCGATCGTGGTGGCGGTCGCCGCCGCCGCGGCGGCCACGTTCGTGCTCCGCCCGCGCACAGGCCTGGTCGAGCCGGCGGCGGTCGACGTGCAAGGGTACTTCACCGCCCTCCAGCTGGAGCGCGCCGAGGACTTCCGCAGCGTCCAGCGCCTGCTCGGAGTGGGCGGCCTGCTGGTCGGGACGGGCACGCTGGCGCTGCTCGCCTGGCGCCCTCCACGCCGGGCGTTCGACCGGCTCGCGCGGCGCCCGATCCTCGGTGGGGCCGCGGCCGGCGCGGGGATCTCGCTGCTGCTCGTGCTGGTCGAGTTCCCGCTCTCCGCGTGGCGCCACGAGCGCGCCGTGGACGTGGGGCTGAACACCCAGACCTGGATCGACTGGGTGAGCGACGTGGCCAAGTCAGCCGGCATCGACGCCGCCTTCGCGGCGGCCGGCGGCGCTCTGGCGATCCTGCTCGTGCGGCGCTTCCGGCGCAACTGGTGGGCGCCGGCGGCGGCCGTGATCGTCGCCTTCGGCGTGATCACGATCTGGCTGTTCCCGGTGGTGATCGACCCGATCTTCAACGACTTCGAGGAGCTGCGCCCGGGCCCGGTGCGCTCGGACGTGCTGTCGCTGGCGGAGCGGGCCGGGGTGGACGTGGGGGAGGTGTACCGCGTCGACGCCAGCCGCCGGACCACCGCGGCGAACGCCTACGTGGGCGGGCTCGGCAACTCCAAGCGGGTGGTGCTGTACGACAACCTGCTCGAGGACTTCCCGCGCGACGAGGTCCGCATGGTCGTGGCGCACGAGCTCGGTCACCAGAAGCACAACGACCTGATCCGCGGCCTCGCCTGGCTCGCGCTGGTGGCGCCGGCGGGGACCTATCTGGTGCAGCGGCTGGCGGAGGCGTTCGCGCGTCGGGACGGCCTCGGCGACCCGAGCGTGAAGCCTGGGCCCGTGGTCCTGCCCGCCATAGCGCTCGCCGTGGCGCTCGTGAGCTTCGGGATGGGTGCCGCTTCGAACGTCCTGTCGCGGCAGGTGGAGGGCCGCGCGGACGTCTTCTCGCTGTCGCTCACGCGCGACCCGGAGGCTTTCCTCGCGCTGGAGCGGCGCCTGGCGATCCGGAACATCTCGGACCCCGATCCGCCGGCCCTGCTGCACACCCTGTTCGGGACGCACCCGACCACCGTGGAGCGGATCGGGATCGGGGAGGCGTGGCGCGACGAGCGCTGATCGAGCGGGTCGTCCGCGAGCTCGCCTCTTACGAGCGGCCGTCCGCGTCCGACGGCGAGCGCCGGGCGGCCGAGTGGCTCGCGGAGGAGCTGCGCGCCGCCGGCTGCCGCTCCGTCCGCGTGGAGGAGGAGCGGGCGCACGGCGGCTACTGGTGGCCGCTCGGTCTGCTGAACGCGCTGGCGCTGCTCGCCTCACGGCTTGGCCGGCTGCCGGCCGCGCTCGCCGGGGCGTTCGCCGCGGCCGCCGTGTACGACGACGTGGGCGGCGGCCGGCTCTGGTTTCGCCGCCGCGCTCTGCCAAACCGCCCGACCTGGAACGTCGTGGCCGAGGCGGGCGACCCGGCCGGCCGGCGAACCGTGGTCTTCGTCTCCCACCACGACGCTGCCCACACCGGCCTGGTATTCCACCCGGCGCTGCCCCGGATCGCCATGGAGCGGGCGCCGGCGCTCCACGAGAAGGCCGACCAGAGCCTGCCGATCATCTACGGCGTCTTCCTCGGCCCGCTGCTGCTGGCCCTATGGGGCCTGACCGGCCGGCGCCCCTTCAAGGGCATGGGCATCTTCTTCGCGACCGGCGCGGTCGCGGCCATGGCTGACATCGGCGCGCGCCGCGTGGTGCCGGGCGCCAACGACAATCTCAGCGCGGTGGCGGTGAACGTCGCGCTGGCGCACGCCCTGTGCGAGGACCCGCCGGAGGGCGTCCGGGTGATCCTGCTCTCGACAGGCTCGGAGGAGTCGTTCATGGAGGGGATGCAGGCGTTCGGCCGGCGCCACTTCCCGCAGCTCCCGCGGGCGACGACGGAGTTCGTCTGCATGGAGTGCGTCGGCTCGCCTCGGCTCTGCGTGGTGGAGGCCGAGGGCATGCTGCGGATGCGCTCGTACGACGCATGCTCGCGCGAGGCGCTGGCAGCGGCGGGCGAGGCGGCCGGGGTGCCGCTGCAGCGCGGGCTGCGCACGGTGGCTGCCACCGACGGCTTGATCTCGCTGCGGGCCGGCTACCCCACGTGCACGCTCGGCGGCGTGGACGAGACGAAGTTCCCGGCCAACTACCACTGGCCGAGCGACACGCCCGACAACCTGACATGGGAGTCGGTGGAGGCCGCGGCTAGAGTGGCCGAAGCCTACCTGCGGCGCTAGCCCTCGGGCGGCCCGTCGAACTCCGGCAGGTCCCTGATCCCCTCGCGCGTCCGCCACTTGGAGAAGTTGTCCTCCATGGCGTCGATCAGCTCACGCATGAAGCGCGGCGAGAGGTTGACGCGCGACACCACCACCCCCGGCACCTCGCCCTCCTCGACCTCGTGGTCCACGCGCGCGAAGGTGATGGTGAACTCGTAGTCCGAATGCGAGACGTTCGCGAAGTTGGCGTAGTGCCCCGCCATCGTCTCCGGGTCGGTATGGATGTTGAAATGGCGCTCGGCGTCCTCGGGCACGCGCGTAGTATCGCACCCCGATGCGGATCTTCCTGATAGCCGTGGGGCGCCTGCGCCCGCCCTACCAAGACGACGTGGAGCACTACCGCAAGATGCTCGCCGGCCACGTGAAGGTCGATCAGGTGGAGGTGCGCGAGAACGAGAAGGTGCTGCCGCGCATTCCGGACCGGGCGCACACGGTGCTGCTGACGAGCGACGGCAAGGAGCTCACGTCGGAGGAGTTCAGCGAGTGGCTCGAGGAGCGCCGCCGCAACGGGCGCGACCTCTGCTTCGTGATCGGCGGGCCGACGGGGATCGACCTCGAGGCCGACGAGCGGCTGTCGCTCGGCCCGATGACCCTGCCGCACCAGCTCGCGCGGGTGGTGCTGCTCGAGCAGCTCTACCGTGCCCACAAGATCCTCGCCCGCGAGCCCTATCACTATTAGGGGTGAGATGAGCGATCCCGTCTCAGACCTGCGCGGCGCCGTGAGCGAGACGGCCGCAGGTCTTGCGGGCAACGGTAGGGTGCCGGCGCCGAAGCTCGACCGGCCGCCCCGCGCCGACTTCGGCGACTACTCCACCAACGCGGCGATGCTCCTGGCGCCCACCCTGGGCGAGCCCCCGCGCGCCATCGCCGAGCGGCTCGGCGAGGCGCTCGGCGAGCGGCTGGGCGAGGCCGTCGAGAAGGTCGAGATCGCCGGGCCGGGCTTCCTGAATTTGTTCATGGCCGACGCCTGGTACCTCGACTCGCTCGCCGGGATGCGCGAGGCGGGCGAGAGCTTCGGGTCTGGCGGGGCGTCGCCGGCCGAGCGGATCAACGTGGAGTTCGTCTCCGCCAACCCGACCGGGCCGCTCCACATCGGCCATACGCGCAACGCCGCCTACGGGGACGCGCTCGCACGGATCCTCGAGTTCCACGGCCACGAGGTCACGCGCGAGTTCTACGTGAACGACTACGGCTCGCAGATCATGCTCTTCGCGGAGTCGCTGCGGGCGCGCGCCCGCGGCGAGGAGGTCCCCGAGCGCGGCTACCAGGGCGGCTACGTGACCGAGCTGGCGGCCGAGATCCCGGGGACGGCGGACATGGAGCTGGAGGAGCTCGGCCGCGCCGGCGTGGAGCACATGATCGAGCACATGCGGGAGTCGCTCCGGCGCTTCCGGGTGGAGTTCGACGTGTGGACGTTCGAGAGCAGCCTGCACCCGGACGCCGTGGAGCACGCCTTCCACGAGCTCGAGAAGCTCGGCCAGACCTTCCGCTCGGAGGGCGCGCTCTGGGTGCGCACGTCGCGGCACGGCGACGACAAGGACCGCGTGATCGAGCGCTCGTCGGGCGAGCACACCTACCTGGCCTCGGACATCGCCTATCACCAGCACAAGCGCGAGCGCGGCTTCGACCGGCTGATCGACGTGTGGGGCGCCGACCACCACGGCTACGTGCGCCGCGTGAAGGCCATGTTCGAGGCGCTAGGCGGCGACCCCGACCGCCTCGAGCTCGTGATCATGCAGCTGGTGCACCTGGTCGAGCGCGGCGGCCGGGCGCAGCTCTCGAAGCGCGCGGGCACGATCGTCACGCTGGACGAGCTCGTGGAGGACATCGGGCTCGACGCCGCGCGCTGGTTCCTGCTTTCGCGCAGCCACGACACGACGATCGACCTGGACCTGGAGCTCGCGCGCAGCCAGTCGCAGGACAACCCGGTGTACTACGTGCAGTACGCGCACGCCCGGATCGAGTCGATCCTGCGCAAGGCGGGGGAGGAGCGGCTGGCGGCGGCGCTGGGCGCCGACCTGGGCTCCAGCCCCGAGCGGTTCCACCCGTCGGCCCGCTCGCTGGTCAAGCGGCTGCTCGAGTTCCCGGCCGAGGTGGACGAGGCGGCGGCGCGCCGGGCGCCACACCGGCTCACGACGTACGCGCTCGAGACGGCCCAGGAGTTCTCGGCCTTCTACCGCGACTGCCGCGTGATCGGCGCGGCCGAGGAGGGCGGCGACGAGGACGTGCGGATCGCGATCTGCGTGCTGGCGCGCGACGTGCTGGCGCGCACGCTGTCGCTGCTCGGGGTGGAGGCGCCCGAGTCGATGTAGGCTGGCCGGCGTGCTGCGCCTGGCCTCGCTCACCGTCGTCGCCGCGCTCGTGCTCTGCGCTCCGGCGGCGGCCATCGACCGCTACGTGCCGATGAAGGGCGCGCCGGCGCCGGGACCGGAGAAGTATGACCGGATCTGGCTGCAGCAGCTGGGCCCGCGCGACGCCCACCGGGTCGTGGTGCTGATGCCCGGCACCAACGGCGGCGCGGGCAGCATCACCCCGGTGGCGCGCGACATAGCCCGCCACGTGCCGCGCACGCAGGTGTGGGTGGTTGACCGCCGCCAGCAGGCGTTCGAGGACTCCTCGGTGTTCGAGAAGCGAGCTCCCGATGCCGCGCTCGACTACTACCTCGGCTTCAAGTACAGGCGCGTGCTGGGCGAGGACGCCCGCTTCGTGGCGGAGTGGGGCCTGCGGGTTCAGCTCGCCGACCTGCGCCGGGTGGTGCGCCGGGCCGCTCGCGGCGGCAGGGAGGTCGTGCTCGGCGGCCATTCGGCGGGAGCCTCGATGGCTGTGGCGTACGCGGCCTGGGACTTTGGCGGCCGGCCGGGCTGGCGCGACCTCGCGGGGCTGGTGCTGATCGACGGCGGCTTGCTCGGCTCCTTCGACGAGGCCGGCCTGGCCCGCGCCCGCCGCGAGCTCGCGGACATCCGGAGCGGCGACGTGTTCCTCGACCTGCTCGGGATCGGCATCCCGGAGATCGCGGGGATCTTCGCCCAGGTGGGCGCGCTGTTCGCGTACGAGCGGCCGGACGCCCCGTCCACCTTGCAGGAGTTCCCGCTGCTGCCGGACGTGTTCAAGCCGTCCGTTCGGGTTATGAACGAGGCCGCGTTCGGCTATGCGTTCGACGAGTCGACCTCGCCGCGGGAGCTCGCCCTGATCCACGTGCGCGCCGGCCGGCTCGCCGATGCCGGCGACCCGCGCCCCTGGCGCGACGGCGAGCTGACGCCGATCCGCCGCTTCGCGCGCGCCTTCGCCGGCAACCGGCCCAACGCGACCGAGTGGTACTACCCGCGCCGGCTGCTACTCGACATCGATGCGGCGAGCGACCTGCGGATGAACGCCGCGGCCCGATTCCTGGGGCTGCGGCTGAGGCACGGGCGGGACATCGACCTCCCGCTGTACGCGTACGGCACCGACCTGGCGGACGGGCGGGTCGCCCGTGGGGCGCGCCGGCTGGCGCGGCTCTCGCGGATCTCGCGGGCGGTCGTGGTGGACGACCAGCGCGCCAGCCACCTCGATCCGGTCGTGGCGGCGCCCGGGCGCAACCGCTTCCTGAAGACGGTGGTGCCGTTCCTGCGGCGGATCCCGCGCTGAGCTCCGGCCGCGCTCGCGCGGCGCCGCCGCTTGCTCAGATCTCGTTGAAGAAGTTGATGTCGAGGTCGTCCATCACCTGGAGCGCCTCGGAGTTGAGCTGGGTCAGCTCGTTCGTGTAGAGCAGCACGCCCATCGCCACGAGCACGACGCCGGATACGACCGTGATCGCGCGGTAGTGGTCGCGGAAGAAGCGGAAGATGCCGGAGAAGGTGGCGAAGGCGAGCGCGCTCAGGATGAACGGCACGGCCAGGCCGAGCGCGTAGAAGGCGAGCAGCACGCCGCCCTCGCCGACGGTCGACTCCGTCGACGCCGCGGTGAGGATCGCCCCGAGCGTGGGGCCGGTACAAGGAAGCCAGGCGACCGCGAAGGCGAGCCCCGCCACGATCGGCCCACCGGTGTGGGCTCGGCGCATGAGCTGCTCGGGGCGCCATTCGCGGTTGAGGAGCGGGATGAACAGCGTGGAGATGAACAGCACGCCCATAAGGGCGATGACGACGCCGGCGATCTCGCGCAGGAGCTGGCGGTTGTCGTTGAGCGTCTGGCCGAGTCCGGTGGCGGACATCCCGAGGGCGACGAACATGGCGGTGAAGGCGAGGCAGAAGAGCAGCGCCGGGCCGAGCACCTTCGCCCTGCCGCGGCCCTCCTGGAGGTCGGCGAAGGAGACGCCGGAGATGGTCGAGAGGTAGCCGGGGACGAGCGGGAGGACGCAGGGGGAGACGAACGAGATGAAGCCGACGGCGAAGGCGGCGAAGACGGTGGCGTCGACGTCGGTGGCGGCGATCATTCTGCGGAAGCGCTCGCGGGCCGGCGCCGATCGCGGCGATAGTCGGTAGCCGAGCCGCTAGCCGGCCATCGATATCGCCGCGCGGTCATGCGGCGATTCTCCCCAGTCACAGGTCGTACCGCTCGAGGTCCGCTTCGAGCCGTGCGCTGTCCGAGCCGGCCACGGCCGGCTTGCCTCGCCGTGACCGGTTCCCGCCACCCCCGCGCCACTTCACGACCGCGAAGCCGATGCCGCCGAGCGCGAGCAGGATCGCGAGCGCCGGGATGGCGTAGACGAGCACGTCGCCGAGGTCGTCGTCGCCGCTCTCGTCGCCCGGGAGGGCGAGGACGCCCTCGCCGAACTGGGCCACGAGCGCCCGCTTGATCTCCTCCTTGGAGCGGCAGTCGGCGATCTGCTCCTCTATAAAGGCGCGCTGCTGCTGCGCCTGCGGGGCCTCCTGGGCAAGACCGAGAGGCGTGCCGCAGATCGGGCACATGACCTCGTCCTCGATGTCGCCCAGGGTGGTCTGCGGGCAGCTCTGCGCGGCGGCTGACTGCGCGAACAGAGCGATAGCGGCCGCGGCGAGGAGCGCGGCCCGGATCACGTGCGCTCCCTGAGGAGCGGGGCCACCCGCTCCCGCATGAACTCGGCCGTCACAGGGCCGCGCTGGATGGCCGCGATCCGGCCGTCGCGGTCGATCACGAAGGTCTCGGGAAAGCCGACGATGCCGAAGGGCTCACGCGTGGAGCCGTCCCCATCGCGGAGCATCGGGTAGGTGAGGCCGTACTCCTCTATGAAGGCGCGGGCATGGCCGATCTCGTCGAGGGCATCCACGCCGAGCACCGTCGCTCCCCGCTTCTCGAGGCGCTCGTGCCAGCGCTGGAGGAGTGGAGACTCCTCGCGGCAGGGCTCGCACCAGGAGGCCCAGAAGTTGAGGACCACCACCCGGCCGCGGTAGTCCTCGAGCGAGCCAACGCCGTCGCCGGACAGCCTGGGCAGCTCGAGCGCGGGCGCGGGCTCCCCGGCGACCTCGCCCCCCGGCTCGTTGCTGGCAAGCCCATAGGCAAGCAGCGCGACGAGGGCGACGACAACGCCCAGCACAGCGACCGGAACGGGTGCAAGAAGCCTCCGCATGAAGCGCCACGAAGACTAGAAGGAGGCCACCCGCGCGCCGCTAGAATCGCGGGGCCGCGGTCAACCGCCGGCCACGCGGACGTAGCTCAGTTGGTAGAGCGTCGGCTTCCCAAGCCGAAGGTCGCGGGTTCGAAGCCCGTCGTCCGCTTCCATCGTTCCCCCTGCAAACCGGCCCCTCCGGGTCACGGGAGGGGTGCCGGGTAGGCTGTTCCGATGGACGATGAGGCGCCGACTGTCGCGCCGTTTTCGCACTGCTCGTACTGCGGCTGCCGGTTCGGACGGCGTGCTGGTTGGCCGCGTACGTGTGCCGGTTGTGGGAACGTCTCCTACCGCAATCCCCTGCCCGTCGCGGTGGTGGCCGTGCCGGTGGAGGATCTCGGCGTCCTCATGGTGCGCCGGGTCGACCACCCCGCCGGCCTCGCGCTGCCCAGCGGCTACATCGAGTTCGATGAACGCTGGCAGGAGGCGGCGGCGCGTGAGCTCGCCGAGGAGACGGGCATATTCGTGGAGGCGGCGGCGATCCGTGAGCTGAAGGTGCGCTCGGGTGCGGACGGAACCCTGCTGATCTTCGCCACCGCACCTGCAATCACTCGGGCGGAGCTCGCTGCCTTCGTCCCGTCGGCGGAGGTGTCCGAACTCGTAGTCGTTTCGGGACCGCGCGAGGACGTGGTCTTCCCCCTCGACGCCGAGGTCGTGGCGACCCTACAGCCGTCCTGAGCCGGCCGCTGTGACCGCCCGGCGGGGACGCGGTCCGACAGCGGCTGTTCTCCTCTTCCTCGTCCGGAGGGGCGCCGAGATAGTGGAGACGCGCTGCTTTGTAGGAAAGCCGACGGCAATCGCCCTAGGCCGGTAGGAGTGTCTACTTCTCGCGCGCGCCGAGCGGAACCCGGCGTGTACGTTCGCGGGGTGCCGCCTCCTGCGGCGGCCTCTGGTCCGACGGCTTAGGTACAGGAGATACCGTGAACCGTTCTCGCAACCTCGCCCAACGCGCCGCGCACTGGAGCGCCGAGCATCGCAAGACGGCGATCCTCGGGTGGCTCGCATTCGTCGTCGTGGCGGTCCTGATCGGCAACGCGGTTGGCAGCAACACGATCCAGGACGCGGACCTGTACTCCGGGGAATCGCACCGCGCCGAGCAGACGCTCTACGACGCCGGCATGCGGCCCAATGACGAGCATGTCCTGATCCAGAGTCAGAAGCTCACCGTCGACGACCCCCAGTTCACAGCGGCAATCGAGGACGCCGTAGCACGGCTCAGGCGCACAGAGGACGTGAGGAACGTCGTATCGCCGCTGACCGGAGGCGCGCCGATCTCGCCGGACAAGCACTCGGTCCTCGTGGACTTCGAGGTGACCGGCGACTCGCTCGAGGCCGCGGACCGGATCGAGCCATCGCAGGCGACGGTGGACGCGCTGGCGGCCGCCCATTCGGGGCTTCGGGTGGAGCAGTTCGGAAGCGTGAGCTCCAACAAGGAGCTCCAGGACACGTTCGCATCAGATCTGGGAAAGGCCGAGCTGCTGTCCTTCCCGCTCACCCTGCTGATCCTAATTCTCGCCTTCGGCGCGTTGGTGGCAGCGCTCGTGCCGCTGCTGCTCGGGATCACGACCGTGGTGGCGACATTGGGGCTCGTCGCGCTGCCGAGCCATCTGTCTCCGATCGATAGCAACCTGCAGTCGGTCATCCTCCTGATCGGGCTGGCGGTGAGCGTCGACTACAGCCTGTTCTATCTGCGGCGCGAGCGGGAGGAGCGCGCCGCCGGGCGCAGCGAGCGCTCTGCGCTCGATGTCGCGGCGGCCACATCGGGCCGGGCCGTGCTGATCTCCGGCCTGACCGTGATCGCGGCGATGGCGGGCATGTTCCTGACCGGGGACAAGACGTTCGTCTCCTTCGCAGAGGGCACGATCCTGGTGGTGGCGATCGCGATCGGCTCGTCGCTCACGGTGCTGCCCGCCGTGCTCGCCTGGCTTGGTGACCGCGTCGACAAGGGTCAGATTCCGGTCCTCAAGCGCTACCGGCGGCCAGCGGGGGAATCGCGTTTCTGGTCGGGGCTGGTGAACCGCGTTATGCGGCGGCCGTGGCCGGCAATCGTGCTAGCCGGTGGCGTCTTGGTGGCGCTGTCGATTCCGGCGTTCAACATGAACATGGCGGTCACGACCACCGACGACCTGCCGCAGGACCTCGCCGTAGTCAAGACGTTCGACCGGGTCCGCGACGCCTTCCCTGCCGAGGCGGTAACCGTGGACGTGGCCGTCAAGGCCGACGACGTCCGCACCGGACCGGCCGCGGCTGCCATCGCCGACCTGCGGGCGCAGGCCGACGGCAACCTCGAGGTGCTCCAGGGAACGGTGATCGAGTACAGCAGGGACGGGACCGTGGCCCTCCTCTCGATTCCCACGGAGGGCAGCGGCAACGACGAGCAATCCAACGCCGCCCTTGACGTGGTCCGGAACGAGCTCGTCCCGGCCACCGTCGGCGCGGTGGACGACGTCACCGTGAACGTCAGCGGGAGCGCCGCCCAGTCGAAGGACTTCAAGGACCTCGTCGGCGCTCGCCTGCCGCTCATCTTCGGGTTCGTCTTCTCGCTCGCGTTCCTGCTGATGCTGTTCACGTTCCGCTCGATCGTGATCCCGATCAAGGCGATCCTGCTCAACCTGCTATCGGTCGGCGCCGCATACGGCGTGCTGGTGCTCGTTTTCCAGGAGGGCTGGGGGGAGAGCCTGCTCGGCTTCACCTCGAACGGGGGCGTCACCTCTTGGCTGCCGCTCTTCCTGTTCGTGATCCTGTTCGGGCTCTCGATGGACTACCACGTCTTCATCCTGTCCCGGGTTCGCGAGGCCTACCTGGGCGGGATGAACACGACCGAGGCGGTGCGGCACGGGATCTCGACCACCGCCGGCACGGTGACCAGCGCCGCTGTCGTGATGGTGGTCGTGTTCTCGGTCTTCGTCACCTTGAGCTTCATCGACTTCAAGGAGATGGGCGTGGGCCTGGCGGCGGCCGTGCTGATCGACGCGACGATCATCCGCGGCGTGCTGCTGCCGGCATCCATGAAGGTGCTCGGCGACTGGAACTGGTACCTGCCGAGCTGGCTCGAATGGATCCCCCAGGTCGGGTCGGAAGGCGACGCAATCCCACCCGTCGAGCCCGAAGAGCCTACGGGTGCCGATGAGCCCGAGGCCACCGAGGCACCGCAGCCCGCCCCCGCTCCCGCCTAGCCGATCGGCAACCTCGCGCCCGCCGCCGGGCATCTCGTTCCCGGGCGCGGGGCGCCCACGGGCGCGCTCACCCAGCTGCCGCGGCAAGCGGCGCTCTCGCATCCGTGCCTGAAGCAGAAGGGACGGCACACCGCGCTCGTCCGAGCCGGTCGCCGGCGCAGTCCGGTACGCGGGCGGGCCGGTGCCGCAGAGCGAAGCGGCGGACGCAAACTATGCCCCCGATTTCCCGTCGGGGGCTCGGGTAGTAGGACCCGGTACACGGACGGGGGGCTCGAGGTAAGACGCCCTACAAATCGCAACTCGATGCCAACACCGCTTCGCCCCACGTCCGGAACCACCGTCCGCGTGCTCGACGAGGACCTCGAGCTCGCCGCCGTGGTCGACCAAGCCGTCTTCGAGCAGGCTCGGCTTGCGGCTGTAGCCCCGCTCCTCGTCGTGCCGAAGGGCCCGTGGGAGCCGCCGCCCGCACCGCGGGCACGCGGCAGGGACTTCGGGCTGCTCATCCTGAGCGGCCTGCTCGTGCGGGACATGGAACTGGCGGGCCGTTCGTTCGTGGAGCTACGTGGTCCGGAAGATCTGCTTCGCCCGTGGGACGACGCCGCAGAGGTCACGTCGGTCAGCGCGCGGATCAGCTGGACCGCACGGGAGCCAACGCAGCTGGCCTGGCTCGATGGCGATTTCGCGTCCAGCATCTGCAGCTGGCCGGAGATCACCGCAGCGTTGGTCGCCCGCGCCACTCGCAGGGCCCGCCTCCTGAGCTTCCGGCTCGCGATCCTCGAGCTGCGGCACGTGAACCTACGCGTGCTCCTGTTGCTGTGGCACCTGGCCGACCGGTGGGGACGCGTCCGAGCGGATGGAGTCCGGCTGGACCTCGATCTCACTCACGACCTGATCGCGCGAATGGTCGGCGCCCATCGCACATCGGTCACAGTCGCGCTGCGCGAGCTCGCGAACGACGGATGCATCAGGAGGGAAGACCGGCGATGGGTGCTGCTGGGCACTCCCCCGCAGCACCTAAGCGATACGTCGACCATGCACGCCGCCCGCCACGCCGACTAAACCGCGGCGACAGCCGATCGCACCCGACGAAGACGAGGAGTCGACCCAGCAGACCGTTAGCAGGGCCCGGCGCCGGCTCGGTTGCCTGTTCTGCGCAGCGGGTAGATCGCCTCGTGTCCGTCTTGCCCCCAGCCGCTGTTTCGGCGGGACCCACGGCGCCGGCCTTCGTCCTGGGCCTCGGCCTCGGTGGGTTCATCGACGGCATCCTGCTCCACCAGATTCTGCAGTGGCACCACCTGCTCACGGGCACAGGGGACCATTCGAGCGACACGGTCTCCGGCCTCGAGGCGAACACGCTCGCCGACGGGTTCTTCCACCTCGCGACATGGTTCCTCGTGGCCGCGGCCATGGTGCTCACCGTACGGGCGTGGCGGCGACGGGAGCTGGCGCCGCCATGGCGCGCTCACATCGGGATGATGCTGGCGGGGTGGGGAGTCTTCAACCTCGTCGAGGGCCTGATCGACCACCAGCTGCTCGGCATCCACCATGTGCGCGACGACCTCGGCGGTCCGCTCGGTTGGGACCTCGCCTTTCTCGGCTTCGGCGTCCTGCTGATCGTCGGCGGCCTAGCCCTCGCTCGGCCGGCTCGTGGGTAAGGCGACCGCTGCCGTCAGCCCAGCGCGTCGATCAGCCACGCGCATCGACTGGGCACGCCGCGCGCCATCCACGTCGCCCTCATCGGGTTGACGCTGGTTGGGACAAGACGCGAATCGTCCGGGCGGCCACCGCTGTGAGCGCTGCTCCTGTTCCACTGTTCGCCGGAGCGGTCTACCTGCTCCTGCGGCGCCTGGGCAGCACCGCGGCGACCGTGAGCAGGATCGGCCTGGCCGTGTTCGCGATCTTCTACGCCGCCTGGGAGCTGGTGCTGGGCGTGGGGACTGGCCTGTTCACGGAGGAGATCAGCGCGCTGCCGCAGGCACAGCAGGCGGTCGGTGCGGAGCTGGTGGACTCCTATTATGAGAGCGCAGTCTTGACCGCACTGTCGTTCGTCGGGAGCCTCGGGCTGGCGGTGGGCATGATCGGGGCGGCAGTCGCCCTTCGCCGCGCCTACCGGCTCGGCTGGGCGCCGGTGGTCCTCATGGTCGTCGCTACCCGGCTGATAGCGATCCACGAGCCGCCGCTGGGGCCAATCGGGCTCGTGCTGTTCGTCGCGGCCGTGGTGTTGATCGCCCGCAGCAGGGCGCCGGCGGCTTCGCCGAGCGCTCCGGTGGGTGATCAGCCGGTCCCGGCATAGCCGCCGCCTCGCCACTGATCGTGCTCAGCCCGTGTTCCGCAGGCCCGCCGCTATCCCGTTCACCGTGAGCAGCAGCGCCCGGGCCAGGTCGCCGTCCGGTTCGCGCCCGGCTTCGGCGTCCCTGCGGCGCCGTTCGGTCAGCGCGACCTGCAGGTAGTGGATCGGGGCCAGGTAGGCATCGCGGACGCGGAGGGTGCGCTGCAGCACAGGGTCGGTGTCGAGCAGCTGGTCCTCGCGCCGCAGCCGCAACAGCTCTTCCCTGGTGAGCTCGTACTCGGCGCGGATCGCGTCGAAAGGGTGGCGAAGCCCCTCCGGGACGAGCTGTTCCACGTAGTGGCCGGCGATCGCCAGGTCGGTCTTGACGAGCGTCATCGCCACGTTCGAGACGAAGTTGCGGAAGAACGGCCAGCGCTCGTGCATCTCTGCCAGCCGCTTCCCGAGCCCGGCCGCGCGCGCCGCCGCCAGCCCGCTCCCCACGCCGTACCACCCCGGCACGATCTGGCGCGACTGGGTCCAGCCGAACACCCACGGGATCGCGCGCAGCCCCTCGATCCCGGCCCCGCTCTCCGGGCGGCGCGGCGGCCGCGATCCCAGGTGCAGCTCCGCCAGGAGCTCAACGGGCGTGGAGGCGAAGTAGTAGTCCGGAAGCGCGGGGTCTTCGAGCAGGCCGCGGTAGCGCTCGAACGACGCCGTCGAGACGGTGTCCATCGCCTCGACCCAGCTCGCGAGCGCCTCGGGCGACATGCGCGGGCGGCGGTGGAGCACCGTGGCCTCGAGCGCGGCGGCGACCATCAGCTCCAGGTTCTCGCGGGCGAGGCTCGGCACCAGGTACTTGTCGGAGATCACCTCCCCTTGCTCGGTCACCTTGATCTCGCCGTCGAGCGTGCGCGGCGGCTGGGCGAGGATCGCGTCGTGGGCGGGCCCGCCGCCGCGGCCGACGGTGCCGCCGCGGCCGTGGAAGAGACGCAGCCGCACCCCGAAGCGGGCCGCGACGTCACGCAGGCGCTGCTGGGCGCGGTGGATCTCCCACTGGCTCGTCGCGATCCCGGCCTCCTTGCTCGAATCCGAGTAGCCGAGCATCACCTCCTGCACGTCGCCACGCAGCGCCACGATCCGCCGGTAGGCCGGGTCCTCGAGGAGCTCGGCGAGCACGTCGCCCGCCCGGCGCAGCTCGTCGATGGTCTCGAGCAGCGGCACGAAGTCGACCCGCGCCGCGCCGCCGTGCACGTCGACGAGACCGGCCTCGCGCGCGAGTACGACAGCGGCGAGCAGGTCGTCGGCGCCCCGGCACATCGACACGATGTACGACTCGACCGTCTCGGTGCCATAGCGCTCGTGTGCTGAGCGGATCGCCTCGAACGCGCCCAGCGTGCGCCGCCCGGAGGCGTCGAGCGACGGCGGACGGAACGAGAGCGGCCGCCGCCCGGCGAGCTCCGCGGCCAACAGCCGGCGCCGCTCCGCGCGAGTCAGCTCGGCGTAGGGCGGTTCGCCGGCGTCGCGCAGCCGGTCGAGCAGCTGGCCGACCGCGCGGTGGTGCTCGTCCGCGTGCTCGCGTACGTCGAGCGTCGCCAGGTGCAGCCCGAACGCCGCCATGCTCCGCATGGCGCGCTCCACCCGTCCGCGCGCGATCAGCTCGCCGCGATGCGCGAGCAGCGACCTCCGCACCAGCTCGAAGTCGGCCAGCAACTCGGCCGGCCCGAGGTAGTCGAAGCCGGGCTCGTGCGGGAGATGCCCCTCCAGGCGCCGGCGCGTGTTCATCAGCTTCGCGCGCATGCAGGTCAGCTTGAGCCGGTACGGCTCCTCGGCGTTCAGGCGCCGGAAGCGCGGCTCCACGTTCGGCAGCAGCTCGAGGTCGCGCGCCAGCGACTCGGACAGCTCCCCCGTCACCCCGGCGATGCGCACGGAGGGCGACAGGTCGCGACGCAGCTCGTCGACCAGGTCCATCGCGTCGCGCAGCCCGTGCTCGTGCTGGAGGTCGAGGACCCCCTCCATGCTCTCCGGGCCGACGTTCGGGTTGCCGTCCCGGTCGCCGCCGATCCAACTGCCGAACGCGAGCGGCCGCCCGTCCGGCTCGAGCTCGAGGCCGAGCCGGCCGAGCTCCTCGGCGAGCGACTCGAGCACCTGGGGGACCGCGCCACGGTGAAGGGCGTCGAAGTACCAGACGGCGTTGCGCGCCTCGTCGACCACGTTCGGGCGCACGATCCGCAGCTCGTCGGTCTGCCAGAGCAGGTCGACGAGCTCCTCGAGGCGCGCCCGGATGCGGCGCTCGTCCACTGGATCGGACCTTCGCTGCCACTCGTCGAGCAGCTCCCCGATGCGGTGGATCTTGTACAGCACCGTCCGCCGCGCCGCCTCGGTCGGATGGGCGGTGAAGACCGGCCGCACGCCCAGCCGCGCCACCTCGGCGGCGAGCTCGTCGCGAGGGATGTCCGCGTCGCGGATCCGGTCGACGGCCTGCGTCAGCCAGCCGCCGTCTCGGGCGCGCATGCCGGCCAGCTCGCGGCCGCGGTGCACCTGCTCCGCGACGTTGGCCAGGTGGAAGTACGTGCTGAAGGCCCGCACCAGCTTCGTCGCCGTGGCCGCGTCGACGTCCGCCAGCAGAGCGGCGGCGGCCTCGCGGTCCGAGCGCACGGACTGCCGGATCCGCTCGACGAGCTCGAGCAGTTCCTGGCCCTCCTGGCGAACCAGCGTGCGCCCGAGCAGATTGCCGAGCTCGCGGATGTCGCGCCGCAGGGCGGCCTGCGGCTCAGTCGCGACCGTAGCCACGGCGTCCGCCGCCCGCGTACGAGGCGAGGTCGGCGAGGAAGCCCAGCGCCACGAGGAGCCACTCGAAGCCCTCCACCGTCCCGGTGCCGGCGTCCCACATCAGCGTGTACGCGAGCGTGCTCCACGGCAGCAGGAAGAACCCGAGCAGCGGCACGAGCCAGCTGTCGAAGGCGCGGCTGAGCAGATTGCTGAACAGGAACACCGCGACCAGCGCGAGCCGCGGCGAGATCAGCGCGAGCAGGACTGCGAGGCAGGGCATGGGGGGCGGAATCTAGACCGCCGAGCCGTCAGTCCGCTGACAACGTGCGCCGCGCCGGCGACATCGTCCTCGGCGCCGACGGCCGCGTCACCGAGTCGATCAAGCGTCGTCTGCCCGCCCGCCGGGCATATCCGCCAGGTCACCGGGGAAGAGCGAAGCATGGACGTCACCATCATCGGCACCGGGAACATGGCGCGGGCCATCGGCAGGCGGGTCGTCGCCGGGGGCCATCGGCTGACCGTCCTCGGCAAGGACGTCGAGGCGGCCGAGGCGGCGGTCGGCGACATCGGCGGGGACGGCTCCGCGGAGGCGGGTCGCTCGGGCGATCCCATCGCCGACGAGGTCGTCGTCCTCGCGGTCTACTACCCCGACGCCGTGGCCGCGGTCGAGCAGTACGGCGACGGTCTCTCGGGCAAGGTGCTCGTGGACATCACGAACCCGGTCAACGAGACCTACGACGACCTCGTCACCCCGCCCGACGGCTCCGCCGCGCAGGAGCTGGCGAACGCCAGTGGGGCCAGGGTCGTCAAGGCCTTCAACACGACCTTCGCCAACACGCTGAACGAGGGCCAAGTGGCCGGGCAGCCGCTCGACGTCTTCCTGGCCGGCGACGACGACGACGCGAAGGCCAAGGTGGCGAGCCTGGCGGAGGACGCAGGCCTGCGCCCCGTGGACGTCGGGCCGCTCCGCCGGGCACGTGAGCTGGAGGCGGCGGGGCTCCTCCACATGAGCGTGCAGGGCACGCTCGGCACCGGCTTCGGCAGCGCGCTGAAGATCCTGGCCTAGGCGGCCAGCCGCCTCTCCGGAGGAGCGTCCACTCCCGCGCGGGGGTTCGAGAACACCAGCGCCCCGTCCTCGATCGACCCGTACCGGAGCGCCACGATGTCGCGTGCGTAGTTCTGGTAGAGCCGCCACGGCGCCTTCGACCCCTGCTTCGGGAACTTGTCGATCGCCCGCAGCACGTAGCCGGACGTGAAGTCGATGAACGGCTCCTCGGCTACCGAGGGGTCGCGGTTCTCCGGCGTGACCTGGCGGTAGCCGCGCTGGTCCATGTGCCTCAGCAGGCGGCAGACGAATGCGCAGGTGAGGTCGCACTTGAGCGTCCATGAGGCGTTCGTGTAGCCGATCGCCACGGCCAGGTTCGGCACCCCGCTCAGCATCATCCCCTTGTAGCCCATCGTCTCGGGGAGCTCGACGTCCCGGCCGTCGACCGAGATCTCCATCCCTCCCAGCGGCAGCAGGTTGAGTCCGGTCGCTGTCACCACGAGGTCCGCCTCGAGCTCCTCGCCGGACTCCAGCCGGATGCCGCCCTCGGTGAACGTCTCGATGCGGTCGGTCACCACGGAGGCGCGGCCGGCGCAGATCGACTCGAAGAGGTCCCCGTCCGGCACCAGGCACATGCGCTGGTCCCAGGGGTTGTAGCGGGGCTTGAAGTGGGTGTCGATGTCGTAGCCCGGCGGCAGCCGGCTCTCGACGGCGCGGCGGATCAGGGCCTTCACCCAGCGGGGCCTGCGCCGGCTCAGCTGGAAGACCAGCATCGTCACGAGCACGTTCTTCCAGCGCACGACCGAGTAGGCGAGCTTCGGCGGCAGCAGGCGGCGCGCGAGGTTGGCGATGCCGTCCACGGCCGGCAGCGACACCACGTAGCTCGGCGAGCGCTGCAGCATCGTCACGTGCTCGGCGGTCTCGGCCATCGCCGGCACCAGCGTGACCGCGGTGGCGCCGCTGCCGATCACCACCACGCGCTTGCCGGCGTGCTCCACGTCGTCGGTCCAGAACTGCGGGTGCACGATCCGCCCACGGAACCGCTCGGTGCCGGGGAACGCCGGCGTGTAGCCTTGGTCGTAGCGGTAGTAGCCGCTGCACATGAACAGGAAGCCGCAGGTGAGCTGCAGGCTCTCGCCCGTGGCGGTGCGCTCCACCTCGACCGTCCAGCGCGCCTCCGCCGACGACCAGTCGGCCCGCACGACGCGGTGGTTGAACCGGATCCTGCGGTCGACGTCGTACTCGCGCGCCGTCTCCTTGACGTAGTCGAGGATCGCGGGCCCGTCCGCGATCGCCTTGGCGTCCGACCAGGGCCGGAACGAGTACCCGAGCGTGTACATGTCCGAGTCCGAGCGCACGCCGGGATAGCGAAACAGGTCCCACGTTCCGCCGATCGAGTCGCGCGCCTCGAGGATGGCGTACGTCTTGTCCGGGCAACGCGTCTCCAGGTGGCAGCCGGCGCCGACGCCGGACAGCCCCGCCCCCACGACCAGGACGTCGAGGTGCTCTGGTGCGAGCGCCCTACTCGTCACGCGGGTCCTCGTCCTCCACCTCGAGCACCTCGAGCGAGTCGTTCAGCTCCACCTCCATGTGGCGGCCGTCCGGCTTCGTGATGCTCACCTCGATTTGGTCGCCGCCCTCGCGCACCTCCTGCTCGACGCTGAAGGCCTCTCCCGGCCCTGCCTCCGCAAGCGCCGCGTCGATGGCCGCGATGCGTCGCTCTCCGGTGAGCTCGTCCGGCGCGAGCGTGCCCCCGGGACCGAGCTCCTCGTCGAACCCGCGCGCCTCGAGCCCGTCGCCGATCGTGACCTCGACCATGGAGCCGTTGGGTCGGATCACATCGACCTCCCACTCGTCCCCGTCGCGGCGCGGGGCCTGGGCGAAGCCGGTGCCCACCCAGTCGAGCGCGACGGCCTCCGCATCGGCGGCGTCGATGTCGCCACGGCCGTCCAGGGCGACGAGGATCACCACGGCGGCCGTGACGACGAGTAGAGCAAGGAGCGTCCTGAGCATGGGACCTCCATCCTGGCACCGCCGGATGAGATGCGCCACGTATCGTGCCCGTGTGACCTCGCGCCGTGAGATCCGCTCCTGGCTGATGGACATGGACGGGGTGCTCGTCCGCGAGGAGCATCCCATCCCCGGAGCCGCCGAGTTCCTCGGGCGCCTGCAGGAGCTCGGCACCCCGTTCCTGCTCCTCACCAACAACTCGATGTACACGCGCCGCGACCTTGCCGCGCGGCTGCGGC
The DNA here is from genome assembly GCA_035947555.1 of Thermoleophilaceae bacterium. Taxonomy (GTDB): domain Bacteria; phylum Actinomycetota; class Thermoleophilia; order Solirubrobacterales; family Thermoleophilaceae; genus JACVRW01. The sequence continues at coordinate 1,997 of DASZJZ010000157.1, read as the reverse complement.
GCAGCGGCCTCGACGTGCCCGAGGAGTCGATCTGGACCTCGGCGCTCGCCACCGCGGGCTTCCTCGAGGGCCAGCGGCCGGGCGGGTCGGCGTTCGTGGTCGGCGAGGTCGGCCTGACCACCGCCCTGCACGAGGCGGGCTACACGCTCACCGACAGCGATCCCGACTACGTGGTGCTCGGTGAGACCCGCACCTACAGCTTCGAGCGGATCACCCGCGCGATCCGGCTGGTGGGAGAGGGCGCCCGCTTCATCGCCACGAACCCGGACAACGTGGGCCCGTCGCCGGACGGGCCGCTGCCGGCGACCGGCTCCGTGGCGGCGCTCGTCAGCCGGGCCACGGGGGTCGATCCCTACTACGTCGGCAAGCCGAACCCGCTGATGATGCGCTCGGCGCTCAACGCCATCGACGCGCACTCCGAGCACACCGCGATGATCGGCGACCGCATGGACACCGACATCGTCGCCGGCCTCGAGGCGGGGCTCGAGGCGATCCTCGTGCTCACGGGCGTGACCGGGCGGGTCGAAGCCGAGCGCCACCCGTACCGGCCTGCGCGGATCGTCGAGTCGATCGCCGAGCTCGTCCCGGAACTGGGCTAGGTCGCGATGGCGGCCCTCCCGCGTGCACCGTTCGAGATCACGCCCGAGCAGGAGGAGATCAGGCGCGTCTGCCGGGACTTCGCCGCCAAGGAGATCCGGCCCGTTTCGCTGGCCGTCGACGAGGCCGACACCGAGGTGCCGTGGGAGGTCTGGCACCGGGCCGCCGCGATCGGGCTGACCTCGTTCATGCTGCCCGCGTCGGTCGGCGGCGGCGGCATGACCGACTGCCTCACCGGGTGCATCGTCCAGGAGGAGCTCTCGTACGGTTGCGCCGGAATCGGCAACCTGATCACCTCGAACGGCTTCTTCGCCGAGCCCGTGCTGGCGCTCGGCGACGCGGAGCAGCAGCGGCGCTGGATCGAGCCGCTGACCGGCGAGCGGCCGCCGCTCACCGCGCTCGCCACGACCGAGCCCGAGGCCGGCTCGGACGCCGCCTCGATCCGCACCGCCGCGCGCCGCGACGGGGACGGCTACGTGCTGAGCGGCCAGAAGAGCTGGATCTCGAACGGCGGGGTGGCCGAGAGCTGCGCGGTGTTCGCCACCGTGGAGCCCGGCAGCGGGCACCGCGGCGTGACCGCCTTCGTGCTGGAGAGCGGCGACGAGGGGCTGTCCTGGGGCCCGCCGATGCGCAAGATGGGCCAGCGGGCGATCGTGAACACCGAGCTGTTCCTCGACGACGTGCGGGTAGAGGCAGACCGGCGGCTCGGTGAGGAGGGCGAGGGCTTCCGCGGCCTGATGCAGACGTTCGACCGCTCGCGGGTCACGCTGGGCGCGTCGGCCACCGGCCTGGCACGGGCCGCACTCGACTACGCAACGCAGTACGCGCGCGAGCGCGTGCAGTTCGGCAAGCCGATCGCCGAGCACCAGGCGGTGTCGTTCCGGCTCGCCGACATGGCGCTGCGGGTGGACGCCTCACGGCTGCTCGTGTGGCGCGCCGCGCGGCTGCTCGACGCGGGCGAGCGCGCCACCACCGAGGCCGCGATGGCGAAGCTGCACGCCTCCGAGACGGCGATGTGGTGCACCTGGGCCGCGCTTCAGACCCTCGGCGGCTGGGGCTACTCGCGCGAGCACCCTGTGGAGAAGTGGATGCGCGACGCCAAGCTCGAGGAGATCGAGGAGGGAACCTCGGACATCCAGCGGCTCGTCATCGCTCGGGGGCTTGTGCGGGACTGAGCTCCGCGCACAGCGCGGGCAGCGCCTCGGCCACGCGGTCCATGACCGGCTCCGGGCCCACCGTTATCCGCGCCCAACCGGGCAGCCCGAGATCGGTGCCCGGCCTCACGAGGATCCCGCGACGGAGGAGGCCGTCCATCAGCGCCGCATCGTCCACGCCGTGCTGCACGAGCAGGAAGTTCGCCGCCGAGGGAACCGGCTCGAGGCCGGCGTCGCGCAGCCCGG
>DASZJZ010000156.1:0-30656 GCA_035947555.1 Thermoleophilaceae bacterium | reverse complement strand
TCGCGGGCGGCGGCCTCGTCGGCGTATCGGTGCACCTCGAACGCCCCGCCCTGCGCTGCGAGGCGCTTCTCGACCGCCCCGGCAGCCGCCTCGGGGCCGGCCACGCCGATCGGCAGCTCACGCGGCTCGAGGCGGGCGCTCGGCCAGGCGAACAGGGTCAGCAGAAGTGCCGTGACGAGCGGGACGACGACGAAGATCGCCGCGGCGGGCGGCGCGCGCCTCATGGTGCGCTCCTTTCGGTTCCAAGCGACGACAGCTCCACCACGTCGCGCCGGAACATGGCCGAGGTGGTCCAGTCCGCCAGCACGCGCAGGCGGCGAGAGAAGAAGGGAAGCTGGAGCAGGTGGTACGCGCGAGCGATGTGCCAGCCGAGCAGGCCGTTCACGCGCAACCGCCCGATCAGCGCCACGCCGTGGCGGCGTCCAAGGGTGGCCATCTGGCCCCGGGTGCGGTAGCGGTAGGCTCGGGGCGTTCCCCGGAGGTTCCCGGCGAGGCGCCGCGCCTGCCGCAGCGCATGCTGGCAGGTGGCGGGATCGACCTCGCCCGGGGTTGCCTCGTTGGGCACGGCGGCGCAGTCGCCGAGCGCCCAGACGTGGGAGGTGCCCAGGACCCGCAGCGTCTCGTCGACACGCACGCGGCCACGCTCGTCGAGCGGCAGGCCCAGCGCGCGCATCACGGGGTTGGGTCTCACGCCGGCGGTCCAGACCACGGTCTCCGTCTCGACGAGGCGCCCGCTGCTGAGCGTCACGCCGCGCGCGTCGACTTCGGTCAGCGAGGTCTCGGTGAGGATCTCGACGCCGCGCCTCTCGAGCGTCCGGTGAGCGAACCGGGCAAGCTGCTCGGGCATCTGGCCGAGGATCCGGTCGCCTCCGTCGAGGAGCAGCCAGCGCGGCCCGATGCCGGCCAGGCGCGGATGGCGCGGCAGCGTCTCCGCCACCAGGTCCCGCAGCTCGGCGAGCACCTCGACGCCGGCGAAGCCGGCCCCCGCGAACACGAACGTCAGGCGCCGGGCAGCGTGCTCAGGCGCGGCGTCCGCGAGCTCGATCTGGCGCAGGACGTGGTTTCGCAGTCGAATCGCGTCGGTGAGGTCCTTGACGCGGAAGGCGTGCTCGTGCAGCCCGGGCAGCTCCGGCATCCGGGTGACCGCGCCGAGCGCGATCACGAGGTCGGCGTAGGCGATTGCGAAACGCCCCGCTTCGGACTCGACCTCTACCACGCGCCTGTCCGGGTCGAGCGCGACGGCCGAGCCGAGGACGAGGTCCGCGTCGGGAGCCATCGTCCGCAGCGGCACGGTCACGTGCCGGGGCTCGACGCTGCCGGCCGCGGCCTCGGGCAGGAGCGGCGTGTACAGCATGAAGTTGGTCGGGTTGACGATCGTGGCGCCGCTCCGGCCGAGCTCCCGCGACACGTAGCTGCCGGCGAAGCCGCCGCCGAGCACGAGCACACCGCCCCTTGCGACGCGTGTCCTGGTTCGATTCATGTGGGCCACGCTACGTCCGGGCCGCGGGCGTCGAATCAGGCGAACGCCTAGTCTCGGCCCCGGCGGGCGGTTACGATCGGCGGCACGATGCTCGTGGGCCGAGAGGCTGAGCAACGTGAGCTGGACTCGCTGCTGGACAGTGCACGGAACGAACGAAGCGCCGTGCTGCTGCTGCGCGGCGAGGCCGGCATAGGGAAGACCGCGCTGCTCGAATACGCGCGGAGGCGGGCGGAGGACATGAAGGTCCTCCGCTGCGTCGGGATCGAGGCCGAGCACGAACTTCCGTTCGCGGGGATGCACCAGCTCGTGCGCCCGTGCACGGACCTGATCGACCGCCTGCCGGACCCGCAGGCCCTCGCCCTCGGCAGAGCGCTGGGACTCAGGGCCGACGGCGTCGAGGACCGCTTTCTGGTCTCCCTTGGATTGCTCAGCCTGCTCGCGGAGGCCTGCGACGACCGCCCGCTGCTCTGCTGCATCGACGACGCGCAGTGGCTCGACGGCCCCTCGGCGGAGGCCCTCGTCTTCGCCGCCCGGCGCCTCGAGGCGGAGCCGATCGCGATGCTGATCGCGGTCCGTGAGGGCGACCTGCGCTCCTTCGCCGCGCCGGGCTTGCGCGAGCTCGAGGTCCGAGCGCTCGGCGACGACGCCGCAAAGACGCTCCTCAGCGAGCGCCTCGACGCCGATGCCTCGCCCGCGGTCGTCGCATCGCTTCTGTCGACCGCCAACGGAAACCCGCTCGCGCTCCTCGAGCTGCCGGCGGCGCTGAGCGCCAAGCAGCTCGGCGGCGCCGAGCCGATCCTCGGGCCGCCCCCCGTCCGTCCGGCCGTCGAGGACTCGTTCCGCGCTCGCATGGAGCAGCTTCCTGACGCAACCCGCCTGCTTCTACTGCTCGCTGCGGCGGACGAGGCGGGCGACCTCGGCGCGATCGCGCTTGCTGCCGAGCGCCTCGGGCTCGACACCACGGAACTCGATGCGGCCGAGCGCCGCGGTCTCGTCCGCCTCGACGGCAGCGTCACGTTCCGCCACCCGCTCGTCCGCTCGGTGGTCTACCGCTCGGCCCGCCGCGAGGACCGCAAGGCGGTGCACGACGCGCTCGCCGACGTCGTCTCCGACTCGGCCCGGCGTGCGTGGCACCGGGCGCTCGTCGCGGAGCGCGCGGACGAGGGCGTGGCCGCGGAGCTCGAGGCGGCCGGGTTCGAGGCAGCCGCGCGCGGCGCCCAGGCCACGGCGTGCGCGGCCTTCGAGCGGGCGGCGGAGCTCAGCCCGGACCCGGCCCGGCGCGGGCACCGGCTTGCCTGCGCGGCCCAGGCTTCGCTGGACGCGGCGCGACCGGACGCGGCGATCGCGCTGGTCGAGCGGGCGGCCGCGTTCGTGGAGGACCCCCAGGACGCGATGCAGCTCGACATGGTGCGGGCGCAGTTCGCCGGCCGCCGCGGCTCGCCGGCCGACAGCCTCGCCCTGCTGCGCAAGGCGGGCGCGAGGATCGCACGGGTCGCCCCGGAGGAGGCCTCCGAGCTCGTCGCCTGGTCGGTGTTCGTGTCGATCACCTGCGGGGAGCTCGAAGCGGGCGTGGCCGAGGCGAAGCGCGCGATCGACGCGATCGGGTCGAGCGGCCCGATGGGCCGCTTCGCGCGGACGTTCATCGAGGGGGCCGCGGCGCTCTTCGCCGGCGACGCCGCCAGCGCGGGCGACCTGCTCCAGGACACGCTCGAGATCGGCCGGGAGTTCACGACGGACCGCCCGATGGTCCTCAAGTCCTTCGTCCACGCGTTCGTCGGCGACTACGCCCGCTCGCGCGAGGTGACAGCCGAGGCGATTCGCCAGGCGCGGTCCGACGGGAGGCTCGGCGGGCAGGTCGGTACCTTTCCGCTCCTGATCATCGCCGAGCTGGGCGAGGGCCGTCTGGCGGCGGCCGAGTCGTCGGTGGCAGAGGGCATCGACCTCGCCGAGCAGCTCGGTTTCGACAACGACGTCACCGGCTGCCTCGCGCTCAGGGCCAGGGTCGCCGCCCGCCAGGGACGGGAGGCGGAGTGCAGGGCGGACGCCGAAGCCGCGATGCGCCGCAGCCTCGCGATCGGCCTCGTCTGGGTGAGCGAGCAGGCACGCCTCGCCTTCGCCGAGCTCGAGCTCGCCCTCGGCAACGCGGCCGAAGCGCTCGAGCAGTTCGAGCAGCTCGACCCCGCGCCTATGCCGCCCGTGGCGCCGCTGGCCGCACCGGACGTGATCGACGCGGCCCTGCGCCTGGGCGACACCGCGCGCGCCCGGGACGCGCTCGACTACTTCACCGCGTGGGTCCCGGTGTCGCGGGCCCCGGTCGTCAAGGGCATGCTCCAGCGTTGCAGGGCCCTCCTTGCAGAGGACGCCGACGAGGCGGACCGCCTTTTCCGCGAGGCACTCGAGTATCACGGCCCCGGCACCCCGGTTTGGGAGCGAGCGCGCACGCAGCTGGCCTACGGCGAGCGGCTCCGCCGCGACCGGCGCAAGACGGAAGCCCGCGCTCAGCTGCGCAACGCCGTCGACGCGTTCGAGGGGCTCGGCGCCGCGGCCTGGGCCGAGCGGGCCCGCGGGGAGCTGAACGCGACCGGGGAGACCGCACGCAAGCGCGACGTGTCGACGCTCGACGAGCTCACGCCGCAGGAGCTTCGGGTCGCGCGACTCGTCGCCGGCGGAGGGACCAACCGCGAGGTCGCCGCGCAGCTGTTCGTCAGCCCCAAGACCGTCGACTACCACCTGCGCAAGGTGTTCCTCAAGCTCGGTCTGAGCTCCCGGGTGGAGCTCGCCCGCGTGCCGCTCGGCGAGCCGCCGGCCGAGACCGCCCCAGGCGCTCACTAGGCGCCCGACTAGGGATTCGCCCGACTCGACGGCCCCCGCGCTGGCCGTACCGTCGCCGCAATTCGAGCCAGGAGGAATTGCAATGGCAACCTATCTCTACCGACTCGGCCGCTGGGCCTTCGACAACCGCCGCAAGGTCCTGCTCGGCTGGGTGGCGGTGCTGGTCGCGATCGCGTTCAGCGCCGCCTCGTTCAGCGGAACGTATTCCGAGAAGTTCGAGGTGCCGGGGACCGAGTCCCAGCGCGCCCAGGACCTCCTTGCCGAGAAGTACCCGGGCGCCGGCGGAGGGTCGGCACGCGTCGTGTACGTCGCTCCGGACGGTGAGAAGCTCACCGACGCAGAGAACAAGGCCGCCGTGATGGAGTCTGCGGCCAAGGCCGAGCAGGCCAAGGACGTCTCGATGGTCGTCGACCCATACTCGGCGAAGGCGATCTCCGAGGACGGGCGCATCGGCTATACGGACGTGATCTATCCGATGCCTGCCGACGAGGTCGACGACACCGCTCGCGAGGAGCTCGAGGCGACGGCCGAACCCGCCGACGCAGCGGGGCTGCAGGTGGAGTTCGGCGGCGGTCTCGTGACCGACGAGACCGAGGCCAAGTCGGAGAGCATCGGCATCCTGGTCGGCTTCCTGGTCCTGGCGATCACGCTCGGGTCGCTGGTGGCCGCCGGACTGCCGCTGCTGACCGCGCTGATGGGCGTGGGCATCTCGGTCGGCGCGATCACCGCACTCACAGGCGCGTTTGACCTGACGGAGACGGCGCCGACGCTCGCCACGATGCTGGGGCTGGCTGTCGGAATCGACTACGCGCTGTTCATCCTGTCTCGCCACCGCCAGAACATGGGCGACGGCATGGAGCCTCGTGAGGCCGCCGCTCAGGCGGCGGGCACGGCGGGCAGCGCGGTGGTGTTCGCCGGCTTGACGGTGGTCATCGCCCTCGTCGGGCTGGTAGTGGTGAACATCCCGTTCCTGACTGTGATGGGCCTGGCCGCGGCGGGCGCCGTGATAGTCGCGGTGCTGATCGCGACGACCCTCCTGCCCGCTCTGCTGGGCTTCACCGGGAAGCGCGCGGGCCGGCTCAACCGTGTGCTGGCCTTCCGGCCGCGTGGCCGGAAGCCGGGTCGGGAGACTGCGAGCGTTCGCTACGCCCGCTTCGTCACCCGCCGCCGCTGGCCGGTCCTGGTCGCGGGCCTGGTCGCGCTGCTGGTCGTGGCCCTGCCGGCCACGCACATGAAGCTCGGCCTGCCGGACGGCGGCTACAAGGCCGAGGACAACACGGAGCGCAAGGCCTACGACCTCCTGACGGAGGGCTTCGGCCCCGGCTTCAACGGCGTCCTCACCGTGGTGGTGGACGCCCCCGGTTCGACCGAGGAGCAGCAGAAGGAGATCGCCGGAACCGTCACCTCGACGCTCGAGGAGTTCCCGAACGTGGCCGCCGTCTCGCCGCCGTCCCAGAACGAGGCCGGCGACGTGACGATCGCCCTGGTCACGCCCAAGACCGGTCCGGCCTCGGACGAGACGAAGGAGCTCGTCGACTACATGCGGGAGCAGGCCGACACGATCCCCGAGGAGTCGGGCATCGAGGCCTACGTCACCGGCACCACCGCGCTCAACATCGACACCGCCGACACGTTGGCGGCGTCGCTGCCGAGGTACATCGCGGTGGTCGTCGGCCTGGCGCTGCTGCTGCTGATGGTGGTCTTCCGGTCGGTCTGGGTGCCGATCAAGGCCGCCGCCGGCTTCCTGCTCAGCATCGCCGCCGCGATGGGCGCCGTGGTCTGGGTCTTCCAGGACGGAAACCTCGCCGAGGCGCTGGGCGTCGCCCAGTCGGGCCCGATCGTCAGCTTCCTGCCGGTGCTGCTGATCGGAATCCTGTTCGGCCTTGCGATGGACTACGAGGTGTTCCTCGTGTCTCGCATGCGCGAGGCGTTCGTGCACTCCGGCGACGCCCGCGAGGCGGTCGTGACCGGCTACGGCCAGAGCGGCCGGGTGGTCACGGCGGCCGCGGTGATCATGACCGCGGTGTTCGCCGCCTTCCTGCTGGACCCCGATCCCGTGATCAAGTCCATCGGGTTCTCGCTCGCGGTCGGCGTGCTGGTCGACGCCTTCATCGTCCGGATGACACTCGTCCCCGCCGTGATGGCGGTGCTCGGGCGGAGGGCATGGGCCCTGCCGCGCAGGCTCGAGCGAATCGTGCCCGAGGTGGACATCGAGGGCGAAGGGCTCGGACGGACCCTGCAGCCCACGCCTTCCCCCTGAGCGGGACGGCGGTTGCCGGCCGGCGCTTCGGCGCCGGCCGGCACCGAGCGGGAGAAGCTGGATTCCGCTGCGCAACTGCGATAGCTCCGGGTGGATTCGAACCACCGACCTCACGATTATGAGTCGTGCGCTCTAACCGCTGAGCTACGGAGCCGGGCAGGTCGAGTGTAGCCCGCGCGCGATACTCCTCGACGTGGGCAGCGAGGCCGTTGAGGTCGTGCAGCGCAGCATCGAGGCCTGGAGGCGGCGCGACTACGAGGGCGTGCTCGGCCTGTTCGCCCCCGACGCCGAGATCGACCTCCGGCGGCTGGGGCTGCCGGACACCGAGGTCCTCCTGGGCGCGGCACCACTGGGGCGCTGGGTCATGAACCTCTTCGAGCATTTCCCCGACCTCCAGTTCGCCCCCGAGGAGATCGTTCCGATGGACGAGTGGGTGGTCGCGCGCGGCTCGATGAGTGGTCGCGCGCGGCTGAGCGGGGTCGTCCTAAGTCAGCCGTACTCGGAGGCGATTCTCGTCCGAGACGGCCGCATAGTTCGCGACGTCTTCTTCGGCGATCGGGACGGCGCCGCCCGCTGGGTCGCGGGCCAGCTGCCTCCGCTCCTGGTGGCCGTCCCGAATGTCAGCGAGGGTCGCGACCGAGCCGTCCTCGAGGCCCTCGAGGCGTCCGTCGGGCCCGCCCGGGTGCTCGACCTGCATGTGGATCCGGACCACAACCGCGCGGTCTACACGCTCGCCGCCCGCCAAGGCGCGCTCGCCACGGGCCTGGTGGGCCTCGCCCGGGCTGCGGCAGAGCGGATCGACCTCCGCCGCCACGACGGCGTCCATCCCCACGTAGGCGCGCTCGACGTCATGCCCGTCGTGTGGCAGGACGAGGGACGGCGCGGGGCGGCCTGCGCCGAGGCGCTCACGGCTGCGGCGCTGGTGGGCGAGGACGTAGGGCTTCCCGTGTTTCTCTACGGCGACCTCGCCACGCGTCCCGAGCACGCGGAGCGTGCCGCGCTGCGCCGCGGCGGGCCGGCCGAGCTCGCGCGCCGGATGGAGGCGGGCGAGCTCGTCCCCGACTACGGCCCGCCGCGCGCCCACCCGAGCGCCGGCGCGACCCTGGCCACCGCGCGGCCGCCGCTGCTGGCCTTCAACGTCGACCTCACGAGCGACGACGTGGAGCTGGCGCGATCCATCGCCGCCGGGCTGCGCGAGTCGGGCGGCGGCCCGCCCGGCGTGCGCGCGCTCGGCCTCTACCTGCCCGCGCGCGGGCGCGCCCAGGTCTCCACGAACGTCCACGACCACCGGGCAGTGCCGCTGGCCGAGATCGTCGAGCGCGTGCGTGCCCGGGCGCCGGTCGCGGAGGCCGAGCTGATCGGCCTCGCTCCGCGCGCCGCGTTCGAGGGCTTTCCCGAGGACGTGCCGCTGCGCGGCTTCTCGCCCGACCGGCACATCCTGGAGGAAGCGCTCGCGGCGCTTGAGTAGGGTGCATAGGGGCATGGCGCAGACCAAGCGCAAGCGCACCCGTAAGCACCGCGGCACACCCGCGGGGACGATCGAGCGCGCCGGCCGGACCGGCCGCCCGCGCACCGCGGCGGAGGCCAAGGACATCGCGCGCAAGCGGCGCGAGGAGCGGCTCGACCGGCCGCCCAACTGGCGCAGCGCGGTCAATCGCGCGGCGATCGCCGCCGCCCTCTTCGGCGTGCTCGTTGTGCTGCTGTTCGGCCAGGGCGTGGCGCAGGGCGTGGTGCTCGCCACCCTGATGTTCCTGCTCTACATCCCGCTCGGCTACCTCACCGACACGATGATCTACCGCTTCCGCCAGCGGCGAAAGCAGCAGCGCTGAGCATGGACGTTCGGATGTTCACCGTCGGCCCGGTGGCCGAGAACAGCTACATCTTCCGGCGCGACGGCTCGGACCGCGCTCTGATCGTCGATCCCGGCGACGAGGCCGACAAGCTGCTTGCGGCCATCGACGGCCTGGGCGTCACGCTCGACGGCATCCTGCTCACCCACACCCACTTCGACCACGTCGGCGCGGTGGCGCCCGTGGCGCGCGCCACCGGCGCCGAGGTCTGGGTGCCCGAGATCGAGAAGTTCGTGCTCGAGGACATCAACTCGTTCGTGCCGTGGCCCGGCTTCGGTCCCTTCGAGTCCTACGACGCCGAGCACACGCTCAAGGGGGGCGAGAAGCTCGAGCTCGCGGGTTACGAGATCGATGTCATCTTCACGCCCGGCCACAGCCCCGGTCACGTCACGTTCTCGATCCCCGACGAGCACGCGATCTTCTCGGGCGACGTCCTGTTCCAGGGGTCGGTCGGCCGCACGGACCTCCCCGGCGGCGATTGGGGCACGCTGCTGGAGTCGATTCGCACGCTCGTGGATTCGCTTCCTTCAGAGACTGCCGTGTATCCCGGCCACATGGGCCTCACCACCCTGGGCGCCGAGCGCGCCGGCAATCCGTTCCTGGCCGAGCTGGCCCGCTAGTCGGTGGGCGCCCGCCGGCCATGAGGCTCCAGGCCCCGCGCGGGACCTTCGACGTGCTCCCCGCCGACGCGCGCCGCCGGCTCGCTCTGCAGCGCGACGCCGCCGGCGTGCTCGCCCGGGCCGGCTACGAGCCGGTCGAGACCCCGGTCTTCGAGGACACCGAGCTGTTCGCGCGCGGGGTGGGGGAGGCCACCGACATCGTCCAGAAGGAGATGTTCACCTTCGAGGACAAGGCGGGCCGCTCGCTGACGCTGCGCCCCGAGGCCACGGCGGCGATCTGCCGCGCCTACATCGAGCACGGGATGCACAAGCTGGCCCAGCCGGTGAAGCTCTGGACCTGGGGGGCTTTCTTCCGCCACGAGGCCCCGCAGGCCGGGCGCTACCGCCAGTTCACGCAGCTCGACGCCGAGGCGCTCGGGTCGGACGACCCGAGTCTCGACGCCGAGCTGATCCTGCTCCTGGCCGACGTGATCGAAGCGGCCGGCGCCGGGCCGGCGCGGTTGCGCCTGTCGAGTCTCGGCACCCCGGAGACCCGCGCGGAGTACCTGGACGAGCTGACCGCGTATCTACGTGCGCGCGAAGCGGAGCTGTCGGAAGAGGTGCGCGAACGGCTCGACCAAAACCCGTTGCGGGCCTTCGACGCGGACCATCCCGGCACACGCGCCGTGATGGAGGATGCGCCGCGGCTGCTCGACCGCCTCGACCCCGAGGACGCCGAGCACTTCGCCGACGTCCGGGCGCTGCTCGACGCGGCAGGCATGGAGTACGAGGTGGACTCGACGCTGGTGCGCGGGCTCGACTACTACACGCGCACGGTGTTCGAGTTCGAGTCGGAGCGCCTCGGCGCCCAGGCGGCGCTGGGCGGGGGCGGCCGCTACGACCGCCTGATCGAGGAGCTGGGAGGTCCGCCAACCCCGGGGGTAGGCTGGGCGGCCGGGATAGAGCGGATCATGCTGGCGTCCAGCACGGGGGACGCCCTCGAGCCGCGCGTCTACGTGGCGCTCGCCAAGCCCGATCTCATGCGGACGGCCTTCGACCTCGCCCGGCGGCTGCGCGAGCAGGGCATCCGGGTGGAGATCGAGCAGGCGGGGCGGTCTCTGAAGGGGCAGCTCAAGCAGGCCGACCGCATCGGCGCGCGGACCACGGTGATCCTGGGGGACTCGATGGACGTCAGGAACATGGACAGCGGCGAGCAGCGGCGGGCGGCGAACCCGGACGAAGTAGTAGAGCTGGTGACGAGCGTGCTCGCGAAGGAGGCTCCCGCGGCGGACGCTCCGGCCCAGGACGCGCCGGCGGAGGACGCTCGCACGTGAAGCCCCCCCGCCCCAACCGCTACCGCGACCGCTGGGCCGGCCAGCTGCGCGCCGACGACGTCGGCGAGCGCCCGCGCGTCGCCGGCTGGGTCCACCGCCGGCGCGACCACGGCGGCCTGATCTTCATCGACCTGCGCGACCGCACCGGCCTGTTGCAGCTCGTCTTCCGCCCCGAAGAGGCGCCCGAGGCCCACGCGGCAGCGGGGCGCCTGCGCGCCGAGGACGTGGTCACCGCCACCGGCGAGCTCCTCCGCCGCGAGGAGGGCACCGTCAACCCGAACCTGCCGACGGGCGAGGTCGAGCTCGCCGTGTCTGAGTTCGAGCTGCTGGCCGACGCCGAGACACCTCCGTTCCAGATCGACGAGGACGAGCCGGTAGGGGAGGAGCTGCGGCTCCGCTACCGCTATCTCGACCTGCGCAAGCCGCGCATGCGCGACACCATGATCCTGCGCCATCAGGTGGTGAAGACGATCCGCGACCACCTGAGCGATCAGGGCTTCCTCGAGATCGAGACGCCCATCATGACCCGCTCCACCCCCGAGGGCGCCCGTGACTTCCTGGTGCCAAGCCGCCTGATGCGCGGCTCGTGGTACGCGCTGCCGCAGTCGCCCCAGCTCTTCAAGCAGCTTCTGATGGTGGCCGGCCTGGAGCGCTACTTCCAGATCCCGCGCTGCTTCCGCGACGAGGACTTCCGCGCCGACCGCCAGCCCGAGTTCACCCAACTCGACCTCGAGATGGCGTTCGTCGACGAGGAGGACGTGCACCAGTTGATCGACCCGCTGCTCCAGCGCGTGCTCGCCCTCGGTGGGATCGAGGTGGAGCTTCCGCTCGAGCGGGTCTCCTATGACGAGGCGATGCTGAAGTACGGCACCGACCGCCCGGACCGCCGGCTCGGCGTGGAGATCGTCGACCTGACCGACGTCTTCAGGGGCTCGCAGTTCAAGGTGTTCGGGGGCGCGGTGGAGAGCGGCGGCGTCGTCCGCGCTCTGCGCGCACGCGGCGACTTCCCGCGCAGCCGCATCGACCGGCTCGAGGAAAAGGCTAAGTCGCTCGGCGCGATGGGCCTTGCATGGGCGGTGGTTGAGGCCGACGGGAGCTGGCGCTCCCCGATCGCGAAGTTCCTCGGCGAGGACGAGATCGCCCGGACCAGCCAGGCGCTCGAGGCCCGGGAGGGCGACGTGATCCTGTTCGCCGCCGGCAGCGCCGCCCTGGCCGCCCGCGTGCTGGGAGGGCTGCGACGCGACGTGGCGGAGGGGCAGCCTCAGGGCCACGACTGCTTCTGGGTCGTCGACTTCCCGATGTTCGAGTGGAACGAGGACGAGGGGCGCTTCGACGCCATGCACCACCCGTTCACGGCGCCGAGCGGAGACCTCGACGCCGACCCGAGCACGTGGCGCTCGCGCGGCTACGACGTGGTCCTCGACGGCTGGGAGCTCGGCGGCGGCTCGATCCGGATCAACCGCCCCGACGTGCAGCAGAGGGTGTTCGACGCGCTCGGGATCGACCCCGAGGAGGCGAAGGAGCGGTTCGGCTTCCTGCTCGAGGCCCTTACCTACGGGGCACCGCCCCACGGTGGCATCGCGTTCGGGATCGACCGGATCGTCGCCCTGCTGGCGGGCCGCGAATCGATCCGCGACGCGATCGCCTTCCCGAAGGCCGCGAGCGGCGCGGACCCGATGACCGGCGCCCCTTCGCCGGTGGACGAGCGCCAGCTGAGGGAGCTCGGCATCAGGCTGGAGCAGCCGCCGGCGCGGCAGCCCACCCGCGAGGCCGGCTGAGCCGTGTGGCGATGTCTGCAGTCACCGGCTGAGGCGGATTCGCCCGCGCCGACAAGCTGTTCAGTCGTCGATCTCGACGTCGTTGCCACGAGCCGAGAGCTGGACCGTGACCGCCCGCTGGTGTCCCACTCGCGCCAGCACCCAGCAGCGCGTTTGACCGCCCGGTTCGACCGCGCGGCCAGGACAGGCGATCACGGCGTGATCGGCGTGTCGCAGCCTCGGATAGCGGTCGGAGAGGCGGCTCTCTACCTGTGCGGACGAGAGCGGGGTGCTGGCGGGGGCCAAGGCCGCGGATAGCGCCTGCAGGGCGGGTACGAAGCCGACGGCCGTCACCAGGACCACGGCCGCGAGCAGCACCGCGGCGACCGCACGGCGGGACCGGGAGAAGCGCGCGAGGCGGGCGACCGCGTCACGCCCGGCGAGCCGCTGCTCCATCAGCGCGAAGCCACAGCGCGGGCAGCGCGGCTCGGCGACCGCCACCGAGAGGTCACAGCCCGGGCAGCTCACCCACCGCTCCACACCGCAAAGTCTCACACCCGGGACGCCCGTGTGACAGAGCGGACCGCCTCCGCCGCCCGGCCGCGTCGATGCGCGATCATCGAGCGGTCATGCTCCTCCCGAGGCGGATCCTGCTCGCCATCCGCGACGGAGGCGTCGATCTCGCGTTCCGGCGGTGGGAGCGGGCTCGAGTCCTGCCGGGCACCCGGATGAGGACGGCCGTCGGGGTTCTGGAGATCCGGCGGGTCGAGGTGGTCGAGCGCGCGGCGATCGACGACGGCGAGGCGCAGCGGGCCGGCTTCGACTCCCGCGACGAGCTGCTCGCGATGCTCGACAAGCGCAACGGCGGCGAGATCCACCGGATCGAGCTGCTCTACGCGGGCGCCGACCCGCGCGTGGAGCTGCGCGAACGGGCGGACCTCACCGACGACGAGGTGGACGAGGTGAGACGGCGCCTGAGACGCCTCGACGAGGGAAGCCGCCACGGGCCATGGACGAGGGCGGTGCTCGAGCTGATCGCCGAGCGACCGGAGGTCCCCGCCGAGGAGCTGGCCGCCTCGATAGGCCGCGAGAAGCTGCCCTTCAAGCGCGACGTGAGGAAGCTGAAGGAGCTCGGGCTGACCGAGAGCCTGAGCCCCGGCTACCGACTGTCGCCGCGAGGCGACGCGGTGCTGAAGCGGCTGCCGCCTTAAGCCGAAGGCTGGAGGCCAGCCTTCGAAAAGCCCGCCTGGCAAGGACGCAGGCCCGAACGCGTGCTGGGCACGCGGAGGGCCGAGGACGCCGCCAGGCGATGCTTTGCAGAAGGCTGGCCCCAGCCTGCCGCTCGCCGGGCCGAGAGTTGGGCCTGCTGTCGTAGCAAGCGTGGGTGTCCTCCGCGGCGGGCCACGGCCCTACCGCGAGCCGGACTCCCATCCCGGTGATGTTCGGCTCAACATGTACGACCGGCTTGCGCACAGGCTCGGGCCATGTTCGAGGCTAGCACCGGTGGGACCCTCCGGGCACGTGACAAGGGATCTGTCAGGCTTGCCTCGGATGTCCTTCGAGGACCACCTTTCGGCGCCGCGCGGCCTCGGCGCGCTGGCCGGGTGGCCGCACGCCGGCGCTGCCGGCGGCGCCGCCTGCGGCGACCTGGTGCGGGTGGCCGTGCGCGTGGAGGGGGACAGGGTGGTGGAGGCCGGCTTCGACGCCGAGGGCTGCGGCGCGGCGCGGGCCGCGGGGAGCGCGGTGGTCGAGCTGGTGGACGGGCGGCCGTTCCTGGAGGCCGCAGGGGTGACCCCCGACGACATAGCGGACGCCCTCGGCGGGCTGATCCCCCCGAAGCGGCACGCGGCGGAGCTGGCGGCGGACGCGCTGCACCGTGCGCTCGGGGCGGCCGCGAAGCACGCGGCGGACGCCGTCGCCGGGGACCCGGACGCGGGCACTTCCGCGCGATCGGGCTCGGGGCGTGGGGAGTCGGCCGGCCTACGCCTCCTCCCGAGCCCCCGCCGCACCCTCGTCGCCATGAGCGGCGGCGTCGACAGCGCGGCGGCCGCTCAGCTCGCTCTCGACGCCGGCGACGAGGTCGTCGCCGTCACCCTCGAGCTCTGGTCCGACCCCGCCACCGACGGCGAGCGTTCCTGCTGCTCGCCCCAGGCGGTGACGGGCGCCCGGGCGCTCGCGCATCGCATGGGCATCCCGCACGTCACGCTCGACCTCAGACAGCGCTTCCGCGAGCAGGTCGTGGACCGCTTCCTCGACGGCTACGCCGCCGGCCTCACGCCGAACCCCTGCGTGCGCTGCAACGGAGAGGTCCGCTTCGACGCCATGCTCGACCTCGCGGAAGCGCTCGGCGCCGCCCGTCTCGCCACCGGCCACTACGCCCGCGTCGCCCGCGACCAGAGCGGACCCCTCGTGCGCGCCGCGGTCGACCCCCGCAAGGACCAGAGCTACATGCTCGCCAAGCTCGACCCGGACCTTCTCGACCGCCTCAGCTTCCCCCTCGGCGGCCTCACCAAGGACGCCGTCCGCGCGCTCGCCCGCGACGCCGGCCTCCCAGTGGCCGACAAGCGCGAGAGCCAGGACCTCTGCTTCGTGGCCGGCCTCGGAGGGCGCGCCTTCCTGCGCCGTCACGGCGCCCCGCGCCTCCGCAGCGGGCCCGGCGACATAGTCGACCGCCAGGGCCGCGTGCTCGGCCGCCACGAGGGCCAGCACGAGTTCACGGTCGGTCAGCGGCGCGGCCTCGGCGTGCCCTCCCAGGAGCCGCTCTACGTACTCAGAAGGGACGCCGCCGCAAATCAACTGGTCGTCGGCCCGAAGCACGAGCTCGCCACGACCACGGTGCGTCTCGAGCACACCCGCCTCCACCGCCCGCCGGGGCAGGTCCGCCAGGTCCGCCTCCGCTACCACGCCGCGCCGATCGCCTGCCGCGTAACCCGCCACGAGGGCGACGAGCTGACCCTCGAGCTCGAGCGCCCCGCGCACGCCGCGGCCCCGGGGCAGCTCGCCTGTCTTATGCGGGATGATTGCGTGGTGGGCGAAGGCACGATCGGGGAGCCGGGATGAGAGAGCGCATCGACCTCGTGGCACCGCTGTCCGGCGACTTTCAGGCCGTCGTTCGGCTGATCATCGGCGGCATCGCGGAGCGGGTGGACTTCGCATTCGAGGAGATCGACGACCTCCAGCTCGCGGTCGAGCGGCTGCTCGCCGAGGCGGGCACCGTCGGGAGCGTCCGGCTCTCGTTCGAGGTGGGCCCTGATGGCATCCGCACCCGCGTGGGCCCCCTCAGCGAGCACAAGGTGGCGGAGGCGCTGCGCGACGGCAACGCTCAGCCCGGCGAGCTCACCCTCCGCCGCATCCTCCAGACCGTGGTGGACTCATTCGGCGTGGACGAGGCTGACGACGGCCGCATCGTCGTCCGGCTGGAGAAGATCAAGGGCATCGCGTGAACGTCCCTCGCGTGAACTCCGCGGGCATGGACGCCCGGCGCGCGAGCAACCCCGAGCGCGCCCGCGAGGAGGACCGCGCGCTGCTGCGCCGCTACCACGAGAGCGGCGACACCCACGCCCGCGAGGAGCTGATTCAGCGCCACCTGCCGCTGGTGCGCTCGCTGGCGAGGCGCTACGCCGGCCGTGGCGAGGCGCTCGAGGACATCGAGCAGGTCGGTGCCATCGGCCTGATCAAGGCCATCGACCGCTTCGAGCTCGAGCGCGAGGTGTCGCTTGCCACCTACGCCACGCCCAACGTGGTGGGGGAGATCAAGCGCCACTTCCGTGACAAGGGCTGGTCCATCCGCGTGCCGCGCGCGCTCCAGGAGCTGAACGCCTCCATGTCCGGCGCGATCGAGCGCCTGACCGGGCGGCTCGGCCGCTCGCCCAGCATCGCCGAGATCGCCGAGGAGCTGAAGACGACGCCCGAGGAGGTGCTCGAGGCGATGGAGGTCGGCTCGGCCTACTCGACGGTCTCGCTCTCGAGCGGACCGAGCGGCGACGAGGAGCTCGACCCGCTCGAGACGATCGGCGGCGAGGACGCCGAGTTCGAGCGCTCGGAGGACCGGGCCGCGCTCGAGCCCGCCCTGGAGCGGCTGGCGCCGCGGGAGCGCGAGATCCTTCGGATGCGCTTCGAGGAGGGCCTGCCGCAGACCCAGATCGCCCAGCGCGTCGGCCTCTCGCAGATGCACGTCTCGCGGCTGATCCGCAAGTCCCTTTCCGTGATGCGCGAGGAACTGCTGCGCTGAGCGCGAAAACGCTCGGTTAAGGGCACGTTGTCTCTGCCCCAGGAAGGTCAACGGATTTGCCCATAGGGGGTATAAACCGCCGCGGCGAGCCCATCCGCTCGCTCAATCGACTCTGGAGGGATTCTTGATGGGGAAGTTGAGTAGGCGCGTGCTGGCGCTGCTGCTCGCCGTGCTCGCCATGTCCGTGATCGCCGCGTGTGGCGACGACGATGACGACGGCGGCGGCGGAGGCGACGGCGGGGGCGCCAGGACCGGCGGCTCGATCACCGTGTCGCTGACCTCTCAGCCGGACTACCTAGACCCGGCCATGAGCTACACCGTGAACGGCTGGGAGCCGCTCTCGATCTCCTACTCGCGCCTGCTCGAGTACAAGCGGGCCGAGGGCCAGGAGGGCTCGCAGCTGATCCCGGGTCTCGCCGAGGAGATGCCGACCATCTCCGAGGACGGCACCACCTACGAGCTCACGCTGCGCAAGGGCCTGAAGTACTCGGACGGCTCGCCCGTCAAGGCCTCCGACTTCGAGCACGCCATCAAGCGCGTGCTCAACCTGGAGTCCGGCGGCTCCGCGTTCTACCTCACAATCGAGGGCGCGGAGGAGTACGTCAACGCCGGCAAGCCCGAGGCCGACATCCCGGGCATCGAGACGAACGACCAGAGCGGCAAGATCACGATCAACCTGACCGCGCCTGACGCGACCTTCTCGAACGTCCTTGCGATGCCCTTCGCAAGCCTGGTCCCGGGCGACACGCCGTTCAGGATCCTGACGGAGGACCCGCCTCCGGGCGTGGGCATGTACCACATCACCGAGTCGGTGCCCAACCGGCAGTTCGTGCTCGAGAAGAACGAGAACTATCCGAACCTCGGGCCGGACCTCCCGCCGGGGAAGGTCGACACGATCACCGCCCGCATCATCAAGTCGGCCCAGCGTCAGACGCAGGACGTGATCTCCGGCGAGCTCGACTTCATGCAGGACCCGCCCCCGGCGGACATGAAGCCGCAGGTGAGGGCGGAGTACTCGGACCGGTACGAGGAGCACACCACTGTGTCCACGTACTACATGTTCATGAACCACCGCGTGCCTCCGTTCGACAAGAAGGAGATCCGTGAGGCCGTGAACATCGGGCTCGACAAGCCCGCCTTGGCGCGGCTCTTCGCCGGCGAGATGACCCCGGGCTGCTCGTTCCTGCCGCCTGGCATGCCGGGCTTCGACGAGGCACTCGACGTGGAGGAGTGCCCGTGGGGCAACCCGAACGAGCCGCCCGACATCGAGCGGGCCCGCCAGATGATCGAGGACGCCGGCGAGGCCGGCACCGAGGTCACGGTCTGGACCAACAACGATGACCCGAGCGACAAGGTCGGAGAGGCGATGGCCGACCAGCTCAACAGGCTGGGCTTCAACGCGGAGCCCAGGATCCTGGACGGCGGCGTGTACTTCCAGACCATCGGCAACCAGCGCACCCGGGCTCAGGCGGGCTTCGCCAACTGGTTCCAGGACTTCCCGCACCCGAAGAACTTCATGTTCCTCGTGGACGGGGCGTCGATCCAGCCCACGAACAACCAGAACTTCGGGAACGTGGACGACCCGGTGCTCAACCAGGGGATCGAGGAGCTGAACCAGGAGCCGGAGATGACGGACGAGGTCGCCGAGCGGTGGCGGGAGCTGAACGTCCACCTCGTGGAGCAGGGGCACGTCGTGCCGTACGGGCACCGCAAGCTGGCCACGTTCGTCTCGGAGCGGATCGACTTCGAGAACTGCACCAGGTTCCACCCGGTGTGGAACAACGACTGGTCGAGCTTCTGCCTCAAGTAGCAGGCAGTTGACGCTTGCCTCACGCGGGAGGGCGCTTCGGCGCCCTCCCGCTGGGGTAACGTGTGCCTGGAGGCGGAGGGACCACTTCACGGATGGCGACTGAGCCTGTAAGCGAGCAGACCGCCCTTCAGCGGCCCGCGGCGTGGGAGGAAGAGGCCGACCGCGAGCAGGTTCACGGGTTGGGTCCGTGGCGGCTGGGTCTCCGGCGGCTGCGCCGGAACAAGGTGGCGCTCGCCTTCGCGGCGCTGTTCGTGCTGCTGCTCGCCGCCTGCCTCGCCGCCCCGCTCTGGGCCGACCAGGTGGCGAAGACGGGGCCGAACACGAACCATCTGTCCGACACGATCCGGGTGGACGGAGAGCGGAAGAACGTGGTCGCGCTCGACGGCGTTCCGATCGGGCCGCAGTACCTCAAGGCCGACGGCAAGTTCTTCCTGGGAGCGGACCCGAACGGCCGCGACATCATGGTGCGGCTGCTCTACGGCGGACGCAACTCGCTGATGATCGGCATCACGGCGGCGCTGATCACGACGTTCCTGTCCATCTTGCTGGGGACGATCGCCGGCTACTTCAGAGGCGCGGCCGACGTCGTCATCAGGAACCTGCTCGACATCATGTGGTCGTTCCCGGTGATCATCCTCGGCGTGGCGCTGGGCGTGGCGCTGGCGCTCGGCGGCATCGACATCGGGCCGATATCGATCGCGCCCGACTCGCTCGCCATACCGATCGGCATCATCGGGCTGGTCTACGTGCCGTACATGGCACGACCGGTGCGCGGGCAGGTCATGTCCCTGCGCGAGAAGGAGTTCGTGGAGGCCGCGCGGGCCCAGGGCGCGGGCCCGCTCCGGATCATGTTCACCGAGGTCGTGCCGAACCTGGCGTCGACGATCCTGGTGTTCTTCACGCTGCTGATCGCGAACGCGGTGCTGCTCGAGGCGGCGCTGTCGTTCCTCGGCGCCGGCGTGCAGCCGCCGAACCCGTCGTGGGGCTCGATGATCGACGAGGGCGTCGACAGGATCGCAACGGCGCCGCACCTGGCGATCGTCCCTGGCGTGATGCTCGTGCTGACGGTGCTGTCGCTCAACGTGTTCGGCGACGGGGTGCGGGACGCGCTCGACCCGCGGGCCAAGGTCCGGCTGGAGCACTAGGCATGCTCCGCTTCGTCGTCCGCCGGCTGCTCCAGATGGTGCTGGTGATGTTCGCCGTCTCGGTGCTGACGTTCTTCATCTTCAACGTCATCCCCAACGGCGATCCGGCCGTGCGGATGGCCGGCCGCCAGCCGACCGAGACCCAGATCGAGCAGATCCGCAAGGAGTGGAACTTCGACGAGCCGATCTACGTGCAGTACGTCACGACGATGGAGAAGGTCTTCACCGGCGACCTGAGGTCCTACTTCACCCAGCTGCCCGTCGGCGAGGAGATCCTCAAGGGGCTGCCTCGCACGCTGTCCCTGGCCATCGGAGCGGCACTGCTGTGGATGTTCGTGGCCGTCTGCCTGGGGCTCTACAGCGCCGTCAAGGCCGGGAAGTTCGCCGACCGCTTCCTCACGATCATCGCGCTGGTGGGCATCTCGATGCCGGTCTTCTGGGTCGGGGCGCTGATGAGCTACTACCTGGGCTTCAAGCTGGGCTGGTTCCCCAACGGCGGGTACGTGGAGCTGACAGAGGACCCGATCGACTGGGCCTATCACCTGATCCTGCCCTGGACCGCGCTCGCGATCCTGTTCATCGGCTTCTACTCGCGCGTGCTGCGCTCGAACGTGCTCGACACGATCAACGAGGACTACGTGCGCACGGCGCGGGCGAAGGGACTCGGCGAGCGCCAGATCATGGTCCGGCACGTGCTGCGCAACTCGCTCATCCCGGTGGTGACGCTGTGGGGGCTCGACTTCGGCGCGGTGGTCGGAGGCGGGGCGATCCTCACGGAGACCGTCTTCGACCTGCAGGGTGTGGGCCAGTACGCCGCCGAGGCGATCGGCCAGCTCGACGTGCCGCCTGTTCTCGCCACGACCATGATCATCGCCTTCTTCGTGGTGCTCATGAACGCCGTGGTGGACATCCTGTACGCCTACCTCGACCCGCGGATCCGGCTGCAGTGAGCGACGGCGAGCCGCTGTTGAAGGTCGAGGATCTGGAGGTCTCCTTTGCGACGGAGGAGGGGGTCGTGCAGGCCGTGGACGGCGTCACGTTCGACCTCGAGGCGGGCGAGGTGCTCGCGGTGGTGGGGGAGTCCGGCTCGGGCAAGTCGGTGACCGCGATGACGCTGATGGGGCTGACCCGCTCCCCGAACGCGCGCTTCGAGGGCACCGCGCACTACAAGGGCACGGAGCTGATCGGCGCGCCGGAGGACGAGCTGCGCCGGATCCGCGGCGCCGAGATCGCGATGATCTTCCAGGACCCGATGACGTCGCTGAACCCGGTGGTGCGGATCGGCGACCAGATCGTTGAGCAGATCCAGGAACACGAGGGCGTGCCGGACCAGCAAGCGCGCGAGCGCACCGTGGAGCTGCTCGAGCGGGTGGGGATCCCGCGCGCCCGGGAGCGCGTGGACAACTACCCGTTCGAGTTCTCGGGCGGAATGCGCCAGCGCGTGATGATCGCCCTGGCGCTGTCGTGCAACCCGTCGATCCTGATCGCAGACGAGCCCACGACGGCGCTCGACGTGACGATCCAGGCGCAGATCCTGCAGCGCATCCAGGAGCTCCGCGAGGAGACCGGGGCGGCGGTGATCCTCGTGACCCACGACCTCGGCGTGGTGGCCGACATCGCCGACCGGATAGCCGTCATGTACGCCGGCCGGATCGTCGAGCAGGGCACGCTCGACCAGATCTTCTACGACCCGCAGCACCCGTATACGTGGGGCCTGCTGGGATCGATCACGCGGGTCGACAAGCCGCGGCCGGAGCGCCTGCCGGCGATCGCGGGGCTGCCCCCCTCGCTCGCGAACCGGCCCGAGGGCTGCCACTTCCGCCCGCGCTGCCCGCACGAGTTCGCCGAGTGCCCGAAGGTGCCGCCGCTCGTGGGGCGCGTGGACGGGCAGCCCGACCACCTGGATCGCTGCTGGCTGGCCGTGGACGAGAAGCGGGTGAAGCGCGAGGTGGCGCCGGGCGAGATCGGGCTGGCGGCGAAGGAGGAGGCGCGGGCGTGAGCGCGCGTGCGGTCGGGAGGGCGCGGGCGTGAGCGTCGAGGCGACAGAGGCCACTGCGGGCGACGGCGCGTCCGCGAACGGCGCCACGCCGCTCGTCGAGGTCGAGCACTTCAAGGTCTTCTTCCCGATCAAGCAGGGGATCCTGATCGAGCGCCAGGTGGCGCAGGTGCACGCCGTCAACGACGTGACGCTCTCGATCGCCGAGGGCGAGACGCTCGGGCTCGTCGGCGAGTCGGGCTGCGGCAAGACCACGATGTCGCGGGCGATCATGCGGCTCATCGACGCCACGGAGGGCACGCTGCGCTTCCGCGGCAGGGACGTGACGAAGGCGGGCCGGAGGGAGATGCAACCGCTCCGGCGCGAGATGCAGATGGTCTTCCAGGACCCGTTCGCGTCACTCAACCCGCGCAAGCGCGTGGCGCAGATCATCGGCTTGCCCCTGCGCCTGCACGGCACCACCGGGAAGGACGTGGAGCCGCAGGTGCGCGAGCTGCTGGGCAAGGTGGGCCTCCAGAAGGAGCACCTGAACCGCTTCCCGCACGAGTTCTCCGGCGGCCAGCGGCAGCGCATCGGGGTGGCGCGGGCGCTGGCGCTCGAGCCGCGGCTGATCGTGCTGGACGAGCCGGTGTCCGCGCTCGACGTGTCCGTGCAGGCGCAGATCATCAACCTGCTCGACGACCTGCAGGAGAGCTACAAGCTCACCTACCTGTTCGTAGCCCACGATCTGTCGGTGGTGCGGCATGTCTCCGACAGGATCGCGGTGATGTACCTCGGGAAGCTGATGGAGGTGTCGCCGGCGGAGGAGCTGTACACCAAGCCGATCCACCCGTACACGTCGGCGCTGCTGTCGGCGATTCCGATCCCGGATCCGGAGGAGAACCGGCGCCGCGAGCGGATCGTCGTGGGCGGCGAGCCGCCCAACCCGATCAATCCGCCGTCCGGCTGTGTGTTCCACCCGCGCTGCCCGCGCGCCACCGACATCTGCCGGCAGGTGGAGCCGCCGCTCGCTCGCTATCCCAACGGCCACCTTGCCGCGTGTCATCACCCGATGAGCGTCAGTCCCGAGGAGATCGCCGCGGCCACGAAGGACCCCTCGAGCCCGCTCTCGTCCGGCGACGAGATGCCCGGAACCCCCCAAACGGGTGGCAACGGTAGGCAGG
This sequence comes from Thermoleophilaceae bacterium, assembly GCA_035947555.1. GTDB lineage: Bacteria > Actinomycetota > Thermoleophilia > Solirubrobacterales > Thermoleophilaceae > JACVRW01. The sequence goes on along the minus strand of DASZJZ010000156.1, from coordinate 8,199 downwards.
CTTAGAGCAGTTTCTCCGCCGAAAGCGCCTCCATTCGGCCGGTGGGGTTGACCCCGCCCGCATCCAGCCGGTTGAGTGGCGCCCGTGCCCGTAACGGCGGCACGACGCCGCCCGCCCCGATCGTCCCGCTCTCCTCCGCCCTGACTCGCAGAGATCAGTCAGGCCTGTGCAAGTACGCCCCTGATGAGACTTTGCACAGATTTGTCCCACGAGCTTGCAATTCTCGTATACGCATGAGACAGTCGCGTTGGAGTCGCACGAGTTTTGCTCGCAAACCTCTGCAGAGCAGGGGACGGAACCCGGGAGAGGACGCTAGACATGGCTTACCGTCGCTAGGAGTGATGCGCGGGACGACGCTCGCGTGTCGCCCCGATAAAGTTGAGAAGGACCTTGGGACCGCGCTAGGGCGCGGTCCCATTTCTTCTGAGCGGAGCTGAGTGGGCCGGACTACCGATCTACTTAGGAACGAGCCCCGGGCGCGCGCCTTCTTCGCGGTCCTCGCTCAGTCAGCCCTGGGCAACGGCGCCGCCTACGTTGCGCTCCTCGTCATCGCGTACGAGCGCTTCGAGTCGGGCTGGGCCATCGGGCTGATCCTGCTGGCCGACCTTGTGCCGGCGATGATCCTGGGCCCCGTGTTCGGCGCCGCGGCCGACCGCTGGTCACGGCGCGGCTGCCTGATCGTGGCCGACGTGTTGCGCGCCGGCGCGTTTCTCGGGATCGCGGTCGTGGACAGCTTCGTCGCCACGTTCCTGCTCGCCATCGTCGCGGGCACGGGCACCGGGCTCTTTACCCCCGCCGCACTGGCCGGCCTCCCGAGCCTCGTCAAGGCCGAGCGCCTCCCCTCCGCCACGGCTCTCTTCGGTGCGATCGCGGACATCGGGTTCATCGCGGGCCCTGCGATCGCCGCGGGGGTGCTCGCGATCGGCGGGCCGGAGGCGATCCTCTTCGGCAACGCCGCCACCTTCGCGATCTCCAGCGTCGCGCTGACGCAGATCCGCTTCGGGGCGGCGCCGCCGCTCGCCGAGGGCGAGGCGGCCCCCCCCAGTCTCCTGCGCGGCGCTCGCGAGGGGCTGCGGGAGCTGGCGGCGATGGTCGGCATCCGCGCGGTGGTGGTGGCTTCGGGGGCGCTGCTGCTCTTCGCCGGCCTCTTCAACGTGGCCGAGCTCCCGTTCGTCACGGAGGAGCTCGACGCCGGCGACGCGGGCTTCGGCGTGCTCGTGGCGATCTACGGGCTCGGCTTCGTGGCCGGCTCACTGTCGGGCGGCAAGGGGGGGACTCCCCCCGAGCTGAGGGCGCGCTTCCTGCTCGGCCTCGCCGTCGTGGCCACCGGCTTCGTGGCATGCGGACTGGCGCCGACCTTCGCCGCCGCCGCCCCAGCGTTCGCGCTGGCCGGCGTGGGGAACGGCCTGGTGCTCGTCTACGAGCGGCTGCTGATCCAGACCACCGTCCCGGACCGGCTCATGGCGCGCGTCTTCGGCGTCAAGGACGGCCTGACCGCCTGGGCCTTCGCCGTCGCCTTCGTGGCCGCCGGCGGGCTGGTGGAGGCGTTCGGGGCCAGGGCGCTGATCGTCGCGGCAGGCGTCGGCGGCCTCGTGGTGTGGGCCGGGGCCCGCATCGCGCTGAGGCGGACCTGGATCGGGCCGGCCGGCCCGGAGGCGGACGGCTCGGGCGACCCGAGCGGGAGGCGCTACCTACCTGGTGAAGCCGGCGCTTTGGGGAACGGGCCTGCTCGCGAGGAGGGCCCGGACGTCGTCGGCCGGAGCGGTGACCGGAGCCCCGCGCTCGACAACTGACACCACCGCGTCCACGACCCAGGGGTCGAACTGCGTGCCCGCGTTCTCGCGCAGCTCCTCGCAGGCGGCCTCGGGCGACATCGCCGCGCGATACGGGCGGTCGGTGGTCATCGCGTTGTAGGCGTCGCAGGCGAACACGATCCGGGCGGCGAGCGGGATCTGCTCGCCCATGAGCTGATCGGGATAGCCGGTGCCGTCCCACCGCTCGTGGCAGGAGCGAACGATCTCGCCGACACGCCCTAGCAGCCCGCCCACGCGGTCGAGCATGAACTGGCCCTCAATCGTGTGGTGTTTGATGACCTCGAACTCCTGGTCGGTGAGGGCCGCCGGCTTGTGAAGGATCGACTTCGGGATCGAGATCTTGCCGACGTCGTGCAGCATCGCGGCGAACTCGAGCTCCTGTCGGCTGTTCTCGTCGACGCCCAGCTCGTCGGCCACGGCGTTGACCAGATCCACCACCGAGCGCGAGTGCTCGGCGGTGTACTCGTCCTCGAACTCGAGGACGTCCGAGAGGAGCATCACCGTGCCGCGGTAGGCGCGGTTCAACTCGAGCGCGGCCGCGTACCGCGCCCAGCGGTCCTTGGCGAAGTAGTCCAGTAGCCAGACGAGCGGGAGGATCACGGCCGCGAGCACGATCGGCTCCTCCACCGCTACGAGCGTCGCCGCGAAGGCGACGGGGGACAGGATCAGCTCGACGCGCGCGGCTCCGGTGAATCCGCGGGCCAGCTCGAGCACGGGGACACGGTCGAGCAGGTGGTTGCGGATGACGGTCTGCACGAAGTCGGTGAAGAGCTGGGCGACGAGGGCGACTGCGTAGACCGGCGCGTGCGAGAGCTCGGGGGCACCCGGCGCGAACGCCGCCAGGATCAGGACCGGGGCGAGATACGACCAGCAGTCCGCGGCAGGACTGAGCCAGCGGTCCTTCGCCCAGCTGCCGCGCAGGAAATCGGGGACCAGAGCGACGACGCCCGCGACTGCGATGAGGAGGGGCACCAGGGGCAGCGGCCCCAGGAGCATGAGCGGCACGATTACGAGCTGCTCGGGTACGACGTAACCGCCACCGAACTCGAAGCGCACGCCGGAGACCAGGACGTGTCCGATCAGGAGGCAGACGACTAGGAGCGCGTTCACATCGCGCTCGGACGGAAGGAACACGGCCAGCGCGACGGCGGCGATCAGGAAGAGGATCGCTGAAACCCCGACGACCTTGCGCTCGCGCGCGTCCATGCTTCGCGCACGGCGTTCTCGGGCCTCCCCGACTAGCTGCTCGGCCACCATTACCGGCTTCATCGTCCAGTCGCCCACCCGCGCGCGAGTAGTTGCGCGGAAATTGCATCGCTTTCCTTCACGGAAGCTGCATGTCCCAGGAAGCCTTTGCGCCGAGGTCGACGAAAGTTGCAGGACGCAGATTGCGCACTCGGGCGTATACGCAACGCCCGATTCCGGTACATCCCGCGTCCGGGGGCCGTATGCTCTCCGTTCGCGGGGCCTAGGACGCGGTCCCGCGGCAGACCCGGTCTAGCTGAAGGGGGCCCAATGGGATACCGGAAGTAGCCCCAACTGCCAGTACAACGGACGGCTGCGGAAGTGAGCCGCGTCCCTCTCAGACGCGGTGCTCGCTCCTGCCCGGCGCGTGCCATGCCTCAGCCGAGGCCCGTCCTGCCGCCAAGCGGCACGGGGCCCACCGGCCTGAGCTGGTCGAGCAGCCAGGGCGAACGTGTCGGGGCCGGGGGCGCCCCCAATTCCTGCTGCCTAAGAGCGCGCCCGAGCGCGCCGACGATGTCTGGGTCGAAACGCCTGCCTGCGTCGCGGCGCAGCTCCTCGAGGGCGATCTCGCCGCTCATCGGCGCCCGGTCGGGCGCCGCGGCGGTGAACTCGCTGTAGGCCTGGCAGCAGGCGATGATCCGTGAGCCGAGCGGGATGTCATCCCCGCGCGGCCCGCCGCCGGCCCCGCGGCCGTCGTAGCGCTCGCCGCTCAGGCGCACGAGCTCGGCCTGCTCCCTGAGCCGCTCGCCGGCCGGCGTCGAGACGAGCGGGTCGGCGCCCGCGTAGGCGAGCCTGCCCTCGATGAGGGCCGCCGCGAAGCGAAGCCGGCGGTCGGGGCGCTCGCCGGGGTCGTGGAAGCCGCTCCACGCAGCCGTCTGCGCGGCCTGTGCGATCCCGGCGCGCACGTCCATGTCGAGCCGGAGCTCGGCGCACACGGCCAGCGCCATCTCGGGCATGGACTGCCAGTCCTGGCTCACGTCGGGCTTCGCGCACCGCTCCAGCCGTCGCGCGTCCCTGAGGAAGCGCCGCCAGTAGGCCTCGTGCTCAGCCACGAGGCGGTCGCACCTCTCCCTGTGGAAGCGCGACAGCCAGAACAGCCCCCCGGCTACGGGAAGAATGGCCAGGAGGGCGACGGGGCCGAGCTCCGCGGCTGCGAAGGCGAGCGCGAGCCCGATCGGCGACAGCATCACGTCGAGCTGGTAGGCGGCGGCCGCCGACCGGAGCTCGTCTCGCACGCTGAGCCGTCCGACGAAGTACTCGCGCGCGAGCGCCGCGCTCGTGCCGAGCCCCACCTGAGCCGCCAGGGCGCCGAGATAGACGGGGACCAGCTCGAGCTGCGGGGCTCCCGGCGCGAACAGCCCCAGTACGGTCACCGATCCGATCGCGAACCAGGAGTCGGCCAGGGCGTTCATCCAGCGGTCGCGATGGGCCCGCCCGGCCACGAAGTCGGGAAGGTCGGAGAGCGCGTACGCCACTGGGACGAGCAGCAGGACGAGCGGCAGCGGCGCGAAGAACAGCAGCGGCACGTACACGAGCTGTTCCGCGCACACGTAGCCGGCGCCGACGTGGAAGCGGATGAGCGACACGCCCACGGAGGCCGCGAGTAGGGCCAGCACCACGACCGGCTCGAGCTCGCGCTCGGAGGGGAGGGCGAAGGCGAGCCCCAGGGCCACCGCCAGGTAGCCGAGGGCGAGCGTGCCGACGACCACGCTCTCGCGCTCCTCCATGGGCACGGCGAGTCGCTGTCGCCATGCCGAAACCAGATGAGCTACGGGGGTCATTCTCATCCTCGTCAAGCCGCGGGTATGCGGGCGGGCCGCGTCACACAGTGTCCCATGACTATGACGCCATCCCCCGAGCGTTCGCAAGTCCCATCGGCGGACACATTAGTGCGGTGGGCGGCGGGCGGGCTTCCCGGGCCGGGGTGGCGGGGGGCTCCGCGCCCGGTGCGGCGGGCCCGACACCTAGACTCCACAAGCCATGACGGCGGCCGAGATCCGCGAGCTGTTCCTGTCCTTCTTCGAGGAGCGAGGGCACCTGCGCATGCCCTCCGCCTCGCTCGTCCCGTCCTCATACGACCCCTCGGTCCTGCTCACGACGGCGGGGATGCAGCCCTTCAAGCCCTACTTCCTCGGGGTGGAGGAGCCGCCGTCGCGGCGGCTCACCTCGTGCCAGAAGGCGTTCCGCACCGTGGACATCGAGGTGGTCGGCACGACCAAGCGTCACCTCACCTTCTTCGAGATGCTCGGCAACTTCTCGATCGGCGACTACTTCAAGCAGGGGGCGGCCGAGTACGCCTGGGAGCTCTCCACGCAGGGCTTGGGCTTGGATCCGGACAAGATCTGGATCAGCGTGTTCGGCGGGGACGAGGAGCTCGGGCTCGGTCCGGACTCCGAGGCGATCGAGGTCTGGCGCTCGATCGGCATCCCGGACGATCGCATCGTCCTCCTCGGGCGCGAGGACAACTTCTGGCAGTCCGGTCCGACCGGGCCCTGTGGCCCCTGCTCCGAGCTGTACCTGGATCGCGGCCCGGATTTCGGGCCGGACACCGACCGCCCCGGCGACGACACCGACCGCTTCCTCGAGTTCTGGAATCTCGTCTTCATGCAGTACGAGCTCCGGTCCGACGGCTCGCTTCCGGACCTGCCCTTCAAGAACATCGACACGGGGATGGGGCTCGACCGCATGGCGGCGATCCTCCAGGATGTCTCCTCGGTCTTCGAGAGCGCGCACTTCCGGCCGATGATCGAGCTGGGCGAGGAGCGCTCGGGGCGCAGGTACGGGCAGGACTTCGCCACCACCCGCGCCCTGTCGATCCTCGCCGACCACGGGCGCGGGATGACCTTCCTCCTGGCTGACGGTGTGGTGCCTTCGAACGAGGAGCGCGGCTACATCCTCCGGCGGATCATGCGCCGCGCCATGCAGCAGGCGCGCGTGCTGGGGATCGAGGGGCTGCTGCTCGCAGCGCTGGCGGAAAGGGTCGTCGACGTCATGAGTGGCGCGTATCCCGAGCTGCCGGCGCAGCTCCCGACGATCGTCCGGTGGGCGAACGCCGAGGAGGAGAGCTTCAACCGGACGCTGACGCAGGGCGAGCGGCTGCTCGCCGACCTCGTGCAGCGCGCTAGGGCGGAGCAGACCTCCTGGGTCTCGGCGGAGGACGCCTTCAAGCTGCACGACACCTACGGCTTCCCCTACGAGATGACGAGGGAGCTGCTCGCCGAGCAGGGCCTGGCCGTGGACGACCAGGGCTTCGAGGAGCTGATGGAGAGGGCCCGCGAGGTGTCGCGGAGCCGCAAGGCGCCGGCCACCGCCACCGCCGGCAACGAGGTGCACGTGCAGCATGAGGACGTGATGCGCTTCGCCCGCCAGGCGGGGTTCCGAACGCGGTTCGTGGGCTACGAGACGACCGAGGCGGACACCGTGCTGCGGGTGGCCGAGCGCACCAACGGCTGGGTGCTCGCGAAGCTCGACGAGTCGCCCTTCTACCCCGAGGGCGGCGGACAGGTCTCCGACACCGGCGTGGTGGAGACCCCGGGCGGGCGCGCCCGCGTGGTCGACGTCTACCGCCTTGGCGACGACCAGGCGCTGGCGCTAGCGCCGGTGGAGGGCGAGCTCGGGCCGGGTGAGCCGGTCCGGGCGAGCGTCGAGCGGGCCACGCGGCTCGCCACGATGCGCAACCACACGGCCACCCACCTGCTGCACGCGGCGCTGCGCGAGCGGCTCGGCACGCACGTCCGCCAGGCCGGCTCGTACGTCGGGCCGGACAAGCTGCGCTTCGACTTCACCCACGGCGAGCGGCTTACGGACGCCGAGCTCCAGGCTGTGGAGAGCCGGGTGGCGGGGTGGATCGCCGCCAACCATCCCGTGCGGGCGATTGAGACCACGCGAGAGGAGGCCGAGCGCCTCGGCGCCATGGCGCTGTTCGGCGAGAAGTACGGCGAGCGTGTGCGGATGGTCGAGGTCGAGGAGGTGTCGCGTGAGCTGTGCGGCGGCACCCACGTGGCGGCCACCTCGGAGCTGGGCCTGTTCCACCTGACCACCGAGACGTCGAGCGCGGCGAACGTGCGGCGGATCGAGGCGATCACCGGTCCGGCGAGCGCCGAGTTGTTCCGCGAGCGGAGCGCCCGGCTGCAGGAGCTCGCGTCGATGCTGAAGGTGCCGGAGCAGGACGTGGTGCGGGCGGTGGAGCGGCTGAGCGAGCGGGTCAAGGAGCTCGAGCGCAAGCGCAAGCGGCCTGTGGACACCGGGATCGACGCCATTCTGCAGACCGCGCAGGACAAGGACGGCGTGCTGGTCGTGGCTCAGGCAAAGTCCGGCCTCGATCCCGACTCGCTTCGAGAGATCTCCGACACGGTCCGCCAGAAGCTCGGCAACGCCGTCGTCGTGCTTGCGTCCGAGTCGGAGGGCCGTGTGCACATCGTCGCCAATGTGGCGCCTTCGGCCGTCGAGCGGGGTGTGAAGGCGGGCGATGTCGTGCGAGCCGCCGGACAGGTCGTGGGCGGCGGCGGTGGCGGACGCGACACGCTCGCCCAGGCCGGCGGTCGGGACCCCGAGAAGCTCGAGGAAGCGCTGAAGGCCGCCCGGGCCGAGATCGAGGCGGCGCTCGCGTGACGACCCGGTCCTGATGGCGCGAATCCTCGCTCTCGACCACGGCTCGGCCCGCTGCGGTTGCGCCATCTCGGATCCCTCGGGCACGCTCGCCACGCCCCTGGAGACGGTGGAGCGGCCGGACTCAAAGCGGGGGCTCGCCGCTGTCGTCCGGTTGGTGGTGGAGCATGACGCCGAACGGGTGGTGGTCGGGCTGCCGCTCACCCTGAGGGGGGAGGAGGGCGACCAGGCGGCCGCGGCACGAACGTTTGCGGAAAGGCTTGAACGGAGAGTGAACATCCCGGTGGAGCTGCACGACGAGCGCCTCACGACGAGGCTCGCCGAGCGCACCGGGGGTACGGAGAACGCAGACTCGCGCGCCGCCCCGCGGCCGAGCTCCCGCACCCGTTCGGTCAGGCGCTCCACCGCCCGCACGGCCTCGTGCTCGGGCACCTTGAGCATCGCGGCGATCCGGCGCAGGTGCTCGGTGCGCTCGTGGAACAGCTCGGCGCTCGCCGGTCCGGTGACCGCCTCGAACCGCCGCACGTTCGAC
>DASZJZ010000155.1:0-13365 GCA_035947555.1 Thermoleophilaceae bacterium | reverse complement strand
CGAGGTGCCGACGCTGACCGCGACCAAGCGCATCCGCGTCCCCCCGGGAACCCAGCACGGCACGGTTCAGCGCCTGCACCTCGATCGTCGCGCCGCGGATGGCCTCGGGGATCGTGATCGGCACCTCCACCTCGAGGTTGTCTCCCTTGCGCGCGAACACCGGCGACTCGGCCACGCGGGTGACCACGTACAGGTCGCCGGCCGGTCCGCCGCGCGGTCCGGCCTCGCCCTTGCCGGCAAGCCGCACCCGGCTGCCGTCGCGGACCCCGGCGGGGATGTTCACCCGGTAGCGCTTCACCTGGCGCGTGCGGCCGTGGCCCTGGCAGGTCGGGCACGGATCCTCGATCACCGTGCCGGTGCCGCCGCACTGGCGGCACGGCTGCGAGATCGAGAAGAGGCCCTGCGACTCGGCCTCGACGCCACGCCCCTGACAGCGCGGGCAGACCTTCGGCGAGGTGCCCGGCTTGGCGCCGGTCCCGTGACACGTCGGACAGGGTGCCGACAGCGGCACCGACACCGGCACCTGGGCGCCCTCCATCGCCTGGGCGAACGAGACGTGCACCTCGGTCTCCAGGTCACGGCCGCGCTCGGAGCGCGGGGTGCGCGAACCGCTGCCGGGGCGCCCACCAACGCCGCCGAAGAGGTCGGAGAGGATGTCGCCGACGCCGCCGAAGCCGGTGCGGAACGCGCCGGGGTCGAAGCCGCCGCCGGCACCGCCGAAGATGCCGCCGCCCGAGTCGTAGGCCTTGCGCTTGTCGGGATCGGACAGGATCGAGTAGGCCTCCTGCACCTCCTTGAAGCGCTCCTCGGCGGCCTTGTCGCCGGCGTTTCGGTCCGGGTGGTACTGGCGCGCCAGCTTGCGGTAGGCCTTCTTGATCTCCTCGTCGGAGGCCTTGCGGTCGACGCCCAGCGTCCGGTAGGGGTCTCGAACCGAGGTCGCCATCGCCTACGAGGAGACAACCACCCTGGCCGGACGCAGGATGGCGCCGTTCGCGCGGTAGCCCTTCTCCACGACGTCCAGCACCGTGCCGGACTCGGCCCAGTCCTCCGCGCGCATCGAGAGCGCCTCGTGCTCGCCGGGGTCGAAGCGCTCGCCGCGCGGGTCGAACTGCTCGACCCCGTTGCGCTCGAGCACCGCGATCAGCTCCGAGTGCACGAGGTGCACGCCCTCGGCGAGGTGCTGCTCCTCCTCGCCGGCGGAAGCCAGGGCCCGCTCGAGGTTGTCCACCACGGGCAGCAGCTCGCGCACGAGCCCGCTCTTGGCGCGCTGCCCCGCGGCAGCCGCCTCCTTGGCGGCCCGCTTGCGGTAGTTGTCGAAGTCGGCCTGGGCACGCCGGGCCAGGTCGAGGTACTCGTCCCGCTCGCGCTCGACGCGGGTCAGCGGGTCCTCGGCAGGCTCGCTCCCGGCCTCCTCGGCGGGGCCGCTCGCGGCGTCCCGGGCGGGCTCGCTCCCGGCCTCCTCGGCCGGCGGCGAAGCGTCCCCGGCCGCGTCCTCCTTCTCGGCGAGCGCCTGCTCCTCGTTCGCGGGATCCTCCTCCCCGGAGGGCTCGGCCGCCTCGTCGCGTGACGTGGCGGGCTGCTGGGCCGAAGCATCCGGCTCGGCCGGATGCGCACGGTCATTGTCCTCCGGGGTGAGGTCTGTTTCCTTGCGCTCCGCCACGGCCTACGACCGCTCCTCGCCGTCGACCACCTCGGCGTCCACGACCTCCTCCTCCTCGGCGGTGGAGGAGTCCGCCCCGGCGCCGTCGGGGCCGGGCGCGCCGTTGCCGCCGGTGGCCGCCTGCTGCTGCTGGGCCGCCGCCGCGTACATCTGCTCGGACACCTTGTGGAAGGCGGCCTGCAGGGCGTCGGTCTTCTGGCGCAGCAGCGCCGTGTCGTCGGACTCGAGGTTGTCGCGCACGTCCTTGATCGCCGCCTCGATCTCCTCCTTGGAGGACGAGTCGAGCGTGTCGCCCATCTCCTTGACCTGCCGCTCGGCCTGGTAGGCGGCGTTCTCGGCCGTGTTGCGGGCCTCGACCAGCTCGCGCTGGCGGCGGTCCTCCTCGGCGTGCGCCTCGGCGTCCTTCACCATGCGCTCCACCTCGGCCTCGGCGAGGCCGGAGCCGGCCTTGATCTCGATCTTCTGCTCCTTGCCGGTGCCGAGGTCCTTGGCGCCGACGTTCAGGATGCCGTTGGCGTCGATGTCGAACGTGACCTCGATCTGCGGCACGCCGCGGGGCGCCGGCGGGATGCCGGTGAGCTGGAACTTGCCGAGTGACTTGTTGTAGGCGGCCATCTCGCGCTCGCCCTGGAGCACGTGGACCTCCACGCTCGGCTGGTTGTCCTCGGCCGTGGAGAAGATCTCCGACTTGCGGGTCGGGATCGTCGTGTTGCGCTCGATCAGCTTCGTCATCACGCCGCCCTTGGTCTCGATGCCGAGGGTCAGCGGGGTCACGTCGAGCAGCAGCACGTCCTTGACGTCGCCGGCCAGCACGCCCGCCTGGATCGCGGCGCCCACGGCCACGACCTCGTCCGGGTTCACGCCCCGGTGCGGGTCCTTGCCGGTGAGCTCCTTGACCTTCTCCTGCACGGCGGGCATGCGGGTCATGCCGCCCACGAGTACGACATGGTCGATGCCCGCGCCGCCCTCGACGCCGGCGTCGGCCAGCGCCTGCTTGGTCGGGGCGACGACCCGGTCCAGCAGGTCCGCGGTCAGCTCGTTGAGCTTCGAGCGGGTGAGCCGCTGGTTCAGGTGCTTGGGCACGGACTCGACCGCCGTGATGAACGGCAGGTTGATCTGCGTCTCCTGCGCCGAGCTCAGCTCGGTCTTGGCCTTCTCGGCCTCTTGGTAGAGGCGCTGGAGGGCCATCTTGTCCTGGGAGAGGTCGACGCCCTCGGCCTTCTTGAACTCGCTGACGAGCCAGTCGACGACCGCCTTGTCGAAGTTGTCGCCGCCCAGGTGGTTGTCCCCCGAGGTCGCCTTGACCTCGAAGACCCCGTCGCCGATCTCGAGCACGGACACGTCGAAGGTGCCGCCGCCGAGGTCGAATACGAGGATCGTCTGGTCCGACTCCTTGTCGAGCCCGTAGGCGAGCGAAGCGGCCGTCGGCTCGTTGATGATCCGCTTGACGTCGAGGCCCGCGACCTTGCCGGCGTCCTTGGTCGCCTGGCGCTGGTCGTCGTTGAAGTACGCCGGGACGGTGATCACCGCGCTGTCGACGCTGTCGCCCAGGTAGGCCTCGGCGTCGGCCTTCAGCTTCTGGAGGATCATCGCGCTGATCTCAGGCGGGGCGAACTCCTTGCCGCCCGCCTTCACGCGCGCGTCGCCGTTCGGGCCTGGAACGACCTCGAACGGGACGATCTTCTCCTCCTCCTTGACCTCCGCCTCCTTGCGGCCCATGAAGCGCTTGATCGAAAAAACGGTGTTCTCGGGATTGGTGACGGCCTGCCGCTTCGCAGGGGCGCCAACCAACCGCTCTCCGCCCTCCGTGAAAGCGACCACCGAGGGGGTGGTCCGTGCGCCCTCGGCGTTCTCGATCACGGTGGGCTCGCCGCCCTCGAGGACGGCCATGCACGAGTTGGTCGTGCCAAGATCGATGCCGATGGTCTTGCCCACGTTCTGCCAGCTCCTTTGTCGCTTAGGTACAGATCCGAAAGAAATCTAAGCGAGAGTATGGCAGATCTTCTGCTGTCGACCAAGTCGCGAGCGCTCGCGTAAGCGGCGATCCGGCCCCGGTGGCGCAGGCGGCGCGAGGCTGGGTCACGCCGGGTGACGCCGGTTATGCTTCCGCCGCCCATGGCCCGCCTTCTCGCTCTCCTCGCCCTGCTGGCCGCGCTCGGGCTCGCGGCCTGCGGGGATGACGACGATGACGGCGGCGGTGGCGACGGCAGCTCACCACCCCCCGCCGCGCCCGCCGAGCAGACGGAGACCGAGCCCTCGCCGGCCGAACAGCGCCAGGCGCTCGAGGACACCAGCACCAAGCCGGAGATCCCGCGGCCCACCGGGTCGCCGCCGCGTCGCCTACAGACCGAGGACATCGTGCGCGGCAAGGGCCCGCCCGCCGAGCCCGGCGACACCGTCGTCGTCCACTACGCCGGCGTCACCTTCTCGACCGGCGAGGAGTTCGACGCCTCCTGGAACAGGGGCCAGCCGTTCCCGTTCCCGCTCGGCGGCGGGCAGGTGATCGATGGCTGGGACCGGGGAATCGTCGGGATGAGGGTGGGCGGCCGGCGCATGCTGACGATCCCGCCGGAGCTCGCGTACGGCGCGCAGGGGTTCCCGCCGGCGATCGGGCCGAACGAGACCTTGGTGTTCGTGGTGGATCTCCTGGAGATCCGCTGAGCGGGCTCGCGGGCGGCCCCGCGACCGCGGGCGGGCGCTCCTCTAGCCGGCGAAGCTGAGCGCGTAGGCGACCGACGCCGCACAGATCACCGCCACCCCCGCGTAGTCGGAGGGCCGGCGGAGGTCGCCCGGACGCGCGAACAGCGCCACGGCGAGGAGCATGAACGGGTCGAAGTACTTCTGGTAGACGAGGTTGACCGGCAGCGTGCCGAGCAGGAAGGCGCCGAGGTAGACGGCGGACAGCGAGGTCCAGCCGGCGCGCCGGGCGAGCAATGCGGCCGCAACGGCGCCGAGCGGCACGAGCAGCCAGAGCAGGAGCGAGGTGCCGAGGACCGTCGGAAGCTCGTCCGAGAGGCGCCAGAGGTAGCCGGCGTCGCCCTGCACGCCGGGCTGCGGCGGCTGGTACTCGAGCGGGGAGATCAGGACGACCGCGACGCCCACCGCCACGCCGGCCGCCAGAAGCGCGACCGATGCACGCGCTCGCACACCCGCGGCCGCCAGTGCGCTCCGGGCGATCGGAACGCGCGCCGCCCCCAGCGCGGCGCGCGTCACGGGCGATCGCAGCCGGCGAAGGCGCCGCCACGCAGCCGGGCCGAGCACAAGCGCCGCGTACATCCCTAGCAGCGCCACGCTGAAGCCGACGGTGCGCAGCGTGAGGCTGTCGCGGCCCACCCCCGGGCGGTCGGTGCAGAGGCCGCAGGAGGCCGGGTCCGCGCTCGGCGGCACGAGGCCGTTCCACTCGATGACGAGGGCTGCGAGCGGGATCAGAGACAGGCCTAGGAAGGCTGCGCCCGCGGCGACCGGGAGCGGGCGCAACGGCGGCCGCACGAGGAAGAACGCCGCCACGGGAACGAGCCACAGGGCCGACTGGCGCGTCATCACGGCAGCGCCGATCGCCACGCAGGCCACCGCGAATGCCGCGAGCGATCCCCCACGCGCGTACGCGTGTATCCGCTCCAGCGCGACGAGTGCAAACAGGATCGCCAGGTTGTCGGTCAACAGCGTGAACGACGCACCGAACACGTACGGCGACAGCACGAACGCGAGCGTCAGCGCGAACGCCGGCAGGTCGCCCAGCGGCGTGGCGCGCCGCAGCAAGCGCATCAGCGCGAGCGCCATCCCGTAGGAGATCGCCACGTTCAGCAGCCGCAGCTTCCAGAGCTCGAAGCCGACTAGCTCGCCCCAGGCCGCCGTCACCAGGTGGTACAGCGGCGTCTGGGCCGACGGGTAGTCGGACAGGTCGAACCGCTCGCTCAGCTGCATGATCGTCGGCAGCTGGTAGACCCGCGCATCGGTGCCATGGAACGTGTCGATCTCGACCGTGAGCCCCTGCAGCACGGCGATCCCGATCAGGAACGGCACCGCCAGCAGGAGCCGGTACGGCATCAGCCCTCCGGCAGCGGCCGCGGCGGGCGAAGCCGCGGGGCCACCTCCACCGCGACGATCGCCGCCATGATCAGCGCCGCGCCGAGCCAGCCCGTGGCGGTGAGCCGCTCGTCGTTGAGGAGCCAGCCGAAGAGGCCGGCGAACGCGGGCTCCGAGGCCAGGATCAGCGCCGTGCGGGCAGGGGGCGCGTGCCGCTGGGCGAACGACTGGACGAAGAACCCCAGCGCGCTCGCCACCAGCGAGGTCACGAGAAGGGCCGACCAGACGGTGGCGCCCTCGGGCGGCTCGAGCTGTCCGGCCACCGCGGCTATCGCGAGCGAGACGAAGCCCACGACCCCGAGCTGCACGGCGAGCAGGGCGCCCACGTCGAAGCGCCGCACGGCATCAGCCGTGGCCAGGATGTGGGCCGCGAGCGAGAAGGCGCAGAGGAGGACGAGCCCGTCTCCGCGAAGCTCGAAGTCGCCGCCCGCGCCGGACAGCAGCCAGAGGCCGAGCATCGCCACGCCGGCGGCGACCCACGCGGTGCGTGAGATCCGGTGGCCGAGGAAGACGGCGCCGAGCACCGGCGTGAGGACCACGAAGAGGCCGGTGATGAACCCGGTGTTGGAGGCGGTGGTCTCCTCGAGGCCGAGCGTCTGGAAGATGTAGCCGCCGGAGAGGAAGACGCCCATCAGGAGCCCCGCGCGCCAGCCCTCCGCAGGGAGGCGGCGGAGCGGCCGCCAGAAGATGACGGCGACGATCAGCGCCGCGGGGATGAAGCGGTAGGCGAGGAAGGCCATCGTGGGAAGCAGCGCGATGGCGTCCTGGACCATCACGAACGTGAGGCCCCAGACGGCCGCGATGCCGATCAGCGCGAGCTCCGCGATGCGGCGAAGCGAGTCCTCCCCGATCGGCGCGCGGCCGCGCGAGTCCTCCCCGATCGGCGCGCGACCGCGCGAGTGCTCCCCGATCGGCGCGCGTGCCGGCGGTTCGCTCATGCGGCCGCGGACCGGCTCGCGCGGGCCGCCGCCAGCCGGCGCTTCCCCTCCGGGCACATCCGCCGCAGCGGGCACTCCGGGCAGCGCGGCGTTCGGGCGACGCAGGTGCGCCGGCCGTGCCGGATGAGCAGCACGTGGGCCTCGTAGGCGAACTCCGCGTCGTCGCCGCAGAGGCGGCGCAGCTCGTCGTGCGCGCGCTCGAACGACGCCTTCTGCGGCCACAGCCCGAGCCGGCCGCCCACCCGGTACACGTGCGTGTCCACCGGCACGTCCGGGCGCCCGAGCGCGAAGAGCAGCACGCACGCCGCGGTCTTGCGGCCCACCCCGGGCAGCGCGCACAGCTCGGCGCGCGCCTCGTCGAGCGGCTCCTCCGCGAGGCGCGCGAGGTCGTCGTCGCCGATCGCCTCCAGGATCTGCTTGATCCGCACCGACTTGGTCGGCGCGAGCCCGCCCGGCCGGATCGCCTCCTCCAGCTCCTCGAGCGGCGCCTCGCGCACCGCCTCCCACGACGGGAAGCGCTCGCGCAGGCGCCGGTAGGCCACGTCGCGGTTGCGGTCGTTCGTGTTCTGGGACAGCACCGTAAGCACCAGCTCGTCCACCGGCCTGCCGTGCGGGCGAAGCACAGGCCGGCCGTACTCGGCGGCGAGCCGGTCGACGATCCTGCGCAGCCTGCGGCGGTCGGCCATGGAGGGCGGGGATGCTATGAAGCCGCGCGTGCACATCGCCGAACGGCGCATGGAGGTGGCGGGACTCGAGCTCCTCGTCCGCCAAGCCGCAGAAGCGCCGATCCTGTACCTGCACGGGGTGCCCACGGCCGGCTGGGACTGGGAGCCGTTCCTCACCCGCACGGGCGGGATCGCGCCCGACCTGCCCGGCTTCGGCGCCTCGGCCAAGCCGGGCGACTTCGACTACTCGATCCCCGGCTACGCCGCTTTCCTCGACGCCTTCTGCGCCCACGCCGGGCTCGAGCGCGTCTCGCTCGTGATGCACGACTGGGGGGTCGTGGGCCTCGCGCTCGCGCAGCGCAGCCCCGAGCTGGTCGAGCGGATCGTGCTCACCGCCTGCGTGCCGCTCCTGCCCGGCTACCGCTGGCACCGCGTGGCACGCGCCTGGCGCACGCCGGCCGTCGGCGAGCTGACGATGGGCTTCACCACGCGCTGGGGCTTTCGCCGCGGCCTACCGCCCCAGATCGCCGACCGGGCCTACGACCACTTCGACCACGGCACGCAGCGCGCGATCCTGAAGCTCTACCGCTCGGCGCCGCCGGAGGTACTGGCGCGCCACGGCGAGCGGCTCGGCGAGCTGCGCTGCCCGGCCCTCGTGGCGTGGCCCTCGCGCGACCCCTACATCGGCCCGGAGTTCGGCCGCCGCTACGCCGACGCGCTGGGCGGCGAGGTGGAGCTGGAGGAGCTCGACGCAGGTCACTGGCCCTGGCTCGAGCGGCCCGAGCTGACCGACCGGGTGGCGGCCTTCCTCGGCTGAGACGTTCCACGCCCGAGCGCGGATTACCGGCTAGCTTTCAGTCCGTGCTCCGTGCCGTCTACGCCGCCGTCACGGCGCCGCCCCGCCCGCGCACCAGGCAGCTCGAGCAAGGCGCGCGGACCTGGCTTCGGCGCATCGATCCGTGGCACGTCGCCCCAGTCCTCGTGGCGATGGTCTTCGCGGCCGTCTACCTGATCTGGGAGCCGCGCACGGTCGACCTCGCCGCCCACACCTTCCGCGCCGACCTGTTCGGCGAGGAGGGCTTCACGATCTGGAACGGCCAGTGGTACGGCGGGCACCACACGCCCGCCTACTCGATCATCTCGCCGCCGCTCGCCTGGCTGCTCGGCCCGCCCGTCGCGCTCGCCGTGGCCGCCGTGGCATCCGCGGCGCTGTTCCCGCCGCTCGTCCGCCGCGCCTTCGGCGACGAGAGCGCGCGGTGGGGCTCGGTGTGGTTCGGGGTCGCCAGCGCCACGCTGCTGTTCACGGCGCGGCTGCCGTTCGCGATCGGCGTGGCCTTCGGGCTAGCGGCACTCCTCGCGCTGCAGCGGCGCCGCTACGGCTGGGCGATCGTGTTCGCCGCGCTCTGCCCACTCGGCAGCCCGGTGGCGGGCCTCTTCCTCGCGATGGCAGGGGTGGCGTTCGCGCTGGCCGCGAACGGGGACCGCGTGAAGCGGTCCGAGGGGATCGCCATCGCCGCGGCGGCCTTCCTGCCGCCGCTGTTCCTCGCCTGGGCCTTCCCGGAGGGCGGCTGGGCGCCGTTCCCCTTCAGCGCCTACCTGCCCATCCCGGCGTTCGCGCTCGCCTGCCTGATCGTGCTGCCGCGCGAGGAGCGCGCGCTGCGCTGGGGCGCCGCGCTGTACGGCGTCGGCGCCACGGTGGCACTGCTCCTCGAGACGCCGATGGGCGGCAACGCCGTGCGGCTGGGTGCGCTGTTCGGCGGCCCCGTACTGCTCTGCGCGCTCTGGCGCCGCCCGATCATGCGCCGCCTGTGGGCCGTGCCGCTGCTCGCGGTCGGCTTCGCGGCGCTCGCCTTCTGGCAGTGGTCGCCGGCCGTGCGCGACGTCATCAAGTACATCGAGGATCCGGCCGCCAAGTCGGACTACTTCGAGCCGCTGCGGCAGTTCCTCTACACCCTGCCGGACCAGCGCCGCGTGGAGATCCCGTTCACCCGCAGCCACTGGGAGGGCGCCGAGGTAGCCACCACCGTGCCGCTCGCCCGCGGGTGGCTGCGCCAGCTCGACACCGGCCTGCACCCGATCTTCTACAAGGGCGACATCAACCGGCTCACCTACGCGAGCTGGCTGGCCGACAACGCCGTGCGCTACGTGGCGCTGCCGAGCGCGAAGCCGGACAAGAGCTCGTACGGGGAGCGCGCGCTGATCGAGGACGGGCTGCAGTACCTGCGGCTGCGCTGGCGGTCCTCCGAGTGGCGCGTGTACGAGGTGCTGCTGCCGACGCCGATCGTCATCCCCCAGGGCGACGCGAACATCGTGCTCGAGCAGATGCAGTCCGACGAGCTGCTGGTCGACGTGAAGAGGCCCGGCGAGGCGATCGTGAAGGTCCGCTGGAGCCCGTACTGGTTCGCGTCGAACGCGTGCGTGGAGCCGGACGGCGACTGGACGAGGGTGATCGCGGAGGAGGAGGGGTTCGTGCGCCTCTCGACCCGCTTCGCGCCCGAGCGGCTCTTCTCGCGCGGGCAGCGTTGCGACGATGGCTCCTGAGCGCTGCTAGCTTTCAGCGCCTCATGGCTACAGGCACAGTGAAGTGGTTCAGTGACGACAAGGGCTTCGGCTTCGTGACGCCGGACGAGCCGGGCAAGGACCTGTTCGTTCATCACAGCGACATCGACTCCGAGGGCTTCCGCTCCCTCGCCGAGGGAGCGCGCGTGGAGTACGAGGCGCAGCCCGGCGACAAGGGTCCCAAGGCTGTAAAGGTCAGGACGATCTAAAGGCCAACAGGCCAGGAATCAGCGCGGGTCCGGGGGCGTGAGCCCCCGGTTCGCATCGGCGAGCTTGCGAGCCTGACGCTCGGCGTCGATCCGGACGACGTCCCAGACGAGGCCGAGCTTCTCGAGCAGGCGGATCACCATCGCCGACGGGTCGATCTCCCGTCGGCGCATCCCGTGCTCCGCGGAGGTCGGGAAGGCGTGGTGGTTGTTGTGCCAGCTCTCGCCGAGCGTCAGCAGCGACAGCCAGAACAGGTTGCGCGACTCGTCGCCCGTGTCGAAGCGGCGGCGGCCGAAGAAGTGGCACAGCGAGTTGATGCTGTAGGTGACGTGGTGCACCACGAGCATTCGCACCGCGCCGCCCCAGAGCAGCCCGGTGAGCGCGGCGTGGAAGGAGCCGCCGATCAGCCAGCCGAGCGCGAACGCCATCGCCAGCCCACCCAGCGCCCACCAGACGAACGTGCGGTCGACGAAGCTCACTACCGGATCGTCGATCAGGTCACGCGCGTAGCGCTTGCGCGCGCCGCGGTGCGTATGGATGAAGAGCCAGCCGACGTGCGCGTGCACGAGGCCCTTGAGCGCGCCCCGCCAGCCACCCTCGTGCCCCACGTGCGGGCTGTGCGGATCGCCCTCCTGGTCGGAGAAGGTGTGGTGCTTTCGGTGGTCGGCCACCCACGAGATCACAGGGCCCTCGATCGCGGCCGAGCCGAGCACGGCGAAGATCGCCCGCACCGGCCTGCTCGTCTTGAAGCTGCGGTGCGTGAACAGCCGGTGGAAGCCGACCGTCACGCCGAGGCCGGTGGCGACGTACATGATCGCGAACACGATGGCGTCGCTCCAGCGCAGGAAGTCACCCCACACCTGCCACACCACGAAGCCGAGCGCCGCCACCGGCGCGCCGGTCACCACGCCGGTGATGATGCGGTCGCGCGTCTCGTGCAGAACGGGCTCGACGTCATCGCCCGCCCCGACACCGTCCCCTGCCCCGAGAACCTCCGTGCTCACGCCAGCAACCTACCCCGCTGAGCCGCTTTCGTGACTTCAGGTGCGCGCAGGGGTGTGGTTTCCCGCACTGTCTGGGGCCCGGCCGGGACGCTAGGGTAGGGTCCCGTGCCCCGCTCCCACCCGCTGTATCGCCAGCTGGCGCGGGTCTGGCGCCTGAGCGGCCGCTGGCTCCCGAACGGCTGGCTCGACGCCATCCGTCAGCTCGCCCTGTTCGCGGGCGCGTACTACCTGTACCGGATCGTCCGCGGGTTCGTGGACGGGCAGGCCGGCCTCGCCTTCGAGAACGCCCGCACGCTTGTGGACTTCGAGCGCTCGCTCGGCCTCTTCTTCGAGCCCGGCCTGCAGGGCTGGGCGCGCGGCGAGGAGTGGCTGCTCACCGGCGCCAACTGGATGTACGTGAACTCGCACTTCGTGGTCACCACCACGTTCCTGATCTGGCTCTACATCGCCCGCAACCACGCCTTCTACTACGTGCGGAACATGTTCATGGTGGCGATGGGCTTCGCGCTGGCGGGCTACCTCGCCTACCCCACGGCGCCGCCGCGCTTCATGCCGGAGTGGGGCTTCACCGACTCGGTTGCCTCCTTCGTCGGCGAGAGCGCGGAGAACAGCGCGAACGTCCTCTACAACCCGTTCGCGGCGGTGCCCAGCATGCACGTCGCGTTCGCGCTGATGATCGCCATCCCGGCCTTCTTCCTGGTGCGCAACCGCGTGCTCAAGGGGGTGTGGGCCGTCTACCCGGCGGTCGTCACGTTCGTGGTCATCGTGACCGCCAACCACTTCTGGATGGACGCGTTGCTAGGCGCGATGGTGGCCGCGGCGTCGGCCTCGGCCGCCTCCTACGGCTTCGCACGCGCCCGCCCCGAGGCCTGGGGCTGGCGCACAGCCGCCGCGAAGCTCTCGTGAGCGACGAGCTCGGGCAGCGCACGCGCCGCCCGCGGGCCAACGGCCGTGGCGGCGCGCTCACCGGCGCCGAGATGCGCGCGCTGGCCCGCAGCCGGCTGATCGAGTCGCGCCTTACACCGAACGCGATCTCGCTGACCGGCCTGGTCGGGAACCTCGTGGCGGCCGCGCTCATCCTCCAGGAGCACTTCGTGCTCGCGGGCGTCGCGTTCGTGCTCGGGTCGCTCTGCGACATGCTCGACGGCCGCTACTCGCGCATGTCGGGCAAGGGCACGCCGTTCGGGGCCTTCCTCGACTCGACGCTCGACCGCGTCGAGGAGGGCGTCGTCCTGGCGGCCGTGGCGGCATGGTTCGCGAAGAGCTCCGACGACGTGGCCGTGGCCGCGACTGTGCTCGCGGTCGTCGGCTCGTACATGGTCTCCTACACGCGCGCCCGCGCGGAGGCCCTCGGGGTCGGTGGCCAGGTCGGGATTGCGTCCCGTGCGGTCCGGGTAGTTATCCTCTCCGCTGGTCTGCTGCTCGCCGACGAGGAGCTCGTCCCGGGCGTGGACCTGCTGGAGCCGGCCATCTACGTGATCGCCGCGCTCACCGTCTTCACCACCTTCCAACGCGTGTGGCACGTGCGCCGTCAGCTGGCGCAGGTGTAACCGCGACGACACGAACGGGTTGATCTGCCTCGTGAACGAGACTTCTTCGACTTTCGGCAACGGCGGCTCGCGCTATCAGACCGAGAAGGTCCGCGTGGCCATCGTCGGCGTGGGCAACTGCGCCTCCTCCTTCGTACAGGGCGTCGAGTACTACAAGGACGCCGATCCGACCGGATTCGTGCCCGGGCTCATGCACGTCGACCTGGGCGGCTACCACGTCCGGGACATCGAGTTCACCGCGGCCTTCGACATCGACGCCGAGAAGGTCGGCAAGGACATGTCCGAGGCGATCTGGGCCGGCCAGAACAACACCATCAAGTTCGCCGAGGTGCCGGACATGGGCGTGCCCGTCTATCGCGGCATGACGCACGACGGCCTCGGCAAGTACCTGAAGGAGCGCATCACCAAGGCGCCGGGCGAGACCGACGACATCGTCGGCATCCTCAGGGAGACCAAGACCGACGTGGTCGTCTCCTACCTGCCGGTGGGCTCCGAGCAGGCCACCAAGTGGTACGTCGAGCAGGTGCTCGAGGCCGGCTGCGGCTTCGTCAACTGCATCCCGGTGTTCATCGCCAAGGAGAACTACTGGGCGGGCCGCTTCCGCAAGGCCGGGCTGCCGATCATCGGCGACGACATCAAGTCGCAGGTGGGCGCCACGATCGTGCACCGGGCGATGGCGCGCCTCTTCCACGAGCG
>DASZJZ010000154.1:0-2866 GCA_035947555.1 Thermoleophilaceae bacterium | reverse complement strand
TGCTCGAGCAGGCTCTCCAGCCCGAACGCGTACAGCATCTCTCCCAGCCGGCCGGGCCCGAGCCGCTCGCCGCCGTCCAGGCGTCGGTTGGCCTCGGCCACCCACTCGAACAGGACGCCGCGGGCGGCGGCGGTGTTGAAGTCGTCGGCCAGCTCGTCGAAGAAGCGCTCGGCGAGCGAGTCGAGCTCCACCGCGGGGGGCGCGTGAGAATCGAGCCGGCGCACCACTTCCCGCACCCGCTCCGTCGCGCGCCTAGCGTCTTCGACGGTCTCCTCCGTGTACGCCACCGGCTTGCGGTAGTGCGCCCCCACCATCCACATGAGGAACGCCTCGCGCCCGAACTGCTCGAGGGCGCCGTGCAGCAGGCGGATGTTGCCCACCGACTTCGCCATCTTCTCCTCGCCCATCTCCACCATGCCGTTGTGCATCCAGAGCCGTGCGAGCGCCCGGCCGCGCGCGGCCTCGGTCTGGGCGATCTCGTTCTCGTGGTGCGGGAACACCAGGTCGGAGCCCCCGCCGTGGATCTCGAAGTCCACGCCGAGGATCTCCTCCGCCATGGCCGAGCACTCGATGTGCCACCCCGGGCGGCCCTCTCCCCAAGGCGACTCCCAGAAGGTGTCCTCCCCCTCCTTGTGCGCCTTCCACAGCGCGAAGTCCTGCGGCGACTCCTTCAGCTCCGCCGCGTCGTCCCCCTCCCCCTGCTGCATCTCCTCGAGCGGCCGGTTTGACAGCTTCCCGTAGCCGTCGAAGCTCGACACGCGGAAGTACACGTCGCCCCGGGCCTCATAGGCGTGGTCGCCCTCGATCAGGTCTTGGATCAGCTCGATGATGGGGTCGATCGTCTCGCTCGCCTTGGGCTCGGCGTCGGGCCTTCCGAGCCCGAGGCCCTCGGTGTCCTGGATGTATGCCTCGGTCATCTCGCGCGCGAGCTGCTCGCTGGGCACCCCCCGTTGCCGCGCCGCGTCGTAGATCTTGTCGTTCACGTCGGTCACGTTCGCCACGAATGTGGCCTCGTAGCCCTCGTGTTCGAGGAACCGCTTCAGCAGCGCGAACACGACGTAGGGCCGGGCATTGCCCACGTGGATGCGCCCGTAGACCGTCGGCCCGCAGGCGTAGATGCCGACCCGCGGGGGGTCGCGCGGCTCGAGGGTGCGCACCTCGCCCGTGAGCGTGTCGTGGATGCGGACCTGGCGCATCGGCGCGAAGGCTACGCGGAGCACGTGACGGCGGGCCGGGCCGGCAGCATGTCGCGCCGTGAGCGTGGACTTCATCCTGGTGGGCCGCCGCTGGGACTCGTTGCTGATGGATGCCACGACCGCGGACTTCGAGAGCCCGGTACTGGAGCAACTGCGGCCTGAGCGGCCCTAGCCGACCGGCGATCGAAGCAGGCGCCGGACGTCGCTCATCCTCTTGAGAATCAGTCCCTTGCGCTCGGCGAAGATCCTCGCAAGGCGGAAGCGCGGCGCCTCCTCGGTGACAGGCGCGCGTTCGCTGTCGATCAGTTGCGACAGCTGCGCTGCGATGTCCGCGCGGCGGCGCTCCGCGGCAAGGGCCGCGTTGGGGATGTCGAGCAAGCCGGTGGCTTCCTCGGGACCGAAGCGCTTCTCGTCGATGAAGTAGGCGTCCAGGTGCATCCTGTAGGCCCTGACGAGCCGACAGAGATCGTCGTACAGCTCGACCACCGCGGGGCCGCACGCGGCATGCACGCGTGCGCGCTCGTCTTCCAGCCTGGCGAACACGTCTCTGGCACGATCATGCCGGCGGAGCCAGTTCTGGTCGGTGCACTCGGGAACAGGCTCGACGAACGTCTGGGCGCGAAACAACTCCTGGAAGTCGGGGATCACGTCCTCGAGCGGCAGCGGCGGGATGCGCTGCAGTGCGTCCTTCACGTCCCTCCACCATGCGTCGAAGTCCACGTCGGCCGAATTGCCGGCGAACCGCCGCAGCGACTCGACGAGCTGCGCCGTGCCCTCGCGGGTCGCCGTGGCGGCCTGGTAGGCGCTCAGTGGACCGCGGAGCTCGCGCTGCTGGAGGTCGAGGAGGTACGTGAAGAGCCTCGGCTCGCCGCGCTTCCTTCCGAGGGCATCCGAAAGCAGCCCGGCCTCGTAGTGCAGCCATGGCGAGCTGACCGCCTCGGGCGTCAGGCACACGAGGCCGGCGTCGGCGGCGGCCAGTCGTCGCTGGAGCTCTGCCGACCACAGGCTGCCGGCTTCGATCTCGGTCGACATGACGCAGGTGAGGCCTGGGACGATCGCCTCCAGACGCTCCTTCAGGATGGCCGCCGCGGCGCGGCTGCGGTCGCCGGACCAGCACAGGAACAGCGTGGTCATGACCTCGAGGGCGAGGCTCCACCACGGCGAGGACGATGTCAAGCCGGCCTAGTGGCGTCGTCAGCCGAGTGTCGCGATCGCGAGTGCGGCCACGCCCTCCCCACGGCCGATGAAGCCCATCCCCTCCGCCGTCGTGAACTTCACGTTCACGGCATCCGCCATGAGACCAACGGCCGCTGCCAGCCGCTCCTCCATCTCGTCTCGGTAAGGAGACAGGCGCGGCGCCTCGCAGACGACCGTCGCGTCGACGTGGAGCGGGGTGAGGTCCGCCTCCCGGAGCAGGGAGTGCGTGGTTCGGAGGAGTTCGATGGAGTCCGCGTCCCTCCAGCGCTCGTCGGTGTCCGGGAAGTGCAGCCCGATGTCTCCGAGCGCGGCTGCGCCGAGCAGGGCGTCGATGACGGCGTGCGTCAGGACGTCGGCGTCCGAGTATCCGGCGAGCCCCCGCTCCGCGTCGGGAATGCGGACGCCGCCGAGAATCAGGGGTCGGCCCCTCTCGAGCCGGTGAGAGTCCCAGCCGATGCCCGAACGCGTCACCC
>DASZJZ010000153.1:0-5854 GCA_035947555.1 Thermoleophilaceae bacterium | reverse complement strand
CGGGCGGCGGGGTGTCGTTCTCGGGCGTGTCAGCGGGCGGCTCGGGCGCCGGGGCGGGCGTTCCGCCGTCCGTGCTCGGCGGGACGGGCTCGGGTACGGGCTCCGGGTCCGGCTCGACCGGGGCCGGGGCGGCCGTCTCGGGCGCCGGCTCGGGTGGCGGGGCCTCGTCCGTCTGGGGCACGGTCAGCTGCGGCAGCTCGGGTGGGGGCTGGGCGGCCGGCTCGTCGTCGCCGCCGCAGCCGGACGCAGCCAGCAGCGCGACCAGGAGGAGCGCAGCGAGGCGCCCGATCAGCGCTCGACGGCCGGTAGCCGCCGGCCGCAGTGCGGGCAGTCGTTCAGGTCCTTCTGGACGAGCTGCTCGAGGGAACACCCGCAGAGCCTCAGGTTCTCCACGGAGTAGGGCAGGTCGCTGGGCGACGGGGCGAGCGGCAGCACGCCGCCCACCACGCGGAACTCCTCGCCAGACTCCCGGTCGACGTAGACCGTGCCCGGCTCGACTTCCCGGATGATCTCGCGGTCCGAGCGGGCGCGCAGGCGATACTTCTGGCGGGGAGGCATGGAACGAGGATATTGCACGGCTCGGGCACCCGGCCCTCGCCTCTGATGGCGACGGCCTCCCTCCGGCCGGCCGATAATCGCCACACATGCGGATCCTGATCTTCCATGGCTATCTGCTGCGGGGCACCGGCAGCAATATCTACAACGCGAACCTGGCCCGGGCGCTCGCGAGCCTCGGCCACGAGGTGCACCTGCTCTGCCAGGAGCGCCATTGGGAGGCCCCGGACGGCGTCACGATCCACAACCCGGACATCGGCCGGGTCCTGCCGGTCTACGTGGCCGACACCTACGACGGCTTCGACGCCAAGCCCTACCCGCAGCTGACCGACGCCGAGCTCGCCCACTACATCGCCGCCAACGTCGCCGCCGTCCGAGCCGCTCCGGAGCCGGACGTGGCGCTGGCGAACCATCTCGTCATGGGGCCGGTCGTGCTGGCGCGCGGGCTCGCCAGGGCACCCTTCGCGGTCAAGGTCCACGGCAGCGCCCTCGAGTACACCGTGCGCCCCAACCCCGACCGCTTCGTGCCGTACGCGCTCGAGGGGGTGCGGGCGGCGTCGTCGGTGCTGGTGGGATCTCGCCACACCGCAGAGAGCCTCTGGGAGGTGCTGGACGCTGAGCCCTCGCTCCCGGAGCGCACCCGCCTCGGCCCGCCCGGCGTGGACGTGCACGCCTTCCGCCCCGGTGCCGCCGACCTGGACGGCCTCGCAGACCGCCTCGAGTCGGGTGAGGCGGCCACCTGGGGCGGCGAAAGGGGAGCAGCGGACGCCCTGCGCTCGCTCGACCTCGCTCGCGACCGGATCGTCAGCTTCGTGGGCAAGCTGATCGTGTCGAAGGGCGTGGACCTCCTGGTGGCCGCGTGGCCCCTGGTGGTGGCGCAGGTGCCCGACGCGCGGCTCGTGGTCGTGGGCTTCGGCACCTATCGCGACGCGCTCCGCCGCACCGTGGAGGCCCTCAGGCGGCGCGACCTCCATGACTTGCGCGAGATCGCGGCGCGCGGGCGCGAGCTCGAGGGCGGCCCGCCCGGCCAGCTGAAGCACGTGCTCACCTTCCTCGACCGCGCCGGCGACGACTGGCTTGCGGCGGCCCCGGAGGCGGCCGCCCGGATCCACTTCACCGGCCGGCTGGAGCACGACGACCTGCCGGCCCTGCTGCCCGCGTGCGAGGCCCAGGTGATGCCGAGCACCTTCCCCGAGGCGTTCGGGATGGTGGCGGCCGAGGCCGCGGCGTGCGGGGTGCTGCCGCTGTCGGCGGCCCACTCCGGGATGGCCGAGGTGACCGCCACGCTGGCGCCCGCCCTGCCGCAGGAGCTGCGGCCGCTGCTCTCCTTCGAGGTCGGCCCGCGTGCGGTGGAGGAGATCGCCGAGAAGCTCGTCACCTGGCTGACACTCGACCCCGGCGAGCGGCGGCGCGCCAGGAGCGCGCTGGCGGCCGAGGCGGCCCGCCGTTACTCGTGGGAGAGCGTCGCGGAGGGCGTCATCGCGGCCGCGCGACCGGATAATCTTCCGCCTCCGTGAGCCTCGCCCGGAACACGGTGACGTCGCTGCTGGCGGCGCTGGTGGTGGCAGCCGCCGCCCTGTCCCTGGCCGCCTGCGGGCGCGACGAGCCGGACCTCTCGAACGGCAAGGCGCTGTTCGTGGAGAGGTGCGGGTCGTGCCACGTGCTCGGCCGCGCCGGCACCGCGGGCCCGACCGGCCCCGATCTCGACGCGGCCTTCCGCTCGGCCATCGCCAGCGGCATGAACCGGGAAACCGTGCAAGGCGTGGTGCACGACCAGATCCTCAACCCGCGCAAGAACAGCCAGATGCCGGCCGACCTCGTGACCGGCGAGGACGCCGAGGACGTGGCCGCCTACGTGGCCTTCGCGGCCGCCCGCACGGGCGAGGACGAGGGCCAGCTCGCCCAGGCCGGCCTGGCGAACGCGACGAGCCCGGAGCAGATCTTCACGGCGGCCGGCTGCGCCGGCTGTCACACGCTCGCCAAGGCAAACGCCACGGGCACTCAGGGCCCCAGCCTCGACGACCTGGCCCAGTCGGCCGGCCAAGCGGACGGCTCCCCCGAGGAGTACGTGCGCGAGTCGCTCCTCGACCCGGACGCCGAGGTGGCCCAGGGCTTCCAGCCAGGAGTGATGCCCTCGTACGAGGGGCGGCTGACCGACGAGCAGCTACAGACGCTGGTCGAGTACCTGCTCGAGGGCGGCTAGGGCAGTGCGCGATAGGTTGACAATGGGAAGATATCTTCCTATTGTGATCGCGGATGCCGCGGCGCAAGCCTGGAACCCTGCTGCCTCTTGAGACCGAGATCCTCGGCGCGGCGCTGTCGATGCGCCGTTCGGGGGAATCCAGCTTTCACGGATTCGGTCTCGCCCAGACGATGCGGGAGCAGAGCGGGGCACGGGCTCTGACGGGCCACGGAACGCTTTACAAGGCCCTGAGCCGACTCGAAGAATTCGGTCTCCTCACCTCCCGCTGGGAGGGCACAGCAGCGACAGACGGACGACCGCGTCGGCGGCTCTACGAACTCACGGCGCAGGGAGCCGGTGTGGCCGAGCAAGCCCTTGCCGACAATGCGAAGCAGGCCTCTCGGCGTCCCCCACGCATTGCGTCGGAGCCCGCGTGAGACCGGAGCGCGTGGCCGAGCTGGTGGCCCGGTGGGTGCGGTTCTACACGCGGAACCTGCCTCCGCCGATCGCCCAACGTCGAATCGACGAGATCGACGCCGACCTCCACGATCACATCGCACATGAACGCGCCCACGGGACCAACAATCGGCGCATCGCTCTCAGCATCGTGGCCCGAATGCTGCGTGGCCTGGGCGCCGACGTTTCCTGGCGCCGGCAGCACGCAAAGGCGACCACCACGTCCCGACCCGCCGTCCGCGTCGCGCTCGCGACGGCGCTCATACTCCTGCTGCCCCTGGCGGCGATGCAGATGACCGATGAAGTGGACTGGGGGGTGGCCGACTTCGTCCTCGCCGGAGCCCTCCTGGGAGGAACCGGTCTTCTTCTGCAGCGGCTGGCCGCGAGGAAGGCGGGCAACATCGCGTACGGAGCCGTCGCCACCGCCATCGGCGTCGCCGCCATCGTGTTCGGAGAGGCAGATGACGCGCCGGGCCTCGTGCTCTTCGGTGGCCTGCTCATCATCGCCACGCTCGCGCTGGCGGTCAGGACCGCCCAGCGCAGCGGGTAGCGCTCGCCTCACGCGCCGGGCGGTCGCCCGGAGTGTCGAGTCGGCTGGAAGCGCAAGCTTTCCGCCCGCGAGATACTGCACGGCGATGTCGGAGGAGAACGTCGAGACAGTTCGCCGGGTCTATGAAGGGGTGACCGCCCGCTTGGAGGCGCCCCGGGAGCTGTTCGACCCGGACTATGAGTTCGACAACACGGAGCTCTGGCCGGATGTCGTCGGAGTCCTGGGATTTGAAGCGGCACAGGAAGCTATGCGCGAGTACTGGGAGACGTTCGAGGCTTACCGCGTCGAGATCGACGAGGTGATCTACGCCGACGAGGGGCGGGTGGTCGACGTCGTCCGCGATGGCGGGCGGATGAGAGGGACCGACGCCGAGGTGTGGAACCGCTTCTTCCATGTCTGGACCCTTCGTGACGGGAGGATCGTGCGCCTCTCGATACACACCGACCGCAACGGAGCCCTCGAAGCCGCCGGGCTGTCGGAGTACTAGCCGGCGACGGCGTCCTCAGCCCGCCAGCGGGCGCAGCTCATCCAGGAGCGTCGGCGTAGCGGCCGCCACCAGCACCGGCGGCTCGCCCCCGATCCAACCGGTCACGCCGCCGGCCTCCTGCACCAGCAGGTGGCCTGCGGCCCAGTCCCACCGCTTGAGGCCGTTCTCGTAGAAGGCGTCGAGCCGGCCCGCGGCCGTCCATGCCAGGTCGAGGGCGGCGGCGCCGGCGCGGCGGATGTCGCGCGCCAGCGGCAGCAGCCGCGCCACCACCGCCGCCTGCTGGACCCGTCGCGCAGGCTCGTACGAGAAGCCAGTGGCCACCATCGCCCGCTCGAGCCGGTCGCATCCGCTCGCCCGCAGCGGCCGCCCGCTCTCGGCGATCCACGCGCCGCCACCCCGCACCGCGCAGAAGGTCTCCCCGAGCACGGGCGAGTGCACCACGCCCGCGGCGACCCCGTCGGCGTCCTCGAGCGCCACGCTCACGGCCCAGGCCGGCAGCTCGTAGATGAAGTTCACGGTGCCGTCAAGCGGGTCCACGACCCAGCGCCGCCCGCTGTCCGCCTCGGCATGCGAGCCTTCCTCGGCCACCAGGCCGTCGGCCGGCCGCTCGGCCGAGAGCAGCTCCCTGATCGCCCGCTCCGCCTCCCGGTCGGCGTCCGAGACCGGGTCGGTGGCGCTCGACTTCACGCCGAGACCCTCCGGCGGTCGCCCGTAGTACGCCATGAGGACCTCGCCGCCGGCCCGCGCCGCGCGCTCGGCGACCTCGACGTCGGCGGTCAAAGAATCGCCCGCAGCAGGAAAACCGCGGCGAGCACAACGGCCACCGCGATCAGCACGTAGATCAGGAAGCGGAACGCCTCCTGCTCGGAGCGCAGCGGGTTCAGCACGGCCCTGATTGCGAGAACCGAGTCTCGCAAGGACGCAGAGAGCGAACAGGGCTACGCCCGTCCGCGACCGAGGACGCCGCGAGACGATGGTTCGCAGCCATCAGAGGACGTAGATGGTGCTGAACACGAAGATCCACATGACGTCGACGAAGTGCCAGTAGATGCCCGGCACCTCGACGCCGCGGTGCTCCTTGGCCGAGTAGTGACCCCGGAACGCGCGGATCGTCGCGAACAACAGCAGGGTGAGCCCGATGAAGACGTGGGCCCCGTGCAGCCCTGTCAACCCATAGAAGATCGTGCCCTGGGCATTGTCGGCCGGGGAGAACCCCAGGTGGACGTACTCGTTCACCTGGATAGTGAGGAACGTCAGACCCAGCAGGAAGGTGGTGAGGATGCCCATCTTCAACGCACGCCGGTTCTCGTTGCGCGCGCCCTCGAGCGCCCAATGCATCGTGAAGCTCGAGGACAGGAGGATGGCGGTGTTCACCCCGGCGATCGCGACCGGCAGCTCCTCGCCCTGCGCCGGCCAGTTGGCCTCTCCCACCACGCGGATGAAGAAGTAGGCGGTGAAGAACGCCCCGAAGAGCATGATCTCGGAGATGATGAAAAGCAGCATCCCGAGGAACTGCGCCTCGACCCGCGACGAGACGTTGGCCGCCGGCGGGCCGTGGTGCTCGTCGTGGACGGCGGTGTGCGCGGCGGCTTCCATCAGCTTTCCTCCGCCACCACGTGCTCGA
>DASZJZ010000152.1:0-1585 GCA_035947555.1 Thermoleophilaceae bacterium | reverse complement strand
TGATCACCACCAGCGCCGACGCCGAGTTCACCTTCCTCGCGAGCCAGGCCGGCTCCACCTTCGAGTGCCAGCTCGACGGCGGGGGCTTCGGCGACTGCGTCTCGCCGCACCTGCTCACCGGGCTCGAGGCCGGCGCTCACGTGCTCGAGGTGCGGGCGGTGGACCCGGCCGAGAACGTCGACCCGAGCCCGGCCGCGTACACCTGGCACATCGACGGCCCGCCGGTGGTCGAGATCACAAACGACCCGGGAGAGGAGATCGAGTCCACCAGCGTGACCTTCGAGTTCGTCTCGAGCGACGAGGGCTCCACCTTCGAGTGCTGGCTGGACGGGGCGGTCGTGCCGTGCACTTCGCCTTACACCTGGTCCGGCCTGTCGCTCGGCGAGCACATCTTCGCCGTGCGCGCCACCGACCCGGCCGGGCACCTGGGGGCCTACGAGGACCACGAGTTCACCGTGATCCCGGGCACGCCGCCGCAGACCTCGCTGACCGCGGGGCCGCCCTCGGGGACCGTCTCGCGCGGCGCGACGTTCGAGTTCGCCTCCAGCGAGGAGGGCTCCACCTTCGAGTGCTCGCTCGACGACGCGGCCTTCGCGCCCTGCGAGTCCCCGGTCGCGTAC
Organism: Thermoleophilaceae bacterium; assembly: GCA_035947555.1. Lineage (GTDB taxonomy): Bacteria > Actinomycetota > Thermoleophilia > Solirubrobacterales > Thermoleophilaceae > JACVRW01. Next base: position 965 of record DASZJZ010000152.1, on the reverse strand, counting down.
ACCGGCCTGTCGTTCGGCGACCACACCTTCGAGGTGCGCGCGATCGACGCCGCCGGCCATGCCGACCCGACGCCGGCCGACCACGGCTGGACCGTGCTCGGCGCGGGCGAGCTCGACACGACGATCAGCTTCGGCCCGCCGGCCGAGACGATCGAGGAGGAGGCGGCCATCGCCTTCAGCGCCAACGCGGGCGACGCAATCTTGGAGTGCTCGCTCGACGGCGGCGCCTTCGAGGCGTGCACGTCGCCGGCCGAGTACAGCGGCCTGCTGGCCGGGGAGCACGTCGTCCGGGTGCGCGCCCTCGACGGCCAGGGGAACGCCGAGTCGACCCCCGCCGAGCACCGCTGGACCGTGGTGGGCCCGCCCGTCACGCGTTTCATCTCCGCCCCGCAGGCCCTGACGGGCGACACGAACGCCCGCTTCGAGTTCGCCGCCAACCAGGCCGGCTCCACCTACACGTGCTCGCTGAACGGTGCCGAGATGGCCCCCTGCACCTCGCCGGTCGAGTTCACCGACATCGGCGGCGGCACGCACACGTTCGAGGTGGAGGCGACCAACTCGTTCGGTCTGGTCGAGGAGGACCCCGTGCTGCACGAGTGGACGGTCGACGCTTCGCTCGAGACCACGCCACCGCAGACCGAGATCACGCTGGCGCCGCCGGCCCGCACGGGCTCGCCCGACGCGACCTTCGAGTTCACGGGCAGCGACAACGTGACCGGCGCGCTCGAGCTCGACTTCGAGTGCTCGCTGAACGGCGCTGCCTACGAGAGCTGCTCCTCGCCGCGCCAGCTCCAGGACCTCGCGCCCGGCGACTACACGATGCGCGTGCGCGCGGTCGACGAGGCCGGCAACGTGGACGGCTCCCCGGCCACGCACGCCTGGACGGTGGAGGACGTGACCGCCCCCGAGACGTCGATCGACTCCGGGCCGGAGGACCCGACCCAGGAGACGAGCGGGACGTTCGA
>DASZJZ010000151.1:0-19940 GCA_035947555.1 Thermoleophilaceae bacterium | reverse complement strand
CGCGGGCACCACGACCGACGCCGCCGGCACAGGCGGCGACGCTGCCGGCGAGGGCGCGGGCACGGGCGCAGGCGCCGGCGGTGCGGGCGGCGGCGACGGTCAGGGCGACCGCGACCGCGGCTCGGGCTCGAATGACGAGAGCAACGGCCCGGTCGCCGTTGTCGAGCGGAGGTTCCGCGACTTCGTCAACGTAGTGCCCGACTCGCTCAAGGCGGCGCTGGCCGCCCTGGCGGCTCTCTCGGTTCTCCTCGGAACCGGCTACCTGTTCGCCGCGCTGCGCGCGCGCCGGCTCGGGCGCCAGCGGCGTGAGCTGCTCCAGGAGGTCGGTCTCCTGCAGAGCGCGCTGCTCCCGCCGGTGCCCGACAAGGTCGGCGCGCTGCTTACCTCGGTCGCCTACCGTCCGGCCGACGGCCCCGGCGCGGGCGGCGACTTCTACGACGTGCTGCCGCTGTCCGGCGGCCGCGTCGGCTTCATCCTCGGCGACGTGTCCGGCCACGGCCGCGGCGCGCTCGCCCGCACGGCCTTCATGCGCTACACGCTCCGCGCGTACCTCGAGGCCGGGCTCGAGCCGCGCGTCGCGCTCCAGGTCGCCGGTCGGGTGATCGACGAGAACCTGGGCGGAGACTTCGCAACCGTGCTGCTGGCCGTACACGATCCGGAGACGGGCTCGCTGACGTACGCGACAGCCGGGCACCCGGCGCCCATCGTGGTCGGACCCCAGCCCCACGAGCCGGTTACGGCCGGCTCCTCGCCGCCCATCGGCGTAGGGGTTCGGACGGGTCTGCGCCAGACGACGGTGCCGCTGGTGCCCGGCTCGGTCGCCGCCCTCTTCACCGACGGGCTGATGGAGGCCCGCACGGACAACGGCATCCTCGGCCGCGAGCGGCTCGAGGAGCTGCTCGACGAGATCAGCGACGACCCGAGCGCGCATCGTCTGATCGAGCGCGTGGCAACCGAGGCGTCGCTGCTGTCCGACGACATGGCCGCGGTGGTCGTGACGCCGACGGCCGGCGTGACGGCCGGCCTGTTCCGCACCGAGCAGCTCGAGCTCTCCTCGCGCGAGCTCGACGGGCCGATCGCCCGCCGCTTCCTCGAGGCCACCGGCCTCCCGCCCGAGGACGTGGAGGAGGCCGAGCGCGAGGCGCGCGAGGTGGCCGGCACCTTCGGCGGCGTGGTGCTGCACGTGGTGTACGGGAACCGGCTCAGCGTCGAGGTGCTCCCCCGAAACGTGGAGAGCATCGAGGCCGCGTCGCGCCGGGTCAGCGCAGGAACCGGCGGGTAGCGTCGATCACGGCGTCGGGGCGGTCCTCCACGAGGAAGTGGGAGGCGTCCTCGACCTCGGCGACCTCGGCGTGCGGGAACAGCTCGCGCCACTGGTCGAGGAAGACGGGCTGGAAGACCGGGTCGCGCATGCCCCACAGGAGCAGCACGGGCACGTCGAGCGAGGGGAGCCGGGCGTGGATCGAGGAGATGGCCGGCGCGCTCCGGTCGCGCTCGGTGAGCGGGATGTCGCGCTGGAAGGCGAGCGTCCCCGCGCGTGACCAGTAGTCCGGAAACGGCGCCCGGTAGGCCTCCATCATCTGCGGCTCGGTGTCGCGCCGCGCCATGCCGCCGGGGATCGACTCGACGAACAGGTTGCCGCCGAGCGCGAGGATCTCGCCGAGCCCCTCGGTGCGGAACTCGCGGAGGAACGGCGGCAGCCAGCTAGGCAGCTCCCAGGCCCACGTGTTCATGAGGACGAGGGCGCGCAGGCGCTCCCGGCGCTCGAGCATGGCGCCGAGGCCGATCGGTCCGCCCCAGTCGTGGGCGACGAGCGTGACGTCCTGCAGGTCGAGCTCGTCGATCACGGCGAGCGCGTTGTCCACGTGCCGCTCCAGCGTGTAGGCCGACATGCGCCGCGGCTTCTCCGAGCGGCCGAAGCCCATGTGGTCGTAGGCCACGCAGCGGTGGCCGGCGGCGCTCAGCTCGGCGATCGGCCGCCGCCACAGGTAGCTCCAGGTCGGGTTGCCGTGGAGGAAGAGCAGCGGGGGCTCGCCGGGCGGCCCCTCGTCCAGGTAGTGCAGGCTCGTCCTCCCCGCCCGGAGGTAGCGCGCCTCGAACGGAAAGGTGCCCCCGAAGTCGCCGTCGAGCATTGGCACTGGGTGTATATACGATCGCCCCATGACGACGCCGGCGCAGACTGGGCAGGCCACCGCACTTCACGGGGGACGACTCGTCGCGAAGCGCCTTCGCGCACATGGGGTGTCGAAGCTCTTCACACTGTCGGGCGGCCATCTCTTCTCGATCTACGACGGGTGTCGCGAGGAGGGCATCGCCATCGTCGACGTCCGCCACGAGCAGTCCGCGGCGTTCGCCGCCGAGGGCTGGGCGAAGGCGACGCGCACGCCCGGCGTGTGCGCGTTGACCGCCGGGCCGGGAGTGACGAACGGGATGAGCGCGATGGCGTCGGCGCTGCAGAACGCGTCCCCGATGCTGGTGCTCGGGGGGCGGGCGCCCGCCTTCCGCTGGGGGCAGGGCTCGCTCCAGGAAATCGACCATGTGCCGTTCGTGGAGCCGGTCACGAAGCTGGCGCGCACGGCGGAGTCCACGGCGGAGATCCCGGCGCTCGTGGACGAGGCGCTGCAGGCGGCGGCGTCCGCTCCGACCGGTCCCGCGTTCGTCGACTTCCCGCTGGATCAGGTGTTCATGGAGGCGGAGGCCGAGGCCGAGGGGGAAGTCTCGCTGCCCGACCCGGCCGCGGCGCCCGCGGCCGATGGCGGCGCGCTCGACCGGGCGGCGGAGCTGTTGCGAGGAGCGGAGCGGCCGGTCGTGATGGCGGGCACGGGCCTGTACTGGGCGCGCGGGGAGGAGGCGCTCGTGGGGCTGTGCGAGGAGCTCTCCGTGCCGGTGTTCCTCAACGGCCTGGCGCGCGGCTGCGTGCCGGCCGACCACCCGATGTTCTTCTCACGCGCGCGCGGCGCCGCGCTGAAGGGCGCCGACGTGGCGCTCGTGGCGGGCGTGCCGATGGACTTCCGGCTGGGCTTCGGCGCATCGTTCGGCGACGACACGCAGATCGTGGTGCTGGGTTCCTCGCCACCAGGGCGGCCGCACCCGCGCGAGGTGGCCGCCGAGCTGTACGGCGGTGTGGCGGCAACCCTCGACGCGCTGCGCTCGGGCGCGGGCGGCGGACCGGACCGCAGCGCGTGGACGACGTCCCTGCGCGAGGTGGAGAACGAGAAGCGCGCGGGCGAGCAGGGCGACCTCACCGACGGCCGCTCGCCGCTCCATCCGCTGCGGGTCTACTACGAGCTCGGTCAGGTGCTCGACCGCGACGCGGTGGTGATCGGCGACGGAGGCGACTTCGTCTCGTTCGCCGGCCGGGTCATCGAGACCCACGAGCCGGGCTGCTGGATGGACCCGGGCCCGTTCGGCTGCCTCGGCTCGGGCCCGGGCTACGCGCTGGCGGCGAAGCTCGCCCATCCCGAGCGGCAGGTCTGCCTGCTGCTGGGCGACGGCGCGTTCGGCTTCTCGGGCCTCGAGTTCGACACCTTCGTCCGCCACGGCGTGCCCGTGGTGGGCGTGATGGGCAACAACGGCATCTGGGCGCTCGAGAAGCACCCGATGGAGTTCCTCTACGGGTACTCCGTGGCGGCCGAGCTGCAGCCCGGGTGCCGCTACGACGAGGTGGTGCGGGCGCTGGGCGGCCACGGCGAGCTGGTCTCCTCCCCCGACGAGCTCCGGCCCGCGCTGGAGCGGGCGTTCGCGTCCGGCAAGCCGGCCCTGGTGAACGTGCTGACGGACCCGGATGTGGTCTATCCGCGGAAGGCGAACCTGGCCTGAAAAGCAGAACCGCCGGCATCATGCCGGCGGTTCCGAGTTACGGCCCTATCAGGACGGGCAGGGGTACGTGCCATGAAAGGGCCTTGCGGTTCGGACGGCGGGAGGCGCCGATACGATGCGGCTTCGCCCGAACCTATGTACCGGGTGGACTCCGGTGGGTTGGCCACACGGAGACCCCACCCAGCGGGGCTCATCATAGACCAACTGATGTCCCTTGGCTAGGGGGCGCGCGCAATCCCTGCGAGGGCCGCGCCGTGCAGGATGTCCGCCTCGCTGATCTCGATCTGATCCAGGTCGAAGGCGCGCATCGACTCGAGCAGGATGACGGCGCCGGCCACGATCGTGGGCGCCCGGTCGGGGTGTAGGCCGGTCACGCGGCGGCGCGTGTCGACGGTGAGAGCGGCGAGCTGGGACACGATCCGCTCGCATGTGCCGCGGCCTAGGCGGTAGCCGTGCACCTTCTCGGGGTCGTACGGGTCGAGCTCCTGTGCGATGGCCGCGAGCGAAGTGGCGGTGCCGGCCACGGCGATGCCCTCCTCCACGCGCTCGCGCACCTCGCCGGGCACGTCGCCGGTGACGATCGCGCGGGCGTCCTCGGCGAGCGAGGCCATCTCGTCGGCGGTCGGCGGGTCGCTGTGCAGGTGGCGCTCGGTGTGGCGGACGGAGCCCATGCGCGTCGACACGTGGAAGCCCGGGTCGCTGCCGGCCTGGCCGGTGACGTACTCGGTGCTCCCCCCGCCGATGTCGATCACGAGCGTCTGGGCCCCGGCCCGGCGACTCGAGGTGGCGCCGAGGAAGGTGAGCCGCGCTTCCTCGTCCCCGGAGATGGTGCGGGCCTCGATGCCGAAGCGCTCGCGGATCTCGTCCCGGAAGGCGGGCCCGTTCTCGGCGTCGCGCATGGCGCTGGTGGCCACCGCCACGACGTCCTCGGCGCCGAGCCGGTCGAGCACCTCGCGGTAGACGGCGAGCGCCTCGCAGACGCGTGCGACGGCGGCGTCGGAGAGCCTGCCGGTCTTCTCGACCCCCTCACCGAGACGCGTCACGGTGGTGCGCCGCTCGAGTTCGGTCAGCGAGCCGTCCTGGACGTCGGCGACGAGCAGCCGGGTGGAATTGGTGCCGAGGTCGACGACGCCGACGCAGCGCCCGGTGGCGGCTCTCCGGTCGTCGCGGCTGGTGTCGGGCGCCGCCCTGGGGTCCTCGGCCACCCGCGCACCGTACACTCCCCCGCCATGCTCGGCCTGTCGAGGGAGAGCCGGCCGACGAGCCCGCCGCCGCGAGCGGATGAGCTCGCCGACATGGTGCTGCCGGACCACGACGGGAACCCGGTCCGGCTGGGTGACCTGTGGGAGGACGAGCCGGTCGTCCTCGTGTGGGTGCGCCACTACGGGTGCGTGCACTGCCGGAGCCACGCGGTGGAGCTGGAGGGCGCCCGTGCGGACTTCGACGCCGCGGGGACGCGCGTGGTGCTGATCGGGCAGGCGACGCCGCGCCAGGCTTCGCACTTCAGGCGCCGCCTCGGGATCGACCTGCCGGTGCTCGCGGACGAGAGCCGGGCCAGCTACAGGGCGGCCGGGGCGAAGGTGGCGACCGCCGGGGAGCTGCTCGGACCACGGAGCGTCTCGCAGGGCGTGAGAAAGACGTTCGAATCCCGCGGAAAGGTCCACCAGGGCCGGATCATCGGCCACCCGGCGCAGCTCGGAGGCGCGATGGTGGTCACACCCGGCGGCGAAGTCGCATGGAGCCACATGGCCGAGGAGGCAAGCGACAACGCCTCTCCGGACGAGATGCTGGAAGCCGCCCGCCGAGCCTCAACCACCGGTTGACGCTCCCGACACCCCTTCGCTACATTCGTGGGTCCACGCCGCGGGGTGGAGCAGTCAGGTAGCTCGTCGGGCTCATAACCCGAAGGTCGCGGGTTCGAATCCCGCCCCCGCTACTCCCGAAGGACCCGCAAATCGCGGGGTTTTCGCGCTCTAGGGATGCGGCCCCGCTAGCGCTCCGTCCGTCTTCCGTCCGTCCGCCGGGACGCGGCCCGTGAGTACGCTTCGGCTCGTGGAAGCCGCGCAGGTCGCGCACGGCTCGGTCGATTACTTGCGGCTCGCCCGGCGGGCCAAGCTCCTGTCGTGGGCGAGCCTCGCCTATATGGGGCTCGAAGGCGTCGTGGCGGTCGTCGCGGGCATCGTGGCGGGCTCTATCGCGCTGATCGGCTTCGGTATCGACTCGGCCATAGAAGGCTTCGCGAGCGTCGTCATCGTCTGGCGCTTCACCGGCTGGCGGACTCTGTCGGAGGAGGCGGAACGGAAGGCGCAGAAGCTGGTCGCCATCCAGTTCTTCATCCTCGCGCCCTACGTTGGCCTCGAAGCGATCCGCAGCCTCATCAACGCCGACCGGCCGGAGGAGAGCATCGTCGGTATCGCCCTCGCCGCGAGCAGCCTCGTCGTCATGCCGCTACTAGGCCGAGCCAAGCAGCGAATCGGGCGGCGCATCGGCTCCTCCGCGACCGCGAGCGAGGGGAAGCAGAATCTCCTCTGCGCCTACCTCGCCGCTGCGCTCCTCGTTGGTCTGCTCGGCAACGCGCTGTTCGGAGCCTGGTGGCTCGACCCTGTTGTCGCCCTCCTGATTGCGTATGTGGCGGTTCAGGAAGGCCGCGAGGCGTGGCGCGGCGATGCCTGCTGCGATTAGCGCGCCCCCGCCTGCCTCCGGCGGCTCGGCATCGTCGGCGTCCCGTCCGGCCGTGCATCTACTGTCAAGGGTCCGATGAATCCACGCTTGGACTGGTCCCGGGCAGAAGTCGAGCCCGCCAAGTCAACCCTCACCGTGCCCGTCATCGACGCGGACGGGTTCCTCAAAAACGAGTTCCAGCGCATAGCCCACCGTCGCGAGCAGGAGGTCAGAGGCGACCCCTGGGTCCAGATCCAGTGGATGGGCTTCAGGGAAGACACCATCGTGGTCCGTGAAATCGAGGCGGGCGCTGAGGAGGCTGTCCGAACGGCGCTTGAGGAGATGCTGAGGTCGGCCATCCCAGCCGCTCACCGCGAGCGACGCGCCTACGACGAGAAGCAAGCCGCCTCCGCACGCGAGACGGAGCAGCGTGCGGACGAAGCCGCCGCGATGCAGGATCACTTCCGTTCCTTCAAGTCCGAGTAGTCCTCTAGCGTCCGTCCGCATGGACTGGAGCGAGGTCGAGCCGGTTCTGAAGGCGACGTATCGACTGCTCGCCGACCAGGACCAAGTTTCAGGCGAAGCAGTCATCGCTGAGCTGGGCCGCCCGCCCGGTGACGCGACCACCGGTAGGGCGCTGGATGCGCTCGCGCAAGCGGACTACATCAACGGTAAGTTCGTCTGGCAGAGGAACGTTCCCGTGATCATCACGCCGACGGAGAAGGGGCTCCAAGCGGCGTCTAGTTGGCCGAAGCCCGGCGCTGCCGGAGCGGAGCAGGTCGAACTGCTGCTGCCCTCCTGGACGAGCGGATCGACTCGGACGCCACGCCGGAGGAGGAGAAGGGACGACTGCGGCGGGCGCGTGATGCGGTTGGCGGCGTCGGCAGGGAGGTCTTCGCCGAAGTGCTAGCCGCCTACGTCGCCCGGCAGACCGGCCTCGGCAACTAGGCGATGGGCGCCCCGAGCGCCAACGAGCGAGACGTGAAGCTCGCGGCGCATAGGGGTCCGGCTTCATAGGTCGGCGCTGAGGCCGCTGGGACCCGTTCGTAGGAGGGCTCGGCCGCCGGGTCGCAACATCCGGCTTTAGGGGGGCTGGGACGCTGGGGCGTCCGCTCCGAGCGAGCGGCGCTATTGCCCGACGAATCTCGGGGGCCGCTCTGCCGATTCGGATTCGTACGCGCCGCGTCGGACGGAAACGGTCTTCCCACCGGGGAGCGGGGTTCGGCGGGAGGGGGGGTCGGACGCGCGCCTCCCGTACCTAGCGGGACAGGCCCCGCGCCTAACGAGCGAACCGCTGGCGCTCGGCCAGGTCCGGCCGCCGCTCGCATGTCTCGACCCGCGACCCTGGCCGGGGTCCTAAGCCAGCGGAGGCCGGATGAGAACGGCCGCCTAGGAGGGTCTTGCGAAACGTCTAGCGAAACGCTCGCCGCGAGCGTACAGTTTCCGGGTGTCATGGCTACCTGGCTTGAACGTCGGCGAGAGAAGAAGCGTCTAGAGCGCGAGCGGACAGGCGATTCGCCGGAGAAGATTGCCCAGCAGGCACGCAAGGGCGGCCCGCCGCCCGAATCGGTCAGTTCGCTTGAAGCTATGGGCAACCCGGCGAGCATGTGGCGGCACTCGGTCGGGAAGAAGCCGCGCGACCGCGGAAAGCGCTAAGCGGCGAGGGGAACGGCTCGCGCCGCGGCGAGGGCGCAGGCGAGCTTCGCCAGGATAGTCAGATCGGCGTGAGGCTGGACAGGTTCCAGACCTCGATCGCGGAGAGGTAGAAGGCTAGGCGGCGTCGCCGTCGAGCACCAGCTCGGACTGTGGGATCAGACCGGCGGTGCGCTGGGCCTCCCGTTCGATCCGGCGGCGCTCCGCCGCCGGATGCGATCGACCTGCGGCCGAAGCCGTTCCTCCGCGTGTGCTACGGCCTCCGCGTCGCTGATCTCGGCTATGGAGGCCGTGCGCGAGGTCGAGACGCTGATTCGCGACTTCGACGCCGTGAGCCGCAAGCAAGACGACACCCTGAGCACGCTCGGCGTCGATCCCGAGCGGTTCACCGAGGACGGCCGCCGCGCCCTGTTGGGGCTGCCCGCCGAGCCATTGAGCGACGAGCGCATCGAGCTACGCGCCCGGCGGCTCGGGGTGCTGCTGCTCGCGATGGGCGAGGAGCCGACGATGGACGTCCGGGATTCCTTCGCCGCTCGCTTCGTCCCGTGCGGCTGGTTCGAGCTGATGTCGGATGAAGACCTCGGGCTGGAGCGCGGCGACATCGAACTCGATGTCCAGCTCGCGAGCGAGTGCGCGGCGCTGGCGAAGGAGGTTCGCGCCCGCCAGTGGACGGCGCTCGAACGGCTCGACGCGCTCTTGTTCGGCGGGGACCCCGGCGCGCCCATGCCCGAGGGCGAGCGCCGCGAGCTGGCGGCGGCCGTCGCGACGTTGGGGTGGAGCCGGGATGCCGGGACGTAGACACGTCGCCGCGCCCGGCGAGCCCGCCTGCGGCGTAGACGGCTGCGAGCCCAGGAGGCCTGGGAGGTCGCCGCCGTCACGGCGCACCGCCGCCCTCCGAGCGCTCACTCGTCGCCTCTCCGAGGGGGCACGCGAGGTGGGTGAACCCAGGGTCACTGCGTGCGGCATCTTCATGCCGCTTCCGGTCACGTTGAACCCCTTGCTCGCAGTCTGATGCATCGGGCGTCCTTCGCCGTCCGGCATGCTGGGCGCGCCCAGCCGCTATAGCTCGTAGCGGACGACAGGCTCAAGCTGGCGTCGCTGCGCCCGCTCGGGGATTCCACGGACGAGGGCGTTCCTGAGCCGCCAGCCGAGCGGGCTCGCGAGCTGCGCGACCCTGTCGGCGCGGCGGGACATCTTCAGCACGGCATCCGTTCGCGGGCGGCGGATCGATTCGTATGCGGCGAAGGCCGTCCGTAGCTCCGCGGCTGGCGTGAGTTGGTCGGCGAGCACGACGGCGTCCTCGATCGCCTGGGCCGCGCCCTGACCAACACCAGGGGTCGCCGCGTGCGCCGCGTCGCCCAGCAGGACGACCCGGCGCTCGCTCCAGCGCGGGAGCGGGTCGAGGTAGTAGACGTCGTTGCGCAGGATCGCGCGCTCGTCCACGGCCTCGATAACCGCGGCGATGGGTTCGTGCCAGCCGGAGAAGCGCCGTCTGATCTCCGCCTTGCGCCCGTCGGACTCGTCCAACTCGCCTTCAGGCGCGTTCTTGGTCGCGAACCAGTATGTCCGTCCTCGCCCGATGTCGACCAGACCGAAACGCTGACCGATGCCCCAGGTCTCGGTCAGGCGCCCATTGTCGACGGCCACGGGAGAGACGCCTCGCCAAGCCGTGTAGCCGGCGTAGCGCGGCGGCGCGTCGACCAGCGGGCGCCGGACGGCGGAATGCAGGCCGTCCGCACCGACGAGCGCGGTCCCGCGCTCGTCGGCGCCATCGGCGGCGCTCGCAGTCACACCATCGGCGTCCTGCTCGACGGTGGTGACTTCCACGCCGAGACGCACCTCGCGCGCCGCCTCGGCCAGCACGGCTTGAAGGTCGGCTCGGTGGATGGCGATCGCCCCTTCAAGTAGGTCGGGGGGCACCTCGGACAGGCGACGACCGCCCGGCGTGAGGACGGCGCTTCGCTTCGCCGCCGTGCCCCGCTGGGCGACGGCCTCTCTGAGCCCGAGGCGCTCAAGCGCACGCATCGCGTTTGCGAAGAGGGTGATGCCGGCACCGACCGGATCGATCCGCGGCGCGCGTTCGAGCACAACGGTGTCGTGTCCGGCCTGGCGCAACCCAACTGCCGCGGCCAGGCCGCCGATCCCTCCGCCCACGATGACGACGCGCATGGCCGCGATGATCCGCCGTCGAGCCGGCCGGTGCAACTCGGGACGTCGAGCCCGGGCGAGGCGCAGGCTAGGGGACCGATCCGATCTGGGATAGTGCGGACCGACGTGCTCGGCAAGCGGGGGGAGGAACGGTGCCAGGAGAAGGAGGGGGAGCTGGCGCGGCGGCCTCGTGGCGCGTCAGCGAGAACCCCGTCATGGGCACGCGGCACACCTTCCTGGTCACCGGTGAGGAGACGGGCGGCGAGTACGTGAGGGTCAAGGCCGAGCTGCCTCCCCGCGCGCCGGGGCCGCCCTTGCACTTCCACCTCGCCTACACCGAGAGCTTCGAGGTGGTGGAGGGGCGGCTGGACCTGGAGCTGGGCAAGAAGAACCACGTCGTGCTCACGCGCGGCCAGTCGGCCTTCGCCCCCCTCAAGGTGCCGCACAGATTCTGGAACGCGACCGACGAGCCCACGGTCTTCGAGGCCGAGGTCAGACCCGCCGGAACCTTCGAGGAGTCCATCAGAGCGACCGACGGACTGGCAAGCGACGGAAAGACGAATCACAAGGGCGTCCCGAAGAACTTGCTCCAGCTCGCCCTGGCCTACGAGCTCTCGCAGAGCTACCTCGTGGGGCTGCCGCTGTTCCTGCAGAGAAGGCTCTTCGGGATGCTCGCGAAGATCGCCCGGCGGCGGGGGTACGACCCTGAATTCTCGGCGTACACGAGGACGCGGACGTGACGGCGAGGAGCCCCGTCACGTCGACTCGATCTGGCCGATCTGGAACGTGCTACATGACCCCGGACCGCCGCGGTACCGACTCGGACTTCCCCCGGCTGGCTACCGCTAGGCGTTCAAGCGCTCGATATCCGCGACCTCGGTTCTGGCGTGTCGTTGATGAGGGCGCCCGAGGTACAAACTGGGACCGCAGACCTTGAAGTCGTGCTGAAGCGGGACTGAAGCGCGCCTCCGCGGGGACTGCCGCGCTTGTGTGGTCTCGAGCCTGGTCTTCGTGCAGCACGAGCCCTGGGCCTGTACCCCTGGGGTGGCCCCGCCGACCTCTCCGTGGTGCTATGGCAGCTTCCGCACGTCGGTGATCCGATACGCGGTCGCGGATAGGTGTTCATATCCCGCCCCCGCTATCGAGAAGGAGCTTCCCCCGTGAGAAAGGTCATCGGGGAGGCTCTTTCGGTACAGGGCGCCGTCTACGCCCGGAGGCCCTGTGGGCCTGTCCGACCGGGGTGCGGTCTGCTGGACTGTCACGGACAGTCTCGACTCCACTGCAACCTTGACCTCGACGCCACCTGCCGCAAGATCGTCACTAGACGTGCGGGCGGCACCTGCGCCTGACCTCGGCGGCCGACCGCAGCCCTCGGATCCGAGCCGAGGCCGCCGTATGTCGCTCTTGTGGCGGGTCTTTTTCGCGAACGGCGCCGTGCTCGTCGTCGCGCTGCTGCTGCTCACGTTCAGTCCGATCACGATCGACGCTCCGATCCAGGCCGGCCAGTTCGCGCTCCTCTTGGCTGGGTTCCTTGTGCTGTTGGGGTTGAACCTGGTGCTGCTGCGACGTGTGTTGTCGCCGCTGTTCAGGCTGACGGAGGTGATGAGCTCGGTGGACCCGGACCGGCCGGGGCGGCGGCTGACCGGGGTCGATCCGCGCAGCTCGGAAGGCCAAGCTCTGGCCCATGCGTTCAACGCCATGCTCGACAGGCTGGAGAGCGCTCGGCACGAGGCGGCGCGCACGGCGCTCGCCGCGCAAGAAGGTGAGCGGCTGCGCGTCGCGCGGGAGCTGCACGACGAGATCGGGCAGACGCTCACCGCGGTGACGATTCAGGCCGAACGGGCGGCGGACGGCGATCCGGCGTTGGCGGCGCAGGCGCTCCGTAGGGTGGCCGATGGCGTGCGAGAGAGCCTCGACGAGGTGCGCCGCATCGCCCGCGAGCTGCGCCCCGAGGCGCTCGACGATCTCGGCCTTGTCAACGCGCTGATCGCGCTCTGCACCCGTATCGAGACGCAGGACGGCCTCCGGGTGAGGCGTGAGCTGCAAGGCAAGCTGCCACCGCTGTCGCCGGATGTCGAGCTCGTGGTCTATCGAGTCGCGCAGGAGAGCCTCACGAACGCCTTACGCCACTCCGGCGCGGGTTCGGCGACCGTGTCGCTGCAAGCTGACGCCGGGACCGTAACCCTTCGGGTTGTCGACGACGGCGAGGGTATGCCCGCACAGCTGCCAAGCGGTACGGCGGGGATCGCGGGCATGCGCGAGCGCGCGCTGCTCGTGGGCGGCCGGCTCTCGATCGAGTCGCGGCCCGGCCAGGGCACCGAGGTGCGGCTCACGATCCCGGTCGACCAGGAGCGGACATGACCGTTCCACTGAAGACGCGCATCCTGCTCGCGGACGACCACGAGGTCGTTCGCGACGGGCTCCGGATGGTGCTCGACTCCGCGCCCGACCTCGAGGTCGTGGCCGTGGCAGGAGACGGCGCGGAGGCGGTCGAGCTCGCCCTGTCGGGGGACGTGGATCTGGCCGTGCTGGACGTGACGATGCCGCGCATGACCGGCCTCCAGGCGGCGCTCGAGCTGTCGCGCCGCAAGCCCGAGCTGCGCGTGCTGATCCTGTCGATGCACGACAACGAGCAGTACTTCTTCGAGGCGCTCAAGGCGGGCGCCTCGGGCTACGTGCTCAAGTCCGCGGCGAACCGCGACTTGATCGAGGCCTGTCGCGCGACCATGCGCGGCGAGCCGTTTCTCTACCCGGCCGCCGTGCAGGCGCTGGTGCGCGACTACCTCGACCGCGCCGGCCGGGGCGAGACGACGCCCGAGGACCCGCTCAGCCCGCGCGAGCTCGAGGTGGTCAAGCTGATCGCCGAGGGGCTCACGGGCGAGGAGATCGCGAAGCAGCTCTTCATCAGCAAGAAGACGGTCGACCGCCACCGCGCCAACGTGCTCGACAAGCTCGGCATGCGCAACCGGGTCGAGCTCACTCGCTACGCGATCCGGCGCGGACTCGTCGTGCCCTGAGGCCTCGAGTCGCCGTCGTCCGACATGGCGGCGTCAATCGCGCCGGCCAGGAGGGCGATCTCGAGCGCAAGGTGGACGAGCTTCGGGCCGCGGCGCCGCAGGCGACCGTGCGGCTTTGGCGGCTGACGCCAGGAAGGACCGAGCGTAGACCTCGAGATCGGCTTGCTGGTCGAGCTCGAACTGGCCGACAGCGAGCCGCTGCTCGCCGGACATCGGCTCGCCGAGGCGCTGCGGGACATGCGGCTGCTCGGCCTGCAGCCGACGCTGCTGACCACGGACCGGGCTTGGACCAACGGGGGAAGGGGAGCGTGACCGCCCTCGACCTCGAGCTTAAGACGACGTGAGCCGTCTTGTTCACGCGGAGCACGATGCCGGAGCAGGGCCAGGTAAGAACCTCTGCGCCTGGGACGCAAAGCTGGCATGACCGCCCACGATCACCGCGTCTCGGTGCTCACCCCGGTAGAGCCGCCCGACGCCGATCTTCGGCCTCGCCAGGAGTTCCTGGCCCTGACCACGAGGACATCCCATGAGCAGTGACCACACCCACGTCATCGTCGGTGCCAGCCTGGCCGGCGCCAAGGCCGCCGAGACGCTCCGCGAGGAGGGCTCCGACGGTCGCGTCGTGCTGATCGGCGCCGAGCACGAGCGCCCCTATGAGCGGCCGCCGCTGTCGAAGGACTACCTACGCGGCGAGGTTGGCCGCGAGAAGGTGTATGTGCACGACGAGGGCTTCTACGGCGAGCACGACATCGAGCTGCGCCTAGGGCGCAGCGCGGTGGCCCTGGACACCTCGAGCCGCGAGCTCGAACTCGACAGCGGCGAGCGGCTGCGCTACGACCGGCTGCTGCTCGCCACCGGTGCCGAGCCGCGACGCCTCTCGATTCCCGGGGCCGAGCTGGAGGGCGTCCTCTACCTGCGCAGCGTCCAGGACTCCGACGCTCTGCGTGACCGCCTGGGGCGCGGTGGCAGGCTGGTCGTGGTCGGAGCCGGCTGGATCGGCGCCGAGGTCGCGGCCTCGGCCCGCCAGCGCGGCCTCGAGGTCACCGTCGTCGATCCCGCCTCGGTTCCGCTCGAGCGCGTGCTGGGCGCCGAGGTGGGTGCCGTCTACCGCGACATCCACACAGACCACGAGGTGCGCATGCTGCTGGGCACCGGCGTCGAGGTCTTCGAGGGCGACAAGGCGGTGGAGCGCGTCCGCACCAGCGACGGGCGCGCGCTGGACTGCGATTTCGTAGTGGTGGGGGTCGGAGTGCAGCCGCGCACCGGGCTCGCCGCCAAGGCGGGCATCGCAGTCGACAACGGCATCCTGGTCGACGAGCACTTGCGGACGAGCACGCCCGGCGTGTTCGCCGCCGGGGACGTGGCCAACGCCCACCACCCGTTCTACGGCGCGCGCATCCGCGTCGAGCACTGGGCCAACGCCCTCAACCAGGCGCCGGCCGCCGCCCGCAACATGCTCGGCCGAGACGGCGCGTACGAGCGCCTGCCGTACTTCTTCTCCGACCAGTACGACGTCGGCATGGAGTACACCGGCTTCGCACGCTCCTGGGACCGAGTCGTCTTCCGCGGCGATCCCGCGACGCGGGAGTTCGTCGCATTCTGGCTGGCCGAGGATCGCGTCGTGGCCGGCATGAACGTCAACGTGTGGGACGTCACCGATGCCGTCAAACGCCTCATCGTCGAACGGGTCCCCGTCGACGATCGGCGCCTCGCCGATCCCGACGTCCCGCTCGATGAGCTGGCGCACGTCGAGAGAGGCGGCGTCGCATGAACCGCCTCCAGGAGCTTCAAGACGCAGGGGTCTCCATATGGCTCGACACGCTCTCGCGCGAGCTGCTCGAGAGCGGCGACTTCGCCAGGTTGATCGCCGACTGCGCGGTCACGGGAGCAACCTCGAACCCGTCGATCTTCGCCAAGGCGATTACCAGCTCCGACCGCTACGACGACCAGCTCCGCGCCGCCGTGGCCTCGGGAACCCGTGATCCGCAAGAGCTCTTCTTCGAGCTGGCGCTCGAGGATGTCCGCCGCGCCGCCGACCTGCTCCGGCCCGCCTTCGACGAGAGCGACGGGCGCGACGGGTTCGTCTCGTTCGAGTGCACCCCCGATCTAGCCGACGACAGCGAGGCGACGATCGAGCAGGCGCTCGAGCTGTGGCGCCGACTCGACCGGCCCAACACGATGATCAAGGTTCCGGCCACTTCAGCGGGCATCCCCGCGATCGAGGAGCTCACCTCCCGCGGGGTCAACGTCAACGTGACCCTGCTGTTCTCGGTGGCGCGCTACGAGCAGGTGATCGACGCCTACCTGACCGGCCTCGA
This sequence comes from Thermoleophilaceae bacterium, assembly GCA_035947555.1. Classification (GTDB taxonomy): domain Bacteria; phylum Actinomycetota; class Thermoleophilia; order Solirubrobacterales; family Thermoleophilaceae; genus JACVRW01. The sequence goes on along the minus strand of DASZJZ010000151.1, from coordinate 4,324 downwards.
GCGACGCCTCGCCTCCGGCGAGCCGGTCGACGCGATCGCCTCCGTGGCCTCGTTCTTCGTCTCGCGCGTCGACGCCAAGGTCGACCCATTGCTTCCGGCCGACTCCGGTCTGCGCGGTCGCGTCGCGATCGCCAACGCGCGGCTGGCTTACGCGCGCTACCTGGACCGCTTCAGCGAGCATCCCTCCCTGGCCGACGAGCGCTGGCTCGCGCTACGCGACGCGGGCGCTCGCTCGCAACGACCGCTCTGGGCCAGCACCGCCACCAAGGACCCCGCCTACTCGGACGTCCTCTACGTCGACAGGCTGATCACCCCGGGGGCGGTGAACACGATGCCCGAAGCCACCCTACGGGCCTTTGCCGACCACGGCGACGTCAAGCACGCGCTCGCCATCGCCGGGGCGGCCAACGCGACCCTGCGCAGGGTCGCCGAGGCGGGAATCGAGCTCGACGCCCTCACCGGCGAGCTCGAGCGCGAAGGCGTGCGCTCCTTCTGCGACTCCTACCACGAGCTGCTCGACTGCATCGAGATCAAGCGCCAGCCGATGCTCGCTGCCGCGGAGCTCCCCGGTTTTTCGTCCGGGCACTGAAGCCCTCCATCCCGATGGGCGTCCGAGCCGGTCCATTTGGGCATTGAGTCCCATGGTTCGCACCGCTCCTCACCACGACGATTGTGGGTATGAGAACGGCAGATCCCCTCCACCGCGCCGCCGAGCTGCTCGAGGCGGCGAGAGCCTTCCGAACGGACGCCGGTCGGCCGGGAAGCCACGAGGCCGGGGTCGACTCCCTCGCATCTCTGGAGGAGGCGCTTCAGATCCTCAGCGCAGCCTGGTATCAGCTGGCTGCCGACGCCTCGTCCGGGATCGCCGAGCGGGGGCATGGCCGCGGACTGTCCCGCGAGCAGGAGGTCTGCCTCATGGCAACCCTGCACGACATCGCCGCGGCCTTCGCGCGCTGTGCTCGCACGTGTCGCGAGGGACGATCGACCGTTACCCCCATCGTCGCTCGGCACCTGGCCGCCAGACGAGCTGACGAGCAGCGCCGCGGCGAGCTCTCGTGGTTCGAGAGCCGCGAGCGGCCAAGCGAGCGTGTCGCATGACCGGCCTCTCGACGTATCGATCCCCGAGCAGGCAGTTCGCGTTGCCGCGGCGCTGGCGAGGCTTGGTGCTCGGCGGCGTGTGGCTTCACTGGCAAACGCGGCGGGGCGCGCGCGATCTCGATCGCCGGCTGGCAAGCGGCGCGGATCCGATGCAGAGCGACGAGCTGAGCCTACGCGTCGGCCAGCTCGGCTCGCCCGGCTCGAGGGTCCGACTTGCCCACGCGCTTCGCGACGCGGTCGAGATCGCGAACGGCCATCACGCACCGCTCATAAAGGCAAGGCTGCGGCGCCCGGAGATCCGCGAGAACGACGAGCTGCTGCTGGCGTTGGCCGACCGTCTCAGTGGTGGCGAGCCACTCGGCGTCCACGGTCTGGCGAAGACAGCCTGTCTGGTCACCGACCGGTCCAGTCCGTTGTACCGGCCCGGTCCGAGCGGTTCGCTGCATGCCGCGGCGTCGGAAGCGCTCGCCGCGCTCGACCGCGGCCGGCGGACCGCCGCGCCCGGCTGCTGAGCGGCGGAGCCAGCCCTCCGCACCATGACAGCGCACATGAGCTGCAGCACGCGATCCCCAGCTCCGCGCCGCATCGGCCAGATGCAGGTCCGCGCGAAGTACGCGGTGTGGAGTCGTAAGAACGGCCCACTCGGGGGCGCTAAAGGAGACGTGGACCTTGAAACCGGAGCACGCGCAGGTGCCGACCGCCGGGTGACCGAGATGGTCGCCTGGCGCCGTGCACGACTGCGCAGGGCCGGCTTCGGCGCCGAGTTGGCGGAGCAGCTCTCGCGCGAGTGCGGCGTCGATCTGCACGCGCTGATCGAGCTGGTCGAGCGCGGCTGCCCGCCGGTTCTTGCGGCGCGCATCCTGGCGCCGCTCGAGCGCGAGAGGCGAGCGTGTTGAGCGCCACACGGGCTGTTAGCCTCGGCACGCGCGTGAGCTCCCGCCTGTCGACCAGCGCCGTCGCCGGCGAGCCCGACCGCGCACAGGCCGACTCGGGCGAGTGGCTAAGGGCCCTTCGCGCTCCGGGCGCCGAGCGCGACGAGGCGATCGGACGATTGCACGAGCTGCTCGTGCGCGCCGCCCGCTTCGAGGTCTCGCGTCGGCGCGCCGCCCTCTCGCACGTACGCGGCGAGGAGCTCGAGGACATCGCCATTCAGGCCGCCGATGACGCGCTGGTCGCCGTGCTTGCCAAGCTCGACGACTACCGCGGCGCCAGCCGCTTCACGACCTGGGCCTATAAGTTCGCGCTGCTCGAGGCCGGCGTGCGTCTGCGCCGCCGGGGCTGGCAGGAACGCGAGGTGGTGCTCGAGCCAGAGGCGTGGCCGACGGTGGCCGACGCCCGCGAGACCCCTCAAAGCCAGACCGAGGCCAGCGAGCTGATGCACGCCATCAAGCAGGCCATCGATGGGTGCCTGACCGAGCACCAGCGCGAGGTGCTCGTCGCGCTCGCCCTCAACGAGGTTCCGATCGACGTGCTCGGCGAACGACTGAACACCACGCGTGGCGCGCTCTACAAGACACTGCACGACGCGCGCAGGAAGTTGCGCGCCGAACTCGCCGAAAGAGGCTTCACCCTCGACTCGATGTAGCAAGGAACGAGCATGCCGAAGCGCGACGACAACCACACCCTCAAGCGGTTGCTCGGACCGGCCGGGTCGGAGTTGCTGTGCGATGAGTGCTTCGAGAGACTGGACGAATACGTCGAGCTCGAGCTCCAGGGCGCGGGGGCAGACGACCGGGTACCCGGGATGCGCGCCCATCTCGAGGGCTGCCCCGCCTGCCATGAGGAGTACCGAAGCCTGTGCGACCTCGTGCGGCGCGGCGGGACACCCGAGCGCCGCTGGGGTCGCTAAGTCCGTAATGGCTGCCGCCTACACCGCGTATGTGACCTGCAGTGGTAGCGCAGCCGCCACTTAGCAGATTTTCTTCCGAAGGAGGAGCACCATGAGCAGTGCCATCGCCGCCACCTTGCGGCCGAGCCCAGTTCCCGCCTCGAGCGTGCTGCGCCGCGACCCGGCCGCGCAGGCCTTCATGCTGCTGCGCGTCGCGTTCACCGTCGCGCCGATCCTCTTCGGGCTCGACAAGTTCGCCGAGGTCATGATCGGCGACTGGCCCAAGTACCTGGCGCCCGAGTTCAACGACCTCATCCCAGGCAGCGCCGAGGACGCGATGCTCATGGTCGGCGCGGTCGAGATCGCCGCGGGCGTGATCGTCGCGATCGCCCCACGCTTCGGCGGCCTTCTGGTGGCTGGCTGGCTCGGCGGCATCATCATCAGCCTGCTGCTGGTGGGCGGCTACGCCGACATCGCACTCCGGGATTTCGGCCTGCTGCTCGGCGCGCTGACCCTCGCCCGCCTCGCCAGCGCTTACTCGGGCCGCGCAGCTGACCCTGGCAACGTCGGTTAGAGGCCCTCTGCTCGAGCGATGCCAGCGCCGCTACGGCGACATGTTCACGCTGTCCCCGATCCCGCGCGAGACGGTCGTCGTTCTCTCCCACCCGGACGCCGTGCAGCAGGTGTTCACCGGCGACCCGCGGCTGCTCCACGCCGGTGAGGCGAACGTGGTCCTGCTGCCGCTGACATGAGCGGCGACCCGCGCTCGGTTCTCGCGTTGCTGGCGCTGGGGCCGGAGCGCATGTTCAAGTGGCGCTATTCCAGCGAGAGCTCGACCCCGTCAACGAGCTGGTGCTCGACGAGATCCCCCGGCGGCGCTCCGAGACCGACCTGGAGCAGCGTGACGACGTGCTCTCGATGCTGCTCGGCGCGAAGCATGAGGACGGGCGGCGGCCGGGGAGGACACCTACCCCCGAGCCGTCGCGCTTCTCGCCCGAGCGCTTTCTCGATCGCCCGGCGGGCACCTACACCTGGATCCCGTTCGGGGACGGCGCCCGAGCGGGTCGTTCGCCGCACGCCGATCACGCTCGCCCCGTCGCGTGGTGCCGAGGTCGTGGTGGAGCCGCGCGAGCGCGAGCCGGCCGCCGCGGCGCCGGCGTGACGACGAGCCTCACCCGCAAGCAGCGGCAGGCCCAGACGCGGAAGCGGCTGATGGAGTCGGCGATGCGGGTCTTCTCGGAGGAAGGCCTCGACGGGGCGTCCATCGACGCGATCGCCGCGGCCGCCGGCTACACCAAGGGCGCGTTCTACGCCAACTTCGAGAGCAAGGACGAGCTGTTCCTGACCATCCTCGACGATCGCATCGACAGCCGCATCAAGGAGGTCGAGCGGGTGTGG
>DASZJZ010000150.1:0-2144 GCA_035947555.1 Thermoleophilaceae bacterium | reverse complement strand
CTTGCCGAACGCCGGGAAGTCGTACAGCTCGGACTCCCAGGTCGCGCGCGCGTAGTTCTCCGTGTAGTGGAGCAGGAACTCCTTGGCGGCGTCCACGTTCTCCGCGTGCTTCGGGACGATCCAGTTGTACATCACGTGCTGGGCCGCCCAGTTGTCTGCCGGGCCCTGGAGCGCCTTGACGAAGAAGGTGTCGTTCGCCTGCTGCGGGTTGACCTTCTGGGTCGTGCGGTAGGCCGAGATCGAGTTGACGATGTAGGACAGCTTTCCGCCCACCAGCCCCTGGTTGTTGGAGGCCGGGTTCCAGGCGAACACCTCATCGGTCATCGCGCCCTCGTAGAGCCCCTTCATGTACTCCACCGCCGCGACGGTCTCGGGCGAGTTGATGATCACGTTCTCGTTCTCGTCCTGTATGGCACCGCCGTACGACCACATCAGAGAGCGTCCGACCATGTCGGAGTCGATCTCCTGCGACATGCCGATGCCGAGCTGGATGCCCTGGTCGCTCTTGATCTTGGAGCCGCCCTCGCGCAGCTCGTCCCACGTGGAGGGGCCGTTCGGGAACCCGGCCTTCTCCCACAGGCTCTTGCGGTAGTTGCCGGGGTCCGGCACCCAGCCCGGGCTGTAGGCGAAGAACTTCCGCGTGGTCGGGTTGAAGCTGCTCTTGTAGCAGAGCCCGATCTGCTTGCCGAAGCGCCGCTCGGCCTCCTGCGTCACGTCGGTCATGTCGACGACGCTGGGCTCGAACTGGGGCAGCGGGGCGATGAACTGGATCACGTCGTGACCCGACTTCGCGGAGATCTCCGAGCCGATCCGCGTGGGGATGCCGGTGACCTCGATGTGGTCGACGGTGACGTCCACGCCGACCTGCTTGCCCCAGTCCTGCGCGAACTTGTCGAACCACTCGTCGTGCCGCGGCACGAAGTGGCTCCACATGAGGATCTTCAGGCTGCCGGAGAGCTGGCCGTCGGGTTCGGAGAACTGCTGGCTGGGCGCCCTGCCGGTCGGTTCCTCCGCGGTCTCCTCGTCACCGCCGCACCCGGCGAGGATGACCGCCGTGGCCGTCGCCCCCTGGATGAACCGTCGCCGGTTGATCGGATACGAACCGAACGGGTCGAACTCTCTGGTCATCGCCTCTCCCCTCTTCCTGCCGGGGTCCCTTCCCGGACCGCGACTGGCGAAACCGCGAGTCGTCGGGAGGCGAACTGGCGAGACGAACGGCCGGTTCTGGCGGCCGAACGGCCGGCTCAGGCGGCCGTCGGGTCCTTGGAGAGGTCCGCGACCCGCTTGGCGAGGGTGCGCAGGACCTTGCGCTCGACCTTCGGGTTCTCCTCGAGCAGGTGATGGAAGTCCTTGCTCGTGAGGACGAAGACGCGCAGCGAGGTCTTGGCGGTCACCGTGGCGGTGCGCGGCACCTGCTCGAGGAGGGCGATCTCGCCGATGAAGTCGCCGGCCTTGCGGGTGCCCAGGGTGCGGCCCTTGCGCTTGACCTGAGTCTCTCCCTCCACGATCACGAAGAACTCGTGACCGATTTCGCCTTCCTTGGTGAGCGTGGTGCCCTCGGGGATCTCCATGTCCTCGCTGACGCGTGCGAGCTGGGAGAGCTCCTTCTTCGACAGGCCCTCGAACAGGGGCGCGCGCTTGAGTGCCTCGACCTTGGTGTCCTGACTGAAGAGCCGCATCGCCGCCTAACCTATCCGGGAGCGGTCGCTTAGTCGAGCCGCGTACAGCTTCCACTCGCCCGGGACGCCCCTGAGGTCGTGTGTGCCGCGGTCCTCGAAGTCGATGCCGGAGCCGGCGGCGAGGTCGCGGACGATGCTCGACACGAGCACCTCGCAGGGCTTTGCCTGGGCCGCAATGCGGGCGCCGATGTGGACGGCGATGCCCTCGATCCGGCTCTGTATGACCTCCACTTCGCCGGTGTGGATGCCGGCGCGGATGTCGAGGCCCAGGTCACCGACGGCGTCCACGGTCTTGTGGGCGCAGGCGATGGCGCGGGCGGGGCCGCCGAAGGTGGCGAAGAAACCGTCGCCGGTGCTGCGTATCACGTTGCCGGAGTAGCGGGCGACCTGGGCCCTGACAGCCGCGTGGTGGGCCTCGAGCAGCGTGCGCCACTGCCTGTCGCCGAGCTCGGCTGCCTTCGAGGT
>DASZJZ010000149.1:0-8628 GCA_035947555.1 Thermoleophilaceae bacterium | reverse complement strand
GCGCCGCCGCGCTTGCCCGGTCCCCGGCCGCCTCGCCGCGCTCGGCCGCTCGATCCAGCCGCGCCTGTGTCGCAGCCACCCCCTCGCGAGCGTCCGCTTCAGCCGATCGTCCTCTGGATGCATTCACGCCGCCGCCTCGGTCGTGTCGAACTCCACGGTCAGGGTGCGTTCCTCCGTTCCACGCACGATGGTGAGGTCGAGCGCGCCCCGCTCGGGGGACACCGCGTCGAGCGCCTCGTAGAGGGCATCCACGCCATCGAGGTCGCGGTCGCCGGCGGTGACCAGGAGGTCGCCGCGCTCGATGCCCGCACGCACGGCCGGGGAGCCGTCCTCGACCGCGCGCACGAGCAGGCCGTCGCGCTCGGGCAGGCCGACGGCTCGGCGCATGCGCCGCGCCACGTGCGGCGGGGCGATGGCCACGCCGAGGCGCGGCGAAGCCGGGGCCTCTCCGCGGGCCAGCCGCGAGGCGCGCTCCTTCACCGCCGCCGTGGCGGGCACGGCGAGGATCAGGCCGCCGTCGAGGCGCAGGGCGTTCAGACCGAGGAGCCTGCCCTCGGTGTCCACGAGTGGGCCGCCTGAGGAGCCGCGTGGGAGCGGTGCCGTGTGCTCGATCGCGCCGCCGATGCGGCGGCCGCGCGGGCCGCGGAAGCTGCGGCCCTCTGACGAGACGAAGCCGAGCGTGACGCGGAGGCCGCGCCCGCCCGGGTTGGCGACCGCAAGGACCGGGGCGCCGATTGCTGGCGGATCGCCCGGCTCCCACGTGACGGCCGGGGAGTCGCCGGTGTCGACCTCGACGACGGCGAGGTCGAGATCGGGATCGGCGGCCGCCACGTCGCCGGTGGCACGGCGGCCGTCGGCGAACACGACGGTCACCTGCTCGCGGCGCAGGTTGTGTGCATTCGTGAGGACGCGTCCCTCGCCGATGACGACACCGGACCCGTGACCCCACCCGCGCCCAAGCCCGACCACCGACGGACCCACCCTCCTCGCAACCTCGCCGATGGTCTCCTGCAACGAAACGACCGCTTCCATAACCATCACTCCCTAGTCACTTGCGAATTGCAAGCGACTACCATAGCAAGCATGGACAGTAGGCTAGCTGCGATGAGCTCGCTGTCTCGAAGCAGTGCGCGCGATACGTCTCCGGGCGCGCAGCCCGACCGTTCTGCGGGGGCGCCGCCCGATCCGTCCGCGGCCGCGCTCGACGCGCTGCCCTCGCCGCTCGCGGCCGCGCTCGACAGCGTCGGCGACCGCTGGACGCTTCTCCTCGTCGAGGCGCTCCTCGCCGGCCCGCGCCGCTTCGGCGACCTCCAGGAGGCCCTCGGCGGCATCGCTCCCAACGTGCTGAGTCAGCGGCTTCGCCGCCTCGAGGGCGAGGGGCTCGTGCTTGCGCAGCCCTATTCCGAGCGGCCGCAGCGATATGTCTACGAGCTCACCGCCTCGGGGCACGAGCTCGCCGGCGCGCTCCGGCTGCTGTCCGATTGGGGGGCCCGGCATGGCGAGAGCGCCGAGCCGCCGCGCCACGAGGCGTGCGGGACACCGGTCGAGGTCCGTTGGTGGTGTCCCACCTGCGAGCGACCGGTCGGGGACGACGAGTCCGCCGACCTCCACTACGCCTGAGCGCGGGCGCTCGTCTTCCCTGCAACTGCTAACTTCGCTCGCTCTGGACGACCAGCCCACACGCCTTCTTCCGCCCGAAGGCCGGCCTCCACGGCGTCCACCGCGCGGACCTGGACGCGGCGAGGCGGAGTCCGTCTACATGCGCCGCCGGATGGTGGCCGCGGGCGCAGCCGCCGTCGTGCTCCTGCTCCTGATCGTGGTGATCGCGGGCGCCGGCAGCGGCGAGGACGAGCCCGAGACGACGCCCGCCGACCTTGGCGTTCCGACCACACCGGAGAGCCTCGGCGACCGCGCCGAGACCGATGAGCCTCAGCGCGAGCGCACGACCCGCGAGGAGACCGACGCGGACGTCGGCGCGGGAACGGGCGGCACGGCCACGCCGGCGCCCGCCACACCGACAGCCCCGCCCGCCATAGTCCCCGGAACCCCGGTGAGCCCGGGCACCGAGCAGCTAGCGCCGCCGGCCCAGGGCGAAGGCGGCGGCGCCGTGGAGCCCGCGCCACAGCCGGCCCCCGAGCCCGCCCCGCCGGAGGGCGGCGAAGGAGGCGGCGCTGTGGCGCCGCCGGGCACGGGCAACTAGGAGAGCGCAGCCTGTCGCTCCGCCCCGCCAGGCGAGCGGCCCCCTTCGCTCCTCCGCCGGGCGGTGCCGCTCTCATTCCTCGGCGTCGGGCCTCCGGCGCGATCGCTTCACCTCGCCCCGGCGCCGCTTCGAGTCCAGCCGGCGGCGGCGCGACGCCGTCGTCGGCTTCGTCGGCCGGCGCGGCCGCTGCACCGTCAACGCGGCTGCCAGTCGGGACCGCAGCCGCTCCAGCGCCAGCTCGCGGTTACGCGACTGACTCCTCGTGTCCTGCGCCGTCGCCCTCACCACCGGGCCGCAGCGGGCCATCACCCGGCGCTTCTGGTCTTCGCTGAGCGATCGCGACGCCTCCACGTCGAACGCGGCCTCTACTCGCGAGGCCGTCACGTTGGCGTGCTGCCCGCCCGGGCCCGACGACCGGCTCGTGCGGACCTCCACCTCGGACAGCGGGATCGCAGCCCCGTGGCCGATCTGCAGCGGGTCCTCCATCGGCGCGCCACGGTAGTGGCTCGGCCCGCTGAGGCGAAGCGGTGGCCGCTGACGGGGTCGGCCGCCACCAGGCACGCTGTATCCGGAGCGGTCGCCGCTGGGCCGGGCGGTCGCCCGGGTGCGCCAACCCCTCCCGGCCGCTTCGCCCGGGGCGTACCATGATGCTGAGGAGATGGTCGAGATCGGCGTGGCTCTGGTGCTGGTCGGGGTCGCCCTTCTGGTGGCCGAGGCTCACGTGCCCGGAGGCGTCCTCGGGAGCGTCGGCGGGGTGGCCCTCGCCGCGGGTGCCGCTGTTGCCATAGCCGGCGCTGGAGCCGGCGCCGCGGTGGTGGTCGCGGCCGTTCTCGCGGCCCTCGGCGTGACCGTCGTCTGGCTGGCACTCGCCACGCGCAAGTCGCTCGCCGTACGCAGGCTCCGCGCCGCCAGTGGCCGCGAGGCGCTCAGCGGCATGACCGGAAGGGTGCGCAGCTGGAACGGCGAGGGCGGTCAGGTCTTCGTGGACGGAGCCCTCTGGCGAGCGCGGCGCAGCTGGCCCGACGACCCGGAGGGCGAGATCAGGGTCGGCGACCCCGTCGTGGTCGAGCGCGTCAGCGGCCTGACGCTGTGCGTTCGGAAAGCCGAGACATGGGAGGTGGAATGGTGATTGCCGTGCTGCTGATAGTCCTGGCGGTGATCGCGGTGACCGTACTCGCCCTCGCCGGCGCTTCGGTCCGCGTGCTGCGCGAGTACGAGCGCGCGGTGATCTTCCGGCTCGGCCGGGTGATCAACCAGAAGGGGCCTGGCCTCGTGCTGCTGATCCCCGCCATTGACCGCATGGTCCGCGTCAGCCTCCGCACGATCACCCTTCGGATCCCGCACCAGGACGTGATCACCCGCGACAACGTGCCGGTCAAGGTGGCCGCGGTCGTCTACTTCCGGGTCATCGATCCCCGCCGATCCGTCCTGGAGATCGAGGACTACGTCGGGGCGACCCTCCAGATCGCCCAGACCACGCTCCGCTCGATCCTCGGAAAGGCCGACCTCGACGCGCTGCTGTCCGAGCGCGAGCGGCTCAACGAGAGCCTCCAGCAGATCATCGACGAGCAGACGGAGCCTTGGGGGATCAAGGTCACGATCGTCGAGATCAAGGACGTGGAAATCCCCGACCGCATGCAGCACGCCATGGCCCGGCAGGCCGAGGCCGAGCGGAACCGGCGGGCGAAGGTGATCAACGCCGAGGGCGAGTACCAGGCCGCCGGCCGGCTCGCGGAGGCCGCGGACGTGATCAGGCCCAACCCCGTGACGATCCAGCTGCGTTACCTGCAGGCGCTGTCCGACATCAGCTCGAACCAGGGGTCGACCATTGTGTTCCCGCTGCCGCTGGACCTGATCCGGCCATTGCTCGAAGCGGGCGGCGGGACGGCGGACGAGGGGGCGCGCTCGCTCGAGCGTGGGAGCGAATCGGCGCCCTCGCCGCCTGAGGCCGACAGCGCGCAGCGTGGACTGACGGCAGGCAACGAGGAACAGGTCCCTGCCGCGCTGAGCGCGTCCGAGGTCGCGGCCGAGCCGGCCCGCGTCGCGCCCGATGAGCGGGGGCACAACGGGCCGGCCTAGCCGCTCGGACAGCGGCCGCCCGGACTAGCCGCTGCGACGGTCGAGCGAGCCCGCCCAACTACCCGCCGGCCGAGTGGAACCGGCCGGCTCCGCGCGCCGCGGCGCGGCGACCGGGGGGTGGTTGTCCTGGATACCGCATACGAGGATTGAGGCCAACCAACCCCCTAAGCGCGGCCCTCCGCGAGGAGCTGGTCGAGGGCTCGGGCGTCCACCGCGTAGGCGGTGTCCCTGTTGTTGCGCGAGCGTGCGAAGACGACGCCCGCCACCGCCCCGGCCTCGGTGACAACAGGGGCTCCCGAGTCGCCGGCCCGCGTGCGCGCTTCGAGCTCGAGCGCGGGGCGCCTCAGCGGCCGATCGGCGCCTGGTGCATTGACGCGCGCGTCGATAGCGCGGCGCACGACAGCCGGAAGGGCCTCGGAGCGGTCGCCCCGCAGGACCATCACGCGCACTGTGTCCTCATTGCCCGCCGTTGCGATGTCCGCCGTCGAGGCGCGGAGCCCCGGCACCGCGAGCAGGGCGAGGTCCGCCCGCCGGTCGACCCGCAGAATCCGAGCCCGACGCGAACCGCCACCCACCCGGACGCGCACCCCCTGGTTGCCCTCGACGGCGTGAGCCACGGTGACCACTCTGTTGGCCGCCACGGCGAAGCCGATCGCCCGCTCGCTCCCCACGCCGAGCACAGAGACGAGCCGAGGCGGGGCCGCCCGCGACGAAGCGGAGTCCTCGGCGCAGCCGCCGAGCGAAGCGGCGAGGGCGACGAAGGTGAAGGCGGCGGCGACCGTGCGCGTGGCGGCCGGCAGCGTGGGTAGCGCGGCAGCGGCCGTGCGGGCGGTGGCCGCGAGCGTGCGACAAACGGCCGCGAGCATGCGAAAGGCGGCCGCGCGCGGGCGAGGGGCCGCGAGCATACGAAAGGCGGCCGCGAGCGGGCGAGGGATGGCCGCGAGAGTGCGGGGGGCGGTCGCGAGCGTTCGCGCAGCCGCCGCCGGCGAGCGGGCCGCGGCCGCCACCGTGTGCGCCGTGCCGGCGGACACGCGCGACGAAGGGCCCATCGGTCGGTGCGCCGCCCCGCCTCCCCTCACGGCGCCGGGCCGGAGGTTGCTCGGACCACCATGCGCGGCTGCATCACGCGCACCTCGCGGGCCGCTCGGCCGTCCATTCGCTCCAGCAGCAGCTCCAGCGCCACCCGGCCCATCTCGCGCCGGGGCTGGTCGATCGTCGTCAGCGACATGTGGTGGAGCGCTGCCAGGAACGTGTTGTCGTAGCCCACGATCGAGATGTCCCCGGGCACGGCGATCCCCTCGTCCTCGAGGCGGTCGAGCACTCCGGCCGCGACCAGGTCGTTGGCCGCGAACACCGCCGTCGGCAGCCGGCGCTCCCGCAGCAGCTGCTCGGCGCCGCGTACTCCCGCCTCGTCGGTGAAGTCGCCCGCGATCACCCGCGCGTGCTGCTCAAAGCCGAACTCGCGCATCGCCCGCAGGTAGGCGGCCCGTCGCGGCGCGGCCCCCGCGCCGGCGCCCCCGTCGATGTGCACGATCCGCTCGTGGCCCAGCTCCACCAGGTGCTGCACCGCGAGCCGGGTGCCGACCCGCTCGTCGTTCAGCACGCAGTCGAACCCGGCGTCACGCACTGCGCGGCCCACCACGACCGTGTGGGCGGAGCCCACCGCCGCCGCGATGTCCCTGGTCCGCATCCGGGGGCTCAGCAGGATGAGGCCGTCGGTGCGGTACTCGAGCAGCGTTTCGAGCATCGCCCGCTCGCGCCGTTCGCGCCGTCCACTGGTGGACATCAGCAGCCGGTACCCGGTCTCGGACGCGTGCTCGTCGATGCCGTCGACGATCTCGGCGAAGAAGGGGTTGTGGAGGTCGTTGAGGAGCACGCCGACCGTGTGCGTGCGCCGGCTCGCCAGGCTTCGCGCCATCGCGTGTGGCCGGTAGCCGAGGGTGGCGGCCGCCGCGAGCACTCGCTCGCGGCGCTCCGGGCTGACCTTGGGGCTGTCGCGCATCACGAGCGAGACGAGCGACCGCGACACCCCAGCCTCTCGTGCCACGTCCTCGAGAGTCGGGTGCCGGGAGCCGGCCGTGCGAGTCCCCTTGACAGCCATGCGCGGGATCTGCATGCTACGACGTTGGAGCGCTCTAATCAATGGAGCGCTCCAATGAGGATGAAGAAAGAGGCCCAAGCCAACCGCCCCGCGGCGAGGGATCGCGAAGCGGGGAGTGCGCCCGAAGCGGAGCGCCGTGCCGCGAGGGGAGCGAGCGACCGGGGAGCGACGAGTGCGCGCGAAGCGGAGCGCTCGGCGGGGGGAGCGAGCGACCGCGGAGCGACGCCTGCGCGCGAAGCCGAGCGCTCGGCGGGAAGCGAGAACGCCGCGGGAAGCGAGCGCGCGGCGGCACGCGGGCCCGCGGTCGGTCGCCGGCACGGGCGCCTACTTGCTGGTGCCCCCATCTCCTGGGGCGTCTGCGAGGTTCCCGGCTGGGGGCGTCAGCTCGGGCCCGAGCGGGTGCTGTCGGAGATGGCTTCGCTCGGCCTCACGGCGACCGAGCTCGGGCCGGTCGGCTATCTGCCGCTCGACCCCGACCGCGTTCGCTCCCTGCTCGACGGCTTCGGCCTACGGCTGGTGGCCGGCTTCCTTCCGCTGGCGCTTCACAAGCCGACGCTCGACGGCACCCACGAGCTCCTGGACAGCGTCGCTCCTCTCCTCGCCGCCCTCGGCGGAGAGGTGCTGACCGTGGCGCCGGTGATGGACAGCGAGTGGTCGCCACCGCAACCGCTCGACGACGCCGACTGGACCCGCCTGGCCGAGAACCTCCGGCGCGTGGGGGAGGTCACGTCACAGCACGGCCTCACCACCGCCCTGCACCCGCACGCCGGCAGCGTCGTCGAGACCGGCGACGAGATCGAGCGCATCCTCGCCGAGAGCGACATCAAGGTCTGCCTGGACACCGGGCACCTCGCGATCGGCGGCGCCGATTCCGCCGACTTCGTGCGGAGGCACGCCGACCGAATCGTGCACGTGCATCTGAAGGACGTCGACGCCGCCCTCGCCGAGCAGGTACGCGACGGCGCGCTGTCGCTCGTGGACGCCACGCGCGCCGGCCTGTTCCGGCCGCTCGGCCGCGGCGACGCCTCGATCGGCGAGGTGGTCGGCTTGCTCGACCGCCACGGGTACGAGCGCTGGCTCGTGCTCGAACAGGACACGACCATCACCGGGGAGGAGCCGCCGGTGGGTCGTGGTCCCGTGCTCGATGTGCAGGAGAGCATCGAGTTCCTGGCCAGTCTGGCTCCAGCCAACGGAGGAGGGAATCAGCACCTATGAAGCGACTTGTGCAGGTCCTGTTGACGGCCATGCTCGTACTCGGGCTGGCGGCGTTCGTGGCGGCGTGCGGCGACGATGACGACGACGGCGGCGGGGGCGGTGGCGGAGGCGACGACGTCTCGCTCAGCCAGGGTCGTGATCTGTCCATCGCGGTCATCACGCACGGTGAAGGCGACACCTTCTGGGCGGTGGCCAAGGCCGGCGCGGAGAAGGCCGGCGAGGACATGGGGGTCGAGGTCAAGTACAGCGAGTCGCAGAACGATCCCCAGCGCCAGGCCCAGCTGATCGACTCCGCGGTGACGGAGAAGGTCGACGGCATCGCCACCTCGGCGCCGAACCCGGACGCGATCCGGGATCCGCTCCAGAAGGCCGTGGAGGCGGGCATCCCGGTCATCACGCTGAACTCCGGCCAGTCCGAGTCGGCCGACCTTGGTGCGATGACGCACGTGGGGCAGGACGAGACCGTCGCCGGCGAGGCGGCCGGTCGGCGGCTCGCCGAGGGCGGCGACGCCGGCAAGCTGCTGTGCGTCGTCCACGAGCAGGGGAACATCGGCCTGGAGCAGCGCTGCGACGGCGCCCGTGAGGGCTTCGGCGGCGAGGTCGAGAACCTGCAGGTGAAGGGCGTCGCGGACGTGGCGACGACGCTGACCGAGATCCAGTCGAAGCTCGAGTCCGATGACGCGATCGGCTCGGTGCTGACCCTGAACCCCGACATCGCCGTGGCCGCCAGGGATGCCGTGCAGGGCTCGGGCTCCGAGGCCAGGGTGGCGACGTTCGACCTCAGCGGCGACGTCGTCCAGGCCATCAAGGCCGGGGAGATCGAGTTCGCGGTCGACCAGCAGCAGTACCTCCAGGGCTACCTGCCGGTGGTGTTCCTGACGCTGTTCAACGAGAACGCCAACACGGTCGGCGGCGGGCTGCCGGTGCTCACCGGACCGGGCTTCGTCGACGAGAGCAACGCCGACACCGTCGAGCAGCTGGCGGAGGAGGGGACCCGCTGAGCTACAGGGGCGGGGGGGGGGGGGGGGGGGGG
>DASZJZ010000148.1:0-4065 GCA_035947555.1 Thermoleophilaceae bacterium | reverse complement strand
CCGGCGGCCGGCGCCGCCGCGGCCCTCCGGCGGCCGGCGCGCCGCGGCCCACAGGGCCTCTACTCGCCGGCGCCCTCGGGCGTCACTCCACCGCCGCTTTCCGGCGCCGACGTCTCGGGCACCGGGGCGGGCTCCACCGGGGCCGGCTCCGCCGGCGCGGGCGGCTGCGTCGGCTCCGGCACGACCGGCTCGGCCGGCGCCGGCTCCTCGGGCGCCACGGGCTCCGCCGGCACGGCTTCCTCGGGCGCCACCGGCTCCGCCTCCAGCTCCGGGGACGGCGTGATGTACGTGTCCGGAGTCGGTACCAGCTCGCCCTCGCCGTCCTCTTCGTCCTTGTCGAGCCCGCGCGCCTCGACCAGCTCCATCCACGTCGACATGAAGTCGCTGAAGATCACCGCCGGGTAGGTGCCGCCCGCCACCGGGCTCCCGGCGTACTCGTACTCCATGGGCTGGACCTTGTCGGCGTACCCGACCCAGACCGCGACGGTGAGACGGTCGTCGCTCCCCACGAACCAGGCGTCGCCGTAGTTCTCCGTGGTGCCGGTCTTGCCCCAGATGACCTCGTCGCCCACCTGCGCCGCCTCGCCGGTGCCGCTCGACACGACCAGCTCGAGCATGTCCTTGGCCACCTGTCCGACCTTCGCGGGGAAGACCCGCTTCTCGGTCCGCTCGTTCACCTTGTCGGGCCCGGGACCGCCCTCGACCGTCTCGATCGCCACCGGGCCGGTCTCGTTGGGGGCGAGCGTGCCGGACACGCGGTTGCCGTCGTTGGCCAGCGTGGAATACGCGTAGGCCATCTCGAGCGGCGTGACGCCCTGCTCGAGGCCGCCGAGCAGCATCGCGGGGTTGGTGGAGAGCTCGGTGCGGATGCCCATCCTCCGGGCCATCCGCGCCACCCGCCTGGGCTTGACCTTCATTCCGAGTTCGGCGAACACCGAGTTGTCGGATGTGGCGGTGGCCGACCAGAGCGACGCGGTGCCCAGGTAGGAGTCCTCGTAGTTCGCCACCTCGAAGAGCTCGCGCCCGTTAGCGCCACGGAACGGCAGCTCCTTCGGCATCGAGGCCCACGAGCTGTTCGGGTCGATGCCGTCCGCGAGCGCGCGGACGAGGATGAAAGGCTTGAACGCCGAGCCGGGCTGCCGGTGGCCGTTCGTGGCGAGGTTGAAGGGGCGGGCGTCGAAGTCGGTGCCGCCCACCATCGCCTTCACCTCGCCCGTCTTGTTCTCGATCGCGACGAGCGAGGCGCTCGGGCCCACGCCCGCGAGCCGTCCGGCGATCGCGTCCTCGGCGGCGGCCTGAAGCTCGGGATCGAGCGTGGTCTTCACGTCGAGCCCGCCGCCGAACACCACGCCCGGGCTGTACAGGTCGAGCAGGTGCTCGGTCATCCAGCTCGTGAAGTAAGGCTGGTCGGAGTCGGCGTCGGGCGGGTCGACCTCGTCCTCGTCGGGCACCGGGGTGCGGAGCGCCTCCTCGTACTGGCCCGGGGTGATCATCTCCTGCTCGAGCATCCGCGCCAGCACCAGGTTGCGCCGCTCGCCCGCCGCCTGCGGGCTCTCGACCGGGTCGTACATCGTGGGCGAGGCGATCATCCCGGCGAGGAGCGCCGCCTGCGCCGGGGTCACCCGGCTCGACTCGCGCTGGTCCGGGTCGGGCGGCGGCTCGAGCGTGGGGTCGGTCTGGTAGGTGACGCCGGCGGTGTCCTCCGCGCCCTCGAGCTCCTCCGGCTCGTCACCCTCGCCGAAGTAGGTGCGCACCGCCGCCTCCACCCCGTAGGCGCCGTTCCCGAAGTAGACCGTGTTGAGGTACTGCGTGAGGATCTTCTCCTTGGACCACTTGCGCTCGAGGTGGTAGGCGAGCGCCGACTCGCGCAGCTTCTGGAAGACCGAGCGGTTGCCCTGCGCCGCGAGGGCGTTCTTCACGAACTGCTGCGTGATCGTGGAGCCGCCCTGGACCGCGCTCTGGCGCAGTATGTCCTGCCACAGCGCGCGGGCGATGCCGGTGTAGTCCACGCCCTCGTGGCTGTAGAAGCGGCGGTCCTCGATCGCGATCACCGCGTTCTTGATGTTGGGCGAGATCTCGCCCTCGCTCACCAGGATGCGGTTCAGGTTGCCGGTGAGCCGCGCGATCCGGGTGCACTTCTTCGCGTCCGGCTCCTTGCAGTCGTCGGCGTAGAGGACCGAGTTCTCGGCGGCCTCGAACTCGGCCTGGTTCTCGAGGGAGGGAAGGTCCCTGGCCACCGCCATCAGCATCCCGAAGAAGGTCGAGACGAGCGCCAGTGCGGTGAGGCCCAGGATCACGAACGCGAGCCGCAGCTTCTTCAGCTTCGGCTTCGGGGGTGCCGGACTCGGGCGCGCAAAGCGCGGCCCGTGCAAGGTGGAAGGGTTGATGGGCGTCGGCGGCTCCTGCATGCTCTTGAGCGCCCCGGGGTGAGGGTTTCGACCGCGATCGGCGGCCACTATCGGCGGCGTCTCGGCGCCCTCCCAAGCGGCATCGCGCCGGGCGCCCAGCGAGGGCGGCAGTCTAGCATTGGCCCCATGACGGACTCCCCGGCCGAGGCGGCCCGGTTCCTGACCCGCAACGCCGTCGACGCCCTGCCGGAAGGGGAGCTCGAGCGCCAGCTGGCGCTCGCCCGGCCGCTGCGGGTGAAGCTAGGCGTGGACCCGACGGCGCCGGACATCCACCTCGGCCACACGGTCGTGCTGCGCAAGCTGCGCGAGTTCCAGGACCTGGGGCACCAGGTCGTGCTGATCGTCGGTGACTACACCGCGCGCGTGGGGGACCCGAGCGGGCGCTCGGTCACCCGCCCGCTGGTCGATCCGGGCGAGATCGACCAAAACGCACAGACATACGAGCGGCAGGCCTTCAAGGAGCTCGACCGCGACCGGACCGACGTGCGCCGCAACGGCGAGTGGCTCGACATGCGGCTCGACTCGCTTCTTCGGCTGGCCCGCACCTCGACGGTGGCGCAGCTACTGGAGCGCGACGACTTCGCCAAGCGTTACGCCTCGGGCGCGCCGATCACGATCCTGGAGCTGCTCTACCCGCTGCTGCAGGGCTACGACTCGGTGGCCATCGAGGCAGACGTGGAGCTCGGCGGCACGGACCAGAAGTTCAACGTCCTGCTCGCGCGCGAGGTGCAGCGTGCCTACGGGCTGGAGCCCCAGTCGATCCTCACGATGCCGATTCTGCCCGGGATCGACGGCGTGCAGAAGATGTCGAAATCACTCGGCAACTACGTCGCGGTGGACGACCCGCCCGAGGAGATGTTCGGGAAGCTGATGCGGGTGCCGGACGAGGCGATGCCGACCTACTACGCGCTCCTGCTCGACTGGCCGGCCGACCCCTCGGCGCCGCCGCGAGACCAGAAGCGCGCCATGGCCCACGCCCTCACCGCGCGCTTCCACGGCGCGGAGGCGGCCGACGCCGCCCAGGAGCGCTTCGACACCCTCCACGTGCGCCGCGAGCTGCCCGAGGACATCGAGGAGTACGCCTTCCGGGACGGCGGGGACCTGGTGCACCTGCCCGCGCTGCTGTCCGAGGCCTTCGGCCTGTCGCGCTCCGAGGCCCGCCGTCTGCTCGCCCAGAGAGGCGTCAGGCTGGACGGGGAGTGGCTCCCCGAGTCCACGCTCGAGCTGCCTCCGGAGCGGCTCGACGGGGCCGTGATTCAGCTCGGGAAACGGCGTTTCAAGCGGCTCCGGCGGCGCTAGAATCACGGAGGCGAGAGCTTGGAGCACCGCAACGACGGTGCTACACTGCTCCGTCGCGCTTCATGCGTGGTGGTGGCCCCACCCCCGGAGGGCGCACGGTCTTTGAAAACTCAGCAGTGCACGCGACCAGATCCGTCTGGTCGCCCAGGTTCGACCCCGCCTTCGGGCGGGGCCTGAAGCAGAACCCGTCGAGTCCAGCCTTCCGCAAGTGTGCGCGGAGGCACCGACGACTTGACAACTCTTCATGATCTGACAGTGGAACCGGCCGCTGCGGGGCTTCCCTCGCGCCGGCCGGACTGATACCACGCCAGACTTTCACGGAGAGTTTGATCCTGGCTCAGGACGAACGCTGGCGGCG